>CAYVWX010000022.1:2288-19797 GCA_964455635.1 uncultured Lentimicrobiaceae bacterium | reverse complement strand
AGTGAAGTCTTTTTTAATACAAATAAAAAAGGCTCCTCCGAAAATCCGGAAGAGCCTTTCGTAAAAACAAACACATAGTATTAATTAATTTTAACCATTTTTCGAGTTGCCAAAGCACCGTCATTTGTTAAAACTTTTACAATATATATTCCCTGAGGGAGACTTGCCGTATGTAAGTTAACATTATTCACTCCCTGCTGCAGGTTAACTTTCTGGTTCATAACAACCTGTCCTACCTGACTGATTACCATAACATCCATTGTGGAAGCCTGTTTCATGCTTACTTTAAAGGCTGCGTCGGAGGTAACCGGATTAGGATAAATATTGCCCAACTCTTTCAGGTATTTGGAATGTAGCTCTTCAATTCCCAAATAGGCTTCGCCGCCGGCAAGGGTAACAACTACTGTTGACGAAGGATTCTCTTCGGTAAGTGTAATGGTGGCTGTTTGACTTTTTGCGCCCACAAACTCGGCACGCAGTTTATAGGTTCCGTAAGCCAGTTCCTGAAAGTTGAATGTTCCGATTTCGGAGGTTCTTACATAACCAATGGGGTTGTTGTTTTCGTCCATAAGGAGCATCATAACACCATTTACCACTCCACGGCTTCCCTGTGCATTAACTACACCTGTTATATTGGCAACACCGCTGTTTGAAGTAGTTTGCGGAACCATGAAAATGTCGTACTGCATAAATGGTATGAAAGGGAATATAGGCCAGGCTTCTTCCCATGAAAGGGCATTCACAAAATAGGTAGGCAGATACTGTCCGAAGTAGGCTGACTGGTCAGATAGTTCGGCCTGAGCAAAATAAATACAGTGCTGGAACGGGTCTGCTTCAAACTCATAAGATCCATCGGAATTGATAATTGCAGTGTCGATGGCAACGAGATTTGTCCATGAAGTGTCGAACGCCATCAGATAAACATTTCCTGCGTCGGCGGTAGTAGTGGTAAGGCTGTCAAGATAAACTTTTCCCGAAACAGTAAATGTCCAGTTATTACCCACCCAAATGGGTTCTTCATAGTCCCATGAGCATCCTGCAGGGTTAGTGCTGTTGGCAGACAATACAACCTCGTAAATGCCACCGTCGGCATAGGTATGCGAAACGGTTGCTCCGGTTCCGGTAGTGCCGTCGCCGAAGTCCCAGCTATAACTCATGCTGTCGCTGCTGTAATTAACGGCTGCAAAATCAATGGACAAGGAGGCTGAGTCGGTTGCATAATGTTCAAAATATCCGTAGCAGTCACCACCTGTTGAGTCATTGTAAATAAATACATCTTCGCAGTATGTGCTTTGGCACGAATCGGCTGTGTTTGAAATGGTCAGGCAAACATTATACATTCCCTCCTGAGCAAAAGTATGAACCGGATTTTGTTCACCTGAGGTGGCTCCGTCACCAAAGTCCCACGACCACGTATCGGGATTTCCTATTGAATAATCATAAAAATGAAGCGTAAACATATCATATCCAAGTGAATCTTCGGGCATATAGTAATAATAAGCTTCACAGTCGCCACAATGTTCTACCTCAATTTCATGACAAAAGGTGCTTTGACAATTAGTGGTGGTGTCGTAAATGGTCAGGCAAACCTGATAGTGACCCTCCTGGGCATAGGTGTGTACAGGGTTTTGTGCTGTTGAAGTGGCTCCGTCGCCAAAGTCCCACGACCATGAATCAGGTGTTCCCCAGTTGGCTGTCCAGCTTTGATCCTGGAAAATAATGGTCATAAAATTACTGTCGGATGGCCGGGCAAAATAAAGAGCCATACACTCATCAAATCCCGTACTGTCATCTTCAACCCAAACCCAGTCGGTATAGGAACTGCTGCAGCTGTCGCCGGAAATATTCAAGGTAACTTCGTAAATGCCGGTGTCGGCATAAATGTGAACCGGATTTTGTTCGGTTGATGTGGTTCCGTCGCCAAAATCCCAACTCCAGGCAGTTGGATTGCCAAATGATAAATCTTCAAAATGTGCTTCCAGAAAGTTGTCCTCAAAATAGTATGAGTACATGGCCATGCAGGAGGTGTCTCCTCCCTGAGGGTCATCACAAAAAGTAAAGTTTACTTCAAAACTATTGTTGTTTAACGAGTACTGATTAAATTCGCTAACGGGCTCACCCTCGCAATCTGTCATAGTGGTTATTAATGTTCCCGATTCACCGTCAAGTGCATTAAAGGTGTCGGAATAGTACCCGTTGGCATCGGTAAATACAACATTGTAATAACCGCTTCCTGCGGGTGTGCTATCGGTTTCGATGGCTATTTGTACGCCCTCAAGCGGCATGCCCGATTGACCATCGACTACCGTACCGCTTACCGAAACCTGATAGGCTTGGGCAAATCCCATCAAACTCATCACGCTTAAAAAAAGACTAAAAATAATTCTTTTCATTTTTTTTAAATTTTAGTTAAAAAATAATTGAAGCTTCTATCAGGTAAGACAGTAAAATTTGAAAAGGTTGCCTGTTTTTAATGGGAAACAATAAATTTTTTGCTTAAAAGC
Source organism: uncultured Lentimicrobiaceae bacterium (assembly GCA_964455635.1). Classification (GTDB taxonomy): domain Bacteria; phylum Bacteroidota; class Bacteroidia; order Bacteroidales; family F082; genus B16-G9. The sequence continues at coordinate 17,293 of CAYVWX010000022.1, read as the reverse complement.
CTCCGGTGGTTGGTATTTAAAATATTAAGCAGATAAATTCCGGCCGGTTTGTTGCTGACATCTATTTTAAAGGTGCCGGTTTCGCTAAGGGTTATGGTGTTATTTTCCATCTTTTTTCCCTGAATATTGTAAATATTGACGATTACCTTGTCAATAATTTGTGAGTAAAGATTTAGGGTAAGCGTTTTGTTGGCCGGTACCGGATATAGCGTGGCAGAAATCAGGTTGACGGAGCCTGAATTTTCGCTGATGCCAATATTTCCACAATCAAATATAGCTATATCGACATCTGAATTTTCGGGTGTTTCATCCGAAAGGGTTACCGGTGTCTGGCTTGAGCAGCTGCCAATTACTTCGCCTCTGACCTTGTAATTTCCATTGGGCAGGTTGTCAAATTCATACTTGCCGTTATTGTTGCTGTACGTATAGCCTACTATGTTGCCCGTTTGATTAAACAGCTGAACCAAAACGTTTGTAAGAGTATCGATAACAGTGTTTTTAAGTGTTGAATCGAAGAAAGTGTAACCCGAAATCTTATTTATTCCCAAATCGAGCGGAGCCAGTTTAACCATATAAACCGATTCTTCAAAAACATCTTCGTTTAGGGTAAAGGTTGTTGCGCTTTGCCATTTAACGGTTTTTCCGATGTAGCCCGGCGCATAATTGTTGTAATCTGCTGAGCCTGACTTTAAGCTTACTTTTATTAAATAGTCGCCTTCTAATTTATTGGTAAACCAGTAATAACCCAATTGCCAAAAATTGCGCTCATCAACATAGTGCCATCGTCCTTCCATTTTACGAAAAAGATATGCTGTGGCAATATTGCTGCTGTCAGCGGGATCGTTATTTATAGGATAATTACCCAAAAAAACCTGCCCTCCAAAATTATGATATTGTGCTGTTACAACGGTTTTATCAATTTCATCGAAGCAGAAGCCATAAATATTCTGAATAAAAAGATTTACGATGTAGGTTCCCCCTTGAGTGTAAGTGTGCCATGGCGACTGTTCCTGTGAGAAATCGCCGTCGCCAAAATCCCAAAAATACAAAAGGCTGTCGCCCGATGAGTTGTTAATAAAGTGATACACAAAAGGGGTGTTGTTTAAGGTGTCAAGTGTTACCGTAAAATCGGCAAGGCAGCCGAAAGGCTCACCTGTCACAATATCTTGTTGAAACATATCGAAACAACCGGAGGGTGTCAGGGTATCGAAAATTGATAGCGAAACCGTGTAAACACCCTGTTGTGGAAAAACATGATACGGGTTTTCTTCGTGGCTTACAGTTCCGTCGCCAAAGTCCCATTCAACCACATTGTAATCACCTTCCGAATAGTTGTAAAAAAAGTATGCCATGGGATTGGAAGAATCCTGCTCTTCCTGAAAAATAGCCTGACAACCACCCGAATATGTGCAGATGGAAAAATCGGCTATATTAACTGAATCGGGATTTTCAAAAGCTTTAGACTGTTGATTATTTTGGCAGTCGAACACAGAAACACTATATACTTCACCGGATTCAACTTTAATATCTTGCATATAAATACCGTTTTCATCGGTAAAGGTCTCAACAGCATCCAGCGAATCGTTACCATGTATAATATAAACGGGAAAAAAAGGCACAGGCTCCTGTTCAAGACTTGTTACATTGCCGGTAAAAGTTACCGTATGCTCAGATGCCTGCAGCGCAACAACAAAAAGAATGAAGACAAAAAGTAAAGCTGTTATTTTTTTAGTAAAAATCATAACTCATTTTTTAAAAATCGTAATATAGGCCGGCATGCAAATTCATCATATAGGGTTTTACAATGGCTACCCCTTTACCCGGTTGGTAAACCGAGTTAACATATTTACCGAATTCAGGCTGAACAATAAACGAAACGCTTTTTGTAAGCTTGATGCCCACCCTTACCGAAAGTAAATATTTCCAGTTGTTTATAACCCGTTGCGGTGTTTGGTTAACAATGCGTACGTCGTTGGAACCCTCGTAGTAAAAACCTGCCTCCGGTATAAATGTTTTGATAAGTCGGCTGTATTCCAATCCGGTTTCCAAAGCTACAAATATATTTTTTCGGTTCACCAAACGGAATCCTATTTTTAGCGGAACCGTAAGGTAATCGTATTTAAAGATCGGAGCGGTATAAGCCACATGCTCAATTGAGTCGTAGATTGTTGATTTTTTATAATTTAAAATAATTTTATCGGGGTTTTGGGGGTTTATGTCAAACGAGGTAACCTGGTTGTAAAAGCCCACGCTGTCCTGTGTTACAAAATCAATTTTATAGCTTCCCTGTTCCTGCATAAAACGGTAGCCCACACCGGTTTCAAAATAAAACCTTCCGGCTTTAAGCCCTGTTAAAACACCGGCGGCCCAAGTAAACTGATCGCGGGAAGCGGGGTAATAAACCATACCGACTTGCGCTTCGGCACCTGTATAAATGTGCAGATTACTTCTTTTGTTGATGTATTGCGTAACGGTAAGCACTTCGTGATGCTGTTGCGGCAGACGGATTTCGGGCATCAGGGCTAACGATTGAATACTGATGGCAGGAATTTGAACAATCAAATCGGCTTTGCTGTTGCTGTTATTTTTGTACGAGGTTGTTGTTTGAGCATCATTAAAATTTACGCCGGCAGGGCTGTCGGAGGAATTTTCCGGCCGGGTTGTGCCGGCTGTGCTTAAAGCCTCTGAAGATTGATTGGCCTTAATACTGTTCTCTTTTGTTTTAACAACCCGGGTTTCTGTTGCTTTTTTAACTGCGGGCATTGTAACAAGTGAGTTGGATTTATCTATCTCCTTAACAGGGTTCTGTTTTCCGGATGGATTGTGATTGAAAAACAGAAACCAGCTGCCAATGGCCAGCAGCATAATCAGCAGCGCTGCCAAACCAATCCTTTTATTGTAGAAAGGCTTAGGTGTAACATTATGGAACAGAGCACCTTCAACACCTTCCCAAACTTGTTCCGAGGGGGTTGCCTCAAAATCTTCAAGGCCACCCTTAAACAAGTTGTCGATGTTTGTATTTTCTTTCATTTTGTTCTTTTATATATCAAAAGAAATTAATCTTATCAATTTTGTTTACGCATAACTATATTGTATTCGATACTTCTCCACTTTCCGGCGCAACATTTTTCGTGCTTTTGAAAGTTGCGATTTTGATGTGTTTACCGAAATATTTAATATTGAGGCAATCTCCTGATGTTGGTACCCATCCATAACATAAAGGTTAAAAACCATTTTATATCCCTGAGGCAGTTGCTGAATCATTTCAAGTAATTTGCCTTGCGGGATTTCGGTTGAATCGATTTCGTTGTCGGGTTCATTTTTTACAAAGCTTAAATCGTTGTTGTCAACATTAATTGTTTGATTATGTTTTATTTGTGATTTGTAATAATTTATTGCTGTGTTAACAATAACTCTTCGTAGCCAGCCTTCAAACGAGCCGCTGCCGTTAAAAGTGTTTATTTTTTGAAACAACTTAACAAATCCCTCTTGCAACATATCTTCTGCCTCCTCTCGCGTTTTAGCATAGCGGATGCATACTCCTAACATTTTTGGAGCATGCATCTTATATAACAACGCAAATGCCTTTTTATCGCCGGCTTTGCATTTTTCTACAATTTGCTCGTTAGTCATCCGGTTATTTCTATTTTTATTGACAGTGCGAATTAGTGAGGGTTGCCTTGAATAAAATTATTTTTTTAATCCCTCATCTCCAAACACGATTATAAGGCATGATTCAAAATCCGATTCCCCGTTTTTCGTTATACTTGCATCCTCAATGAAGAAACAATTAACTTTTTTGGTTTTTTTACTTTTTTGCAGCGGATTGTTGTTTTCGCAGGAAGCCTCCATTGATAGTTTAAAACACAGATTTAAAATTATTTCCGGGGATACGACACGGTTGCATCTTCTTAAAGAGATATCCGGTTTGTACTTTGCCGGGCAACCCGATTCTTCGCTTTATTATGCGCAAAAAATGCTGGTGCTTGCTCAAAAAACGCAACATTTTTATGAGGCATCCGATGCTTGTGAGTTGATGAGCAATGTGTATGAACAGCAAGGAGCTTTGGACAAGTGCATTGTTTTACAAGATTCGGCAAAGCAATTTTCCGAAATAATTGCCGATACGGCGGGAATCATCTATTTTACCAATAACAAAGCGGGCATTTACATTAAATGGGGGCGGTATTTTGATGCATTGCAGACTTTTAAAGAAGCCAAAAGAATGGCCGTAAAAGCACACCGTCCGGCAGGTGAGGCTGCTGCTTTAAACAACATTGGCGTGGTTTATCACTATTTGGGCGACGATAAAACCTCACTCGATTATTTTATTAAAGCTTACGAGATAAGGGTAACAAACAAGCTTACAAAAAAACTGGCTTACTCCTTAAATAATATTGGTGCCATCTATTCAAAATACGGCAATTATACCGAAGCACTCAACTATCATAAAAAAGCCATGCATGCTGCTGATTCTCTTTCCGACCCCTATAATTACATGGTGGCACTTATTAATGTAGGGCTTGATTACGATTTTTTAAAAAATTATAAGCTGTCGCTTGACTACTACAATAAGGCGTTGCAGGAAGCTGTAAAGCAGGGCGATAAAACGTTGCAGTCGCATGCATTGGAACGGATGAGTGCTGTTTATGCCAAAATAAATAATCATCAAAAAGCAAAAACATTGCTTGAAAAAGCTTATGAAACGGCGGTGACAATTAACAACAAATACGATATTGCATCTTTCGCCAACTCATTGGGTATGATTTATTTAAAAGAAAAAAATTACAGTAGGGCTTACACTTTGTTTAGCAGGGCATTGGAGGTGTCAAAAAAAATAAAAGCCGGACCTGTTGAGGCTGATGTGTACAAATCGCTTGCCGCTTACTTTTACTCTACAGGTAACTCTGACAGGGCTTTTGCTTATCAAAAACTGTACGATACCAAACGCGATTCGATTTACAAAGAAGAGTCGGAATTAAAAATTGCCAATCTTAAAAACCGTTTTGAGCTTGATTTAAAAAAAGAGGAGCTGACCCTGAAAAATTTTGAACTTACCTCGGCTAAAAAACTGAGCAGCGAAAGGTTGAAAATAATTTATGTAGTTGCTTTTGCAGGTGCGGTTATGTTGATACTGTTGCTTTATATTATTTTGTTGTACGGAAAAATCAAGCGAAAAAACCAAATTATACGGCAAAGCGAAGCAAAAGTAAAAGAGCTGCTGCAAAAAGAGAAAGAACTGGGAAAGCTAAAAACAAGGCTTATTTCTACTGTTAGTCATGAGTTTCGTACGCCTCTTGCCATAATATCGTCAAATGCCCAACTGTTACGCAATTTTGAAAAGAGTATGGATGACAAAATGAAGTCGGAAACCTTAAAATATATTCAAAACGGGGTGGATAATATTATTGGCATGATGAAAAATTTTGAAGTCCTCGACAGTAAAACCATCTTGGAGTTTAAACCGGAAAATATCAATCTGAGTAAAGTTTTACACGATATTGTTAACGAACTTCAGTCGTTGCAACCCTTTAAAAACCGCATTACAATTCGCGATGACATCTCCGATGAGTATTTTGTTACTGCCGATAAAACTTTGATTACACATATAGTAAGAAACCTGCTAACCAACGCACTTAAATTTTCCGGCAATAAAAATGTCGATTTTTATTTTCAGGTAAAAAGCAAGAGCATTTACTTAACGGTTACCGACAAGGGAATAGGGATGTCGAAAATTGATGTAGAGAAAATTTTTGAAGATTTTCATCGCGGTGCCAATGTGGCCAATATTAAAGGAACCGGGGTGGGCATGTCGGTGGTAAAGCGTTGCGTTGACCTGCACGGAGGAGAAATATTTATTGCAAGCACACCCGGCACAGGAACCAAAATAACAATAGTTTTGCCTTTTAAAAACAGTAAAAATCATGGATAAAAAAAAGATATTGATTATAGAAGATGACATCACGCTGGCCGAAACCATCAAAAACTTTTTGAAACTTAACAATTTTGCGGTTGCTCATGCCAACAACGGAGCTGCCGGCATTCAGCTTGCATTTTCTTCTTCTTTCGATGCCATTATCTGCGATATTAATATCCCCGTAGTGGACGGATATCAGGTTTACGCTATTTTAAACGAATCACCGCTGACATACTCCATACCATTTATTTTTCTCACGGCAAAAACTTCCTTGCAGGACATTCGTAAAGGAATGCAAATTGGTGCCGATGATTATTTAACAAAGCCGTTCGAATTAGGCGATTTACTTGATGCCGTAAAAACCCGTATCGGCAAACGGCAAAAAATTCTGAAAGCCAACGAGGAGCGGTTTCAAAGCCTTTTAAGCAGTACACCACACGGAGTATTTGTGTGTCAGGAAAACAAATTTATTGAAGTTAATCGTAAAGCAGCTTCTTTTTTAGGATACAGCCAGGTGGAAATGCTTCAGTTTGGCCTTGCCGATGTGGTTGATGCAGAAAGCAGGCCGAAAGTTATAAATGCTGTTGCCGATGCCTTGGCAGCACACACCAAAGAGTTTGAACTTGAGTTTTCGGCACGCGATAAATACAGTAAGCCGGTATTACTAAAAATGATTGCGGGATACTCTTTTTATAAAGGAAAAGATTGTATTGTGGGCAGCCTGATAAATTTAAGCAGTCATGAGTATGCTTTAAAAGATATTATATTGAGTAGCTCCGACCTGAAAGAGTTGGGGCGAGCCATCGAACTTTTTTCAAAAGACTATAACCTTATATCAAGAGGGCTGGTAGAAAAGCTTTCGGGAGTTTTTAGCCATGAAGGCGGTAATGATAACCATGTTAAGGTAGAGCTGTCGGCACGTGAACACCAGGTGTTAACCGAAATATGCAAAGGAAAATCAACCGCCGAAATTGCCGAAGCACTTTTTATCAGCGACCGTACCGTTGAAAAACACCGCGCTGCCATTGTTCAGAAAACCGGTTCCAAAAATATGATTGAAGCTGTAATATTTGCCATTAAAAACCGCCTGGTAGAAGTTTAAAATTGCAGCTTGTTTTTGTTTTCCGTGCTTTAACAATCAGGCCAATTACTATTTGTGATTTTGAATAATCAATCACAAAAATGTTAATAACTTTTGCTCATTTTGTTGATAACTTACATTGCAATACCTTTTAATTTAGTTGTTAAATAATAACAACATATTGTAATTTTTGCTATTTTTATATTTAAGTACTTATTTACTAACTAAAATTTTATATTATGAGGAAAATTTTTTACCTTTTTGTAGCGTTGTTTTTTACCACAACATCGCTGCTGGCGCAAACCGTAACTGTAACAGGTACAGTTACTAACGATGAGGGGCAGACTTTGCCCGGTGTATCCATTGTCATCAAGGGAACCACACAGGGAACTGTTACGGGCCTTGATGGGCATTACTCTCTTAAAACGAAAAAGGGGGTAACGCTTCGTTTTTCGTATATCGGTTACGATACGCAGGAAATTACTGTTGGAAATGAAACGGTAATTGATGTAAAACTGGAATCGGGAGTTTCGTTAAATGAGGTCATTGTAACGGGTACCCGTTTTGGCGGCAGAACTGCCATTGAGACGCCTGTTCCTGTGGACGTGTTGGATGTAAAAGCCATTTCATCGGTGGGAGCACAAACCGACCTGAATCAAATGCTGAACTATTCGGCACCCTCTTTTACCTCAAACACGCAAACCATTTCAGATGGTACTGACGAGGTGGATCCTGCATCATTGCGAGGATTAGGCCCCGACCAGGTATTGGTTTTAATCAATGGTAAAAGAAGACATCCTTCTTCGTTGATTAATGTTAACGGAACATTCGGAAGGGGTAATGTGGGAACAGATATGAACACCATTCCCGCTTCTTCTATTTCGAGCATACAGATTCTTCGTGATGGAGCAGCTGCACAATACGGCTCCGATGCCATTGCAGGTGTTATAAATATTATTTTAAAGAAAAACACCAATCAACTTACCTTTAACCTCACATCCGGTGCATATCTGTCAAAAAACAGCAATGCCTTAACAGGTGGAATGGATGGTGCCATGAGCAATCTTGCTGTTAATTATGGTATTGATCTCGGCAAAAAAGGAGGATACATCAACTTTACCGGTGAATTTAATTACCGGGATTATTACAATAGAATGGGAAGTTATTCAGGCTCTATATTTCACGGATACAATGCCATAGAGTGGAATGCTTATAATGACGGTGCCGATATTTCAAACCTCTCTCTTGATGAGATAAAAAAGTATTCGCAGATGACATCAGCCTTTGACGCCTCGTTGAAAAGCAATATTAATGCAGCCGGTTCTATTGATGAAGTGCGTGCTCTTCTATCAGACGCTGATGGCAAGCCGCTTGATTTTACCGAAGCCGAACTGGCAGAACGTAATATGACACGGTCCGATTTTATCATGCGCGTTGGTCAGTCGGCATTACGTGGCGGAAAATTCTTTTTCAACATGGCTTTGCCGCTTGACAAAAACGGTACCGAGTTTTATGCCTTTGGTGGTACCAGTTATCGCCATGGCGATGCAGCAGGATTCTACAGACTTCCCGGTCAAAACCGTACATATACTCCTATTTATATTAACGGCTTTTTACCGCATATTGAGCCTACAATAAAAGATAATTCATTATCCGCCGGTATTCGTGGTCAGGTGAAAGGCTGGAATGTTGACTTTAGCAATACCTATGGAAGTAACTCGATGAATTATGCCGTAACAAATTCGCTGAATGCATCGCAACAAAATGCATCGGGTACCAGTTTTAACAGCGGTGGTTTTCAGTTTTCGCAATACACAACAAATTTGGATGTTGACAAACGCTTTGCCGATGTGTTGTCCGGTGTTAGTGTAGCTTATGGGGGTGAGTTTCGATTGGAAAATTATCAGATTTTTGCAGGCGAAGTAGCTTCTTATGCTACTTATGATACCTTGGGACAGGTAATTACATCGCCTTTTCAGGTTGCACCTGTTGACTTTTTCAATCGCTCACGTCCGGGTGGTGCACAGGTATTTCCCGGATTCCGTCCCGGTAACGAGCTGTCGAAATACAGAAACAGCGTTGCTGCTTATGCTGATGTAGAGGCCAATATTTCCGACGGTTTTTTAGTTGACGGAGCCATTCGTTACGAAAATTATAGCGATTTCGGTTCAACACTGAACGGGAAAATCGCCGCGCGGGTAAAAGCGGGTAAAAATCTGAATTTCAGAGCTTCGGTAAATACAGGATTCCGTGCCCCATCCCTGCAGCAAATTTATTTTAACTCAACTTCAACACTGTTTAACGATCAGGGAATTCCCGAGGAAGTTGGGCTCTTTTCAAACGACAGCAAAGTAGCCGGTATTTTGGGTATTCCAAAATTGAAACAGGAAACATCTCAAAGTGCCAGCATTGGTGCTACGGCAAAAATACCTTCTGCTTTTTTGAAGATTACGGCCGATGCTTATATTATTGCTATTCAAAACAGGATTGTGCTTACCGGACAATTTGCGCCCACAACACCTGAGCTTGAAAATCTTTTCCGGATGGCAGGTGCCACAAAAGCTGCTTTCTTTGCAAATGCCATTGATACAAGGTCGCAGGGAATTGATATTGTTATTGATAACAACCTTACACTGGGTACGCATACAACACTTAAAAATACCTTGTCTGGAACATTCTCGAAAACCGTTCGGGTAGGCGAAATTCATTCGTCACCCTTGTTAAAAGAGTCAGGACAGGAATCGGTTTACTTTGATGAACGGGCTTCTATTTTTCTTGAAAAAGCTGTCCCTCATACCAAAATTAACTTAAGTAACCTGCTTTCTGTTAATAAATGGAGCATCTTTTTAAGAAACGTATATTTTGGAGAAGTAACCGAAGCCAACAACGATCCTGCTTTGCAACAGGTGTTTGGCGCAAAGGTAATTACCGACTTTTCAATTGGTTACAACCTTACCAATAAACTTAACATAACCGTTGGTGCCAATAATCTTTTCGACATCTATCCGGATAAGAACATCCCGGAAAATCAAAGCTCGGGAAGGTTTATCTGGTCGCGCCGGTCGCAACAGTTTGGTTTCGGCGGACGGTTTATTTTCGCACGTTTACGTTTTGATATGTAATTTGATATCGATATTATGTAAGCTGAAAATTGCCCGACCATATCTTTTACAGGATAATATTCGGGCAATAAATTACTGTGAGTAATTTTTCTTAAAAAAGGGGATACATTTTACGTATCCCCTTTTTAAAGATTATAAACATAACATTGTTTGCTTTAACAGAAAACTTGTAACAGCAATTCTAATTTATCTCATTAAATTCTATTCCGAATTTTTTCATTCTACGGTCCAAAGCCTGCCAGGTAATGTGCAACAGTTGGGCTGCTTTGGCCTTGTTTCCGTTTGCTTTTTCCATGGCTTTTATGATTAACCGTTTTTCGTTCGACTCCAGATCGAAGTCCTCCGGTTCGGCATCCATGATATTATTGGCTGTCGCATCCGTTTTTGATACAGATGTATTGTTAACGTTTCCGGTTTCGTTTTTCAGGCCTATGTTAAAATGTTCGGGGAGCAGTACTTCGCCTTCGCACAAAATCACGGCACGTTGTATCATATTTCGTAACTCACGTACATTTCCTTTATAAACATGGTTGTTAAGCATATTCATGGCTTCGTTGGAAATGCGTTTTACTTTGTCGTTATGTCTGGTGGCATACATTTTAAGAAAATAATCGGATAAAACAGAGATGTCCTCAGTTCGTTCGTGCAGCGAGGGTACATCAATTACAAATATGCTTAACCGGTGATAAAGGTCGAGGCGAAACTTGTTTTGTTCTGTGAGCTCCTCCAAATTTTTGTTGGAAGCGGCAATTACTCTCACATCAACGGTAACGGTTTCGCGCGAGCCGACTTTACTTACCTTTCGTTCTTCCAGCACACGCAGCAGTTTTGCCTGTTGTCCCAATGGCATGTCTGAAATTTCATCTAAAAAGAGGGTTCCGCCGTCGGCAATTTCAAACCATCCTTTTTTGTCTTCTGTGGCACCGGTGAAGGCTCCTTTTTTATGGCCGAAGAATTCGCTTTCAAAAAGGCTTTCGGGAATGGCCGAGCAGTTTACCGAATAAAAAGTGTTTTTGCTTCGTTGGCTCATATAATGAATGCCATGGGCTACCAGTTCCTTTCCTGTTCCGCTTTCCCCTAAAATCAATACCGAAGTATTGTCGGTTTGAGCCACTTTGGCCATCATTGTTGTAAGGTGTTTCATGGCTTTGCTTTTTCCCAAAAGCTGACTTCCAATATTTTCGAGCAGTAACTTTGAAAGCCTGTCAAGCCCCGACTCCATTATCTTAAGTTTGCGGTTAAGCTCGATAAACCGCCGTGTGCGCATGATGGCGTTTTGCATATCAACAAGCCGGAACGGTTTGGCAAAATAGTCGGTGGCACCCCGTCGCATGGCATCAATAACGGTATTCATGTCGCCATGGCCACTAATCATAATTACTTCGATATATTGGTTTTTTTCTTTTATTTTTTCCAAAACATCAAGCCCGCTCATTTCGGGTAACCTAACATCAAGTATTACGATGTGGATGGTTTTTTCGTGCAACAGTTTAAAAGCTTCTGTTGGTGTTGAAGCGGAGAAAACCTGATATTTTTTGCTTTTTAAAAACTCTTTAATTTCGTCAACTACTCTTTCCTCATCGTCAACTATTAAAATATTAAGCTTACTTTCCATTGGATTATTTTTAAAATAAAGGTAACTCTATGATCATTGTTGTTCCTTTGCCTTCAATACTTTGTGCAATTATTTTCCCGTTCGATTCTTTAATAATTCCATACGATATGGATAACCCGATGCCTGTTCCCGATTCCGAATCTTTTGTTGAAAAGAAAGGATCAAAAATTTTACACAGCACCTCTTCGCTCATGCCTGTTCCATTGTCTTCCACCACAATCAGCATCATCTTTTCTTTGGAAGCCACTTTTATGGTAATCTCTTTTTCATATTTTGCCCGGTTTATCATGGTTGCCTTTTTGTTTACTGCGTAACGGGCGTTTGACAGGAGATTAATGAAAACCTGTTCGATGCGGTACGGATTGACAAAAATAGTAAGCGGCGATGCACCAAGTTCAAGCTTAAGGTTAATGTTTTCGCTGCGAAACTGATTTTCAATAAGGGAAACAGCATTGAGAATGATTTCCTGAGCATTAGTCTCTTCTTTTTGAATGCTTTGCTGCTCGCGCGAAAATACTCTTACATGATTGATAATGGTTCTGATTCGTTCGATATCTTTAAACAAAATATCCACTTTTGACCTGAGATAATCGTTTGACAGGTCATTTTCATGCAGTTTGTAAAGAATGTTATCAAGCCCCATGGATATTCCGCCCAAAGGCTGGTTAATTTCGTGTGCCAGTCCGGCGGCAAGTTCTCCCATCGATTCCAGTTTCGATTTTTGTATTAACAGCTGTTGTTGCTGTTCTACTTTCCGAACCTCCTCTTTAACCCTTTTTTCAAGATTGAGGTTTAACTTGTTAAGTTCATCCTGTGCTTTTTTACGCAAGGTAACATCGGAAATAAATATTAAAAAAGCCCGGTCGCTGTCCCACGATATTCGTGTAGGTTTAATTTCGAGCCAGTGTTTCTGATTGTTTTTATTGGTGATAATTACATCGATGGTGGCGGATTCCGATTCGGATTGTTCAGGTAAAAGAATGGATTTGGTAGGCTCGCGAAACTCTTTGTCGATAAAGCTGCAAAAGGGTTTACCGATTACTTTTCGTGGCAACAACCCAAAAATATCAATCATTCTCGGGTTAAGCATGATGATATTTCCCCGCTTGTCGGTTAACAAAATACCGTCGTTGGCATTTTCAAAAATCAACCGGTATTTTTCTTCGCTTTCGCGAAGCATAATTTCGGCTCTTTTGCGTTCTGCCACTTCTATTTCCAGCTCCTTGGTACGTTCTGCTACACGATTTTCCAAATCGGCATTTAAAGAAATAAGCTGATACTCAACTTTTTTACGGTAAAAAGCGGCTCCCATATTTGCAGCTACAAGTCGCAGTGCATTTATCTCTACTTCCGACCATTGCCTAATATGCTCGCATTCATCAAGGCCTATAAACCCCCACCATTCATCTTCTACAAAAATGGGGATGGCCAGCAACGACTTGATGTCCTGTTCCAAAAGAAACGCTTTTTCATTATCCGGAAAATCGGTTTCAATGTTACCGTAAATCAAATTGTCCGATTGCAATGTATCCATCCATCTTTTTAACAAATCTGATTTTACCGGAATGTTTTGAAGTTTTTGGTTGCCAAGCTGGTTGGAAATGCCTTTGGATACCCATTCGTAAACCTGGCTTACAACCTCCGATTTGTTATAGTCGTGCTTTTTAAAAATATACAACCGCGATGCATGGGTTGATTCTCCCAAAAGTTTTAAAGCGTAATTGATGTTTTCGTCGGAGATGCCTTGTTGAAAAAACAACGCCGTAATTTCACTTAAAACACGTAAAATGGTATCGCTCTTTTCTCGGGCTGTTTCAGCTTTTTGGCGTCGTAATTCTTCTTCTTTAATTTTATGTTCTAAAACAATTTCGTGAATTTGTTCTTTAAGAAGTTTCGATAGTTTTTCGCTGTCAATGGGCTTGGTTAAAAATCCTTTAACGCCTGTTTCGATGGCCTGAATAAAATATTTGGCATCTGCAAAAGCCGACATCATAATAACACGCGTGGTTTTATCGGTACGCCGTATTTTTCTAACCAAATCAATACCATTGATAACCGGAAGTTTAATATCGGTAATAATAATGTCGGGCGACGAAGTGAGGTACAGCGAATAACCCTCTTCGCCATTTACAGCTACAAGCACATGTTTAGCCTGATTAGCAATAATTTTTTTATATACGGCTCTTAAAATGTCATCGCTTTCAACCAGCAGTACAGTTACGTTTTCAACATTCATTTCTTGTAGTTGTTAATGAGAATTATCATACATTTTTTCACCGGCTAAAATATAAACTTCCAAGTGATTTTCAAAAGGAACCAACGGGCACGACCATCGGTGGGAATAAGCGCAGTACGGATTGTACGCTTTGTTAAAGTCGATGTAAACAGAATCGGTTTCCGGAATTAATATCTCCAGATATCGGCCGGCGGCATACGTTGTTTTGCCGTTTGTTTTATCGCGGAACGGAATGAACAAAAATTTTCCGTATTCTGCATCTTTCATATAATCAACGTTTTGGTAAACGGTAAGGTGTTGCACCGTATCGTTTACTAAAAATTGTAAATGGCCGTAAACACGGTAGTTTGGCTTTCGTGAAGTGTTGGTTGCCATACCGAAAGTTTCGCCGGTAGTATCCAATTCAAATTTTGCCTTTATGTTGTATTTGGGATTAACGGGATAGTAAACCGGATCGTGATAAGCTTTGTAAAACCGGAGGCTGTCAAGGGGTGTTTTTTGTGGGTCGGCAAATTCTTCTATCGATTTTTCCCGGTAAACTTCAACAGAATCGATGTATTTTCCCTGTTCAATCAGTTTTTTGTAATGGTTTATATCGGGATGAAAAAATAACCTTACAAACAGGTATGCCATAAACTCGTTGCTCACATTGCGGAAGCCTTTGCTGTTTTTCCACCAGTGAACCGGATCGAATGAAATGTCGCGGTCGGCATAAATACCTATTTTGTACTCATCGCCAAAGGCTTTTTCAAACATCAGGCGGCTTCGGCGCGAATGAACCCCTACCGAGTAAATATTGAACGATTTGTCCCATTGCGGATGTTGCTCAAACAGCTCTTTGGTTACTACGGCAGTGGAATAGGTGCGGTCGCGCAAAATACTCGAAGGGATGGGAGCCAGGTATATAGTGTCGCGGAAACCCATTTTCCGGATAATGGCTGCCGTAGCTTCAGCCACATTGCGGTATTTTGAAATGGACTGCCATTTTAAAATGGGAATACCGGTAACAATCATATTGTCATAATGATCGGCTC
>CAYVWX010000022.1:0-2188 GCA_964455635.1 uncultured Lentimicrobiaceae bacterium | reverse complement strand
TGCCATTTTAAAATGGGAATACCGGTAACAATCATATTGTCATAATGATCGGCTCTGAAAAGCTGAATGGCTTTTTTTACCGAATAGTCGGGAACCCACCCTTCTATCACCATGGTTTTTGACTTAACAGGTTCGTTTACAGTTAAAAACAGATAGAGGTTTTGCAAAGTTAAATGGGCTGATATCAACAAAAATGCAATAAGCAGTAAACATCCCGGCAGGGTGGGCCTCCGGCAGGTTTTTTTATGGTATAATTTAAAATATTTTTTCCACATAACGATGTATTAAAAAGCTTCGCCAAAGCCAAAAAAGAAAAAGCGCTGGTCCGACGAAATGCCGTAATCAAACCGGATATTGGCCTTGTGAACCGGGTCAACCAAAAGACGTAATCCGGCTCCCGCCGACCATTTAATGCCGCCAAAGGTATATCCGTTAATGGCGGGAGCCACTTCGCCCAAGCCGCCAAAAGCCACGGCAGAAAGAATCCAGTAAATGGGAAACCGGAATTCGGTTTGTACTATGGTCATAAGCTTGTCGCGATATCTGCCCAGATAAACACCTCTCATTTTTTCGGCTCCCCCCATTAAGGCCAGCGACTGAACCGGCACATCGCCAAAATTAATTTCGCTGTAAAACTGTGTGGCGAGCGTCATCTTTTCCGAAAGCGGAAAGTATTTGCGGTAATCAACCAAAAAGTAACTATAGCTAAATTTGCTCCCAAAGCCCGGGCGATACATAACAAAATTGGTTAAAAAATAGCTGCCGGTGTGGGCATTAACCGTATTGTCGCGCGCTTCGTTATACAACATTACTCCCAATCCCGACTGAACACCATCATCAGCCAACAGTGCGGTGTCGGGCGTACTGCATGGCACAATATCGTTGCTTGCGTTGTATTCTATTTTTGTATAATTTTTAAACGAATATATAATGCCTCCGTAAAGGTTATTGTAAAAATTGTAACCCAATGCATCGGTAAATAACTTGTAATCAAACGTTACAAGGCATTGATCCGACAGTTTGGTATTGTTGCCCACACCATAATAAAAGGTGGGAAAGCTGGAGATGATAAACTGCGAGTAGTTTCGCCAGCCCGATTTTCCAAAAAAGAGATCGGAGTTAACAACAAATTTATACTGCTTGTTTAAAGTGTAATAAGCCAGTCCGGTAAGCGTTGAAGAGGGTATGTCGGGGTCGCTTTGATTTTGGGTTCCCAATTTAAAAGAGTTGAACTTTGTAAGCCCGAACAACCAGTTTGTTTCGGTATTGTACGAAACAACCGGCAGAGGAAACCATTTGACAACCCAAACCATTTTGTCGTTTATTTTTTCCATAAGACTTCTGTTATTCGCAAGCGTATCGGTTTGTTGCTGCGAATATCCGGTTAACGAAATGCCTGCAAACAAAAACAGAATCAGTAACTTAATGAGTTTGGAGTAATAAGTCCTTATCATACCAAATTTTTTAAAGCGGTTAATTTTCAAAGATAGTAAAGATAATAAAAGCAGTTGAACACAGGTTACGATATACTAAATATTTACTAACTTGCGTTCATATAATGAAACACCTCTACTTTACAATCCATTTAATATATTTATTATGAGAAAAGTCACAATTCTCAAGGGCGTTGCCCTGACATTTATTGTGTTTATTGCTTTGTCGTGTAACAATCCCCGTACCCATACAACATCAAAACCGGTAATGATGAACCGGCAGGTAACCACCATCAGTGCTGACTCACCAGTTACGGTTGACTTTTTAACGACTCCCGAGCTGTTTAAAAAATTGTCGGAAGAAGATAAGAAAGAGGTTATTGAACTCGTTCCGCATGTTGCGGGAAAAGCATTTTTGGTAAACAGTAAGCAGATTGTATTTCAGCCTGAAGAATTGTTGAAATACGGGGCGAAGTATAAAGTTGTTGTACATCTTGACAAGCTGTTTACCCATCCTGATGTCGGGCAATACGCCTTTACCATAAAGGTAGTACCGCTTCAAATCGACCTGTTTTTTGACAATTTTGTTGTAACGGCTCATAATAGCGATAGCTATTTGCAGTTAACCGGCCATCTGCTTTGTTCCGGAAAAATTGCGATTGATGTTTTAAAAAATCATCTGACGGCAACCATTGGCAACAAAAGGCTGCCTGTTGTTGTGAAGCAGGGAGAAGATTATTTATCCTTTCATTTCA
>CAYVWX010000021.1:0-19877 GCA_964455635.1 uncultured Lentimicrobiaceae bacterium | reverse complement strand
ATGCCCCGCCACGACATCACCGTTGCACCCGGCGACAACCCCCCTTCTAAAATTTCGTCCCAGCCAATAAGCTGTCGTCCGTGTGCATTTAAAAATTTTTCGATGCGCGCCACAAAATAGCCCTGCAGCTCTTCTTCGTTTTTAAGGCCGTTTTCTTTCATTATTTTTTGACAAAGTCTGCTCTCTTTCCATCTCTGTTTGGGAGCCTCATCGCCACCGATATGAATATATTTTCCCGGAAAAAGCTCCATCACTTCAGTAAGCACATCTTCCAAAAACTTAAATGTTTTTTCTTTGGGGCAGTAGATATCGGGAAACACTCCCCACAGGGTAGCAGGGCGAAAGGGGCCGGGCGTACAGGCCAGCTCGGGATAAGCAGCCAACGCCGCCAGCGAATGGCCCGGCATTTCAATTTCGGGAATAATGGTAATGTGGCGGTCGGCAGCATATTTAACCACCTCGCGAATTTGATCTTGCGTATAAAATCCTCCATAACGTTTGCCATCCCATTTTCGAGGCCTGTCGCTATCTTTGCCCACCAGCGTTGAATCGCGATAACCACCTGTTTGCGTAAGCTTAGGATATTTTTTTATCTCTATCCGCCATCCCTGATCTTCGGTAAGATGCCAATGAAAAGTATTAAACTTGTACATGGCCATCATATCGAGATATTTTTTAATAAACCGAACCGGAAAAAAATGCCTGCCCACATCGAGGTGCATACCACGGTAATGAAATCGCGGACTGTCGGTTATAATCCAGCCGGGAATTTTTACCGCCTCCATTTTTGATGACAGCAACGAATCGGGAAACAACTGTATGAGTGTTTGAATGCCGTAAAATAATCCTGCCCCGTCGTTGGCTACAATGGAAATGTTTCCGGAGTTAACTTTTAACTTATAACCTTCGGGTGTAAAATCTTTTTTATCGCTGAATATTCGCAGAACAATATCGTTTTCGATGCCATCCACGTTGTTGACATTTTTTACGGGCAGATTAAAGCCGTGCTTTTTTAAAAATTCCGCCAGAAATTGTCCTGTTTTCACCGTTTCGGGATTGTTGCCCGTAAGGATTCTGCTGTTTTTGTTTAAAACAAAACCGGCATTTTTGTGCAGGTAATAACTGTTAGGCAACGGAATTACGTTAAGCTTAGGCTGTTGGTGAGCATTCCGGCATGAAAAAGTCATAACAACTACCGAGGCCAGTACCATGAAATAAAAAAATCTCCTTATCATAATTGTACTTATATTATTTAATATCATACTATTAAGTATAAAACATCATAAAATTCAATAGCTAAGTTTTCAGCTTATGCAATAATAAAACATTTAACGGGAATGGGAATCATAATAGGGTACAAAAAACCGATTGTCGGATTTATCAGCAGGATTTGAAATGGCTAGATTTTGTAAAACATTAAACAGCAATGATTTTGCTTTGTTTTGGATTACAAATTCGAAAAAGCTTGTGGTTGGTGTGTAAGAAACCATTCGTGAATGGTTTCTACAATTACAGTCATCCTAAATTACTTTTCTCACAGAGTCAATAACGGTGCCGTCAACCCACTTTATTACGGCAATAATTTCATCGCTCAGTTTAGCTTTTTCGGGAACGCCGCAAATCTCTTCCGCCTCATCTTTAAGCTGTTGAATGGTTTTAATGGGAAGGCCCGAGTTTTTTGTTTTTTCAATCAAATCGGTACGCAGCGGATTAATGGCGATACCACGTTCAGTAACAATTACATCAATCATTTCGCCGGGAGCACACAGGGTGGTTACCTCGTCGCGAATAACAGGAATCCGGTCACGAAACAAAGGAACGGGTAAAATAGTTGTTTTGGCAAACAGGGTATTTTGCCACCCTCCTATGCCATGCAACAGATAGCCGTCGGAGTGAGTAACCACATTGGCATTAAAATTCAAATCAACTTCGGTGGCACCCAGCACCACAATATCGAGCATGGAAGCAAAATTACCTTTGCCGTGGTAATTGTAAGAGGTAAAAGGTGAGGTCCATACATGATTTGGATTTTCACGCATCGACCGCACTCCTTCTAAGTCAAAGGTTTGTCCATCAAGAATATACCCAACCAGTCCCTCTTCCAGCATCTCCACCGGATATTTATTGCTTCCTGCGCGAATAAATCGTGCCGTCCATCCGTTTTTACGTAAAATATCGCCAAAATAATTTCCTATTGAAAGGGCTGTACCCCCGGCTCCGGCCTGGTAGCTAAAGCCGTCGTATATCAATTCAGCCTGTTCGCAAAAGCGAGCGGTTAGTTCGGCTATCAGGAGCCTGTCAGGACTTTTGGTGATTTTTGTAGTACCGGAGATAATTTTTTCAGGAATCCCCACTTTATCCACTTTTACCACAAAGTCAACATAATTGCCGTTAATCTGCCAGGGAACAGCCGGAAAAGGAACCACATTATCTGTTACCACCACTACCCTGTCGGCGTATTGCGAATCGCCGAGGGCAAAGCCAAGCAATCCGCAGGCGGCATCGCCGTTAACACCGTTGGCGTTGCCAAAGGAGTCGGCAGCAGGCGCGGCAATAACCGCAATGTCGATATGAACTTCACCATCCTGAATGGCCTGATAACGACCTCCATGCGAGCGTAAAACCCCCAGTCCTTTCATTTTTCCTTCCGAGGCAAATTTTCCCAAAGGGCCGTTCATACTGCCTTCGATACGGTTAATGGTTCCGTCTTCAAGATAGGGAATCAAATGCTCGTGGCACGGAAAAGAGGCCGAAGGAAACCAACGCAGGTCTTTTACACCAAGCTCGTGGGCTATGTCGAAAACCATGTTGGCAATCAGATCGCCGTTGCGAAAGTGGTGATGAGTTGAAATGGTCATACCGTCTTTTAAACCCGATTTGACAAGTGCTTCTTTTAAATTGGAAACCAACTTGTTACCGTTATCAGGATAGTCGGCACAGGTAGCAATGGGCGGGCCGTATTTTCGTCCTTTAGGCCGATATTTTCCCACACCCATAAAAGGAATATGTTTTTCACCGTTGATAATTGTCGGCACCTCACGGCCGGCGGCATTGGTTACAATTTTATCGTATTTTTTCATAAATATATCTTTCTACTTTTCCCACTCTTTATCTAATTTGCCTGTATTAATGGCCAGTTCAATGGTTGTCACTGCTCTTTTAACCACCGGAGGGTCAATCATTTTAGAACCCAGAGAAACCACCCCCAGCCCTTTTGCTTCAGCCTCTTTAAAAGCAAGATAGATTTTTTTAGCTTTTTCTATTTCGGCCTCTTCCGGTGCAAAATTTTCATGGATAACCATTATTTGTCGTGGATGAATACAGCCCATGCCGTCAAATCCAAGCGATTTGGATGTTTTAACATTTTCTGCCAGTGCCTCCATATCGGCCACATCGGAAAATACCGAATCGATAGGCTGTATGCCGGCAGCACGACAGGCATTTACCACCATGCTGCGTGCAAAAAACGATTCGCGTCCCCCGTTGGTACGCCGGGTGCCCAAATCGGCTGTATAGTCTTCAAGACCTATGGCCATGGCTACAATATTATCAGCCGAACGGGCAATATTGTATGCTTCCATCACCCCCCTGGCACTCTCGATAATGGGCATCAGCCAAATGGGAATATCAATATTATGTTGTTTCCTCAGATCATCAATTACCTTATTAATAGTGCTGATATCTTCCGGACTTTCACATTTGGGCACCAATATCAAATTGGGGTAGTGAGGCACAAGCCATTGCAAATCGTCCAATCCCTTTTGTCCCTGATTGATACGAACCATACGCTCGGCACCGTAAAAATGTAACGAACGCAGAGCATTCCTGACCAGAAACCTTGCTTCAAACTTTTTATCAGGAGCCACAGCATCTTCAAGATCCAATATTAAACCGTTGGGATGGTGAATTCCTGCATTAATCATCAGTTTGGGAGAATTTCCGGGCAGGTATAACCGTGAAAAACGAAAAGCCGATCGACCGGTAGGTTTTTTATTTTCTTCTTTTTGAGGAAGTAAATAGTTTTTAGGCGTTGGAACAATCTTTTTTATGGCTGCTTCAACACGGGCAGCTAAAACAAATTCCAGTGCGCCACCGTCTTCAATAAAGATGCGGGCATTTTTTACTTCAAAAAAAGCCAGTATATCAAGTACCAGTTTCCGGTTCGATTTACCATAGTAGGCATCAACCCTGCTTTCCATTTCAAGGTTAACACCACCTTTGTCAAGCAATTCAAATTCAACGAAACAGTCTGATTTAAGGTTCTTTCCCCTGTTTCCTGCCGTGGCCGTATTCTTCATAATATATCTGCTGTTAATAGAGCTACAAAGGTAACACCTGTTTTTAATTAATAAAGCAATCTGTTAAAAAAGTATCACGTCTTTTTATAATTATTTGTTTCGGTCTTAAAATATATCATGAAAAGCAGCTAAAGCAGGATGAGTTTTCATAACTTTGCTTATATTTGAAAGGTTTTAAAAGATTGTCAATTATAAACCCAACCCTATGAAAGCAATAGAGATACTGTTCTGGATTTTAATGTTTTTAGTGTTTTATGCCTATCTCGGATACGGAATTTTACTTTTTTTTCTGGTACGTTTGAAACGGTTGTTAAAGGGAAGGCCTGCCGTAGCCAATCCTGAATACGAGCCCGAAGTTACCCTTTTTGTGGCTGCTTATAACGAAAAAGATTACGTTGACGACAAGGTGAATAACTCGTTTAGTTTGGAATATCCACAGGAAAAGGTAAAACAGGTTTGGGTTACCGACGGTTCTGATGACGGTACGCCCGATCTTTTAAAAAAATATGCCGACAGAGGAGTAGAAGTTTACCACACGCCCGAACGGGGTGGTAAAATAGGCGCCATGAACCGCGGGATGGATTTTGTAAAAACACCCATTGTAATTTTTTCGGATGGCAATACCATGCTTGGAAAAGAGTCCATCAGACGAATAGTGAACCTGTTTTCAAATCTGACAGTGGGTTGTGTTTCGGGTGAAAAGCGTATCTATGATAAATCGGGTGCCGCAGCCACCGAAGGTATTTATTGGAAATACGAATCGACTTTAAAAAAATGGGATGCCGAACTTTACTCGGTGGTAGGGGCTGCAGGCGAGTTGTTTGCCGTACGTACCAACCTGTTTCAAAAAGTGGAAAAAGATACCTTGTTAGACGACTTTATTATTTCGTTGCGCATTGCCATGCAGGGGTACACCATTCAGTACGACCCCGAAGCTTATGCCATTGAAGCCCCGTCGGCCAACGTTAAAGAAGAGTTGAAACGCAAAGTGCGCATTGCTGCAGGTGGCATCCAGTCGATTATAAGGTTAAAACCCCTGTTAAACATTTTCAAATACGGAATCCTCAGCTTTCAGTATATATCGCACAGGGTTTTGCGCTGGACCGTAGCGCCGGTTTCTCTCCCCCTTATCTTTTTGCTTAACCTTTGGTTGGCTTTTGTAAATGGTTTCGATAATTTCAGCAACCTATATACCCTTTTGTTTTACGGGCAAATAGTATTTTATACCATGGCCATGTTGGGGTGGTATATGGAAAATAAAAAAATAAAAGTAAAAATATTGTACATTCCCTACTACTTTTTAGTTATGAATTATGCTGTATGGATGGGCATAAAGCGCTACTTTAAAGGTCAACAAAGTGTTAACTGGGAACGTGCCAAAAGAGGATAAAAATGATTACAACAAAGTATTACCAGTTAAGGTTATTGGGTATTCTGCTTCTTTTTGTTTCAGGATACCGGGTAAAGGCACAACAACGAATTTGCGATGTGGAAGTCCCTCCCGAAACCTTTGTCATCGACGGGTCGCATGGTGATATTCATCCGGGAAACGTGGTATGTATAAAAGGTTCCTCCAAAGATTTTTTGTTAATTAGAAATGTAAACGGCACAGCGCAAATGCCCGTTGAGTTTATTAACAAAGACGGCGCGGTAGTTATTAACACCGACAACTATTACGGGATTAAAATTTCGCATTCATCGTTTATAAAAGTCAGCGGGACAGGTACCGACAGTATTCAGTATGGCTTTCAGGTACAGCGTGTTGGGGGAGGAACGGGTCTTGCCGTAGGCGATTTAAGCAGCGATGTGGAAATAGAAAATATGGAGATATCTAACACACCCATTGCCGGTGTTTATGCTAAAACCGACCCTACCTGCAACGACTTTTCCTCTACCCGCGATAAATTTACCATGTATAATTTTAAGTTTCACGATTGTTATGTACACGATGTGGCCGACGAAGGCTTATACATCGGCAGCTCAAAATACTCGGGACAGCATTTAACGGGCGATTGCGACACGCTGGTTTATCCTCATGTTTTGGTAGGAACAAGGGTTTACAACAATATTATTGAAAATACCGGATGGGACGGCATTCAGGTAAGCTCGGCCGAACACGACTGTAAAATATACAACAACATCATTCGTCACGACTCGTATGAAGGGCACAACGGACAGATGAGCGGTATTTTAATAGGAGGCGGCACCCGTGCCGATGTGTATAACAACAAGATTTACGATGGCAAAGGCGATGGAATCGACCTTTTCGGACTCGGTTCCATGCGAGTTTTTAACAACCTGATTGTAAGAGCCGGAAAAACATACATGCCCGACGATCCCGTGGCTTTTAAACACGGCATGTATTTGGGTAAAGCGGTTACAGAACCCGGCGAACCCAATAAAATTTACAACAACACCATTGTTAGTCCTAAGTCGTTTGGAATTACTTATGCCAACGATGAAAGCAATATGGGTTACATCCTCAACAATGCAGTATTAAATCCGGGTTATACCGATGCCGGCGACAACGCATTTTACAATATCAAGGTAGATTCGTCTCAAATAACCTTTACAAACAACTACAGCAGCAACAACATTGAAGATGCGGAATTTATGGACTTTTTAACCGACGACTACGACTTAAAGCCCACCTCACCCCTGATTGACAACGGGTTAGACATGACCTCCGAAGGATTGGTGTTTGATATTGATAACAGGATAAGGCCTTTTCATAATTTTACCGACATGGGTGCTTACGAATGTCAGGACCCTACTATTTCGGTTAAAAATATCCATACCGAAAAGATGACAGTCTATCCAAATCCGGCCAACAGGGTGGTATATATTGGCGGTTACGGAAACAATCCTTTGTTAAAACTAAAAGTAATAAGTTTAAACGGCACCATTTTCAAGGAGGCTAAAAATGTTTCCAAAATGGGAATTTACAATCTGCCAAACGGATTGTACCGGATTTCGGTTACCAGCAAAACAGCCATAAAATCGTTGCCTTTAGTAATAATACATGAATAAAAGCCTGAAAAATATTATTCCGCGAAGGTTGGGATACCTGTTAAAAAACATCAGGTCAATCATCAGAAGCCGGCTCTACCGTGGAAACCGCTACTATTGTCCGGTTTGCAAACACGGTTTCAAAACCATGCTTCCCGGCGGCTTCGACTTGCCGGTAATAAAAGAAAAGGAAATTATCGGGGGAGGCCTGCGTAAAAACAACATTTGTCCCCGCTGTCAAAGCACCGACCGCGACCGTTTGGTATATTTATATTTAAAAAATAAGACCACTTTTTTTAACAAGTCTGCCAAAGTGCTGCATGTAGCTCCGGAGCCCTCTCTTTATAAAGTCTTTAAAAACCTTGATCATCTCGATTATTTTGCCGGAACCAAATACCAGGAAGGTTTTTATTACAACGATGAGTTGCCGGTTATCGACTTAAGGGCTTTGTCGTTTGGTAACAACACTTTCGACTTTGTGATTGCCAACCATGTTCTTGAACACATTAAAGAAGAAAAACAGGTTTTAAGTGAAATTTTCAGGGTTTTAAAACCCGGAGCAATTGCCATTTTGCAGGTACCCATTGCCAACAAGCTTCATAAAACATTTGAAGACAGCTCCATCAAAACCAAAAACGAGCGGGAAAAATATTACGGACAGTTCGACCACATTCGCCTTTACGGCATCGATTATCCCGAGCGATTACAGGCAGCAGGATTTGAAGTAACCAAAACCAAACCCGGCGACGGTATTTGGGAGCTTGAAAACAGTGAGAAGTATGCTTTAAACAACAACGAATTTCTGTACATTGCCGCTAAACCGGCCACACAATGATGAAATCCGGAAAAATATATGGACTTATTTCGGCTGCGATAACCATCTTTTTGTTTACCGTTTCCGCCTGCGCCAAGCCGTATTATGAGGATTCGTGCCGTTTAAACCTTACCCATGAAATACAATCCGTTTTGTCCGGCTCGCCCGAAAGCTACAACAGCCATCAAATAGACAAGCTGATAAAACTTACAACCTGCTTTAACAACCTCAAATTACCTTTTGTAACCATTACTTTATTAACCGACGCGCGTTTTAAACCCGTTGAAGAAAAGCTCACAACCGCACAAAAGATGCGTATTTACAAGAACATTGCAAAAGCCTGTCATCAAAATCAAAACTATGCAAAAGCCGAAGCATATTACAAAAAAATTATAAACAACTATTCAAACCATGCCAATACCGACAGTCTGCTTTCGGTAAGTTTTGAGCTTACCGATTTGCTTATTGAGGAAGATAAAACCGAAAAAGCATCGTTGTATCTGCTTCTTATTCATAAAATTACCGATACAAAACCCGTTGAACCGGGCATACGGTGCCGGCTATTGCTTCAAGAGGCCGAAGTATTCAGGTTAAAAAAGCAGTACAACAGGGCCATAGCGCTTCATCTTAAAGCTACCGACTCGTTTAAAAGCTGTAACCCGCTGCTGCAATTACACCACAAGCTTGATTTGGCATCGCTATATATTTTTACCAACAACAGTAACGGAGCCGAAAAGATATTAAACACCGTTGGCAGCGATTCCGTTTTAATGATAGCCGACTATTACCTGATAAAATCATCGTTGTTCAGATTAAAAAAAGATTTTAAAAATTCGGCCGTTTATTTTAAACGTTTCACCTCCGAAACCGATAAACAAAACAGGACCATCGACCATCGCCGTCAAAAAATGCTTGTCGGCAACGCCGGTTTTGGCAACCTTTTGGCAACCATTAAACCCGTTAAAAAGCATAATTTTTTCAGTTGGGGATTGTTGCTGTCGGGAATTACCCTCAGCATAATTGTTTTAACCATCCTGGTTTTAATCATAATATCGCAACGAAAACAGTTAAAAAGGCGAAGAGAGGAGTTGTTAAAAGCCGAAAACACAAAATTAAAACTCTTGGAAGAAGGCCGAAAACTTACCCTAAAAGAAGAAGGTGGCGTAAAAAAAAGAGTAGAGCTGATAAAAAAAGAAACTAAAGAAAAAAATCTCTCCATTCAAAAGCTAAAGCAACAGATTGAAAACGCCGGACAAACCAAAAAAAAGATGGACAAAGTTAATCTGGAAATCAATTTTCAGGTTCGCTCGCTGTTATCGAGTGTGATAGGGCTTGCAGGCATTTTTAAAACCGAATTTGCCAAAGCAAAAAACAAACCCTTGTACCAATATACCGACATTATTGAAGAAAACGCAACCCTGTTGTTAAACATTATTGATGCCTACCACGAATATACCAGCATCGACTCGGGAAAAATAGCCTGCGACATAAAAAAAGTAAATGCCGTATCAATCATACAAAACACGGTTAACGAATGGGAAAAAACCGCCCGTGAAAAAGCTGCCAAATTAGTTTTTAACAGCAAAAAAATTCCCTTGGTATTGGCCGACGATTCCATCTTAAAAAAGATTATTACCATTGCCATCGGGGTAGCCCTTAACAACACCAACCGCGGGTTTATCATTATCGACATCGATCTAACCAAAGAGTCGGATTATTGTATAATAAAAATTCAAAATACAGGCCATGGCTTTGATGCTGCTTTTATCACCGACATACTGGAGCCTTTTAACCGCGAGGGATTAAACTACATTCCCGGATTTACCGGCACGGGCATGGAATATCCGCTTATTAACAGGCTGGCTAAGCTGATGAATGGCAAAGTATCCGTTAGTTCGGCCATTGAACAGGGAATTACTTTTACGTTAACCCTTCCCGCCACGGGTGAATATGAGGCCACGCCAGCCGAAATGAGAGCGGAAAAAAAGCCCGGCGAAGGAAAAAGTGATATTCCCTGGAAAGGACTCAAAGTACTGGTGGTTGAAGACGATGTAATGAATCGTTTGTTGTTTTCAAAAATTTTAAAAAGTGCATCCACGCTGGTTATTGCCGAAAATGGAGAAAAAGCACTTGAAACGGTAGGCGACTTTTTTAGAGAAGATGAGGTTTTCGATTTGGTTTTAATGGACATAAACCTGCCACAGCCGTGGGATGGCGTTAAATTAAAAGATAAAATAAAAGAGTTGTTTTTGCCCTATAAAACGGTTCCGTTTATTGCACAAACAGCTTACGCCATGCAGGGAGACCGTGAAGAGTTTCTGGCCAAAGGATTTGATGAGTACATATCCAAACCCATTATGAAGCATGAGCTGATACGTGTTTCGGCCATCGCCTTAAAGCAAAAAGCTATTTCTTAATATCTTCAAGGGTTAAATCGATGATGAGCGGAGAGTAAGGCGGAATGTTATAGGCTCTTTTTTCTACTCCTTTATAGCCAAGACTTGAAGGGATAACAAGTTTTGCCTTACCGTTTTTCCGCATCATGGGCAGGGCTTCCTCCCATCCGGGTATTACGGTACCGGCACCCAACACAAAAACAAACGGCTTGCCATCGTCGAGGGTGGAAAATAGTTTTTCATCGTTTAAGTTGTACAGTGTATAATGAACCGACAGCGTATTACCTTTTTGAGGATGAGGCCCTGTCCCCTCTTTTTCAGAAATAAAATATAGGCCGTCGGCTGTTGGTTTAACTGTGATATGGTGCTTTTTAATGTAAGTGGCAATTTTTCCGGGTTCTGCCTTTTTCAACGCAGCTTTTTCCTTTTCTTTTCGCTTTGCCAGCTCTTTACGAAGCTTGTTAACCTCCGCTTTTGTTTTCAGCTTATCCAGTTTAATTTCGTAAATAATGGTTGAAAAGGGCGGCACCGCACCTCCTTTTCCATCCATGCCGATACCAATATCGGAAGGAACAATCAGCCGGGCTTTTTCACCTTCATGCATTAAGCCCAACCCCTGCATCAGCCCGCGGGTATCAAACGGTTTACCATATTCGATAAACAGCGGATCTTTTCCAAAATTATCGTACAAATCATAATCAACCCCAATGGCTCGTACACGCATAAACACCTGACACATATCGCCCTTTACAGGTTTCCGTCCGTAACCTTTTTGAAGTGTGGTATAAATTAAACCCGATTCAAGCGGTTTGGAAGTGATGTTATTTTTTTTAACATAATCGGCCAGCAGCTTAAACTGTTTTACCTTTTGACGTTGCAGTTTTTGATTCTCCGATTTTTGATACTGACTTTGTGATTGTATCTTCAACAGCTTAATATCGAAATACATGGGCTCGCCCGGTTTTGCATAATCGGGCAATTTTTTAAGATTAGCGGTTTTATAAAAAAACGAATCGGCTAC
Organism: uncultured Lentimicrobiaceae bacterium; assembly: GCA_964455635.1. GTDB lineage: Bacteria > Bacteroidota > Bacteroidia > Bacteroidales > F082 > B16-G9. The sequence continues at coordinate 8,339 of CAYVWX010000021.1, read as the reverse complement.
CACGGCAAAGGTAAAGGAGTCGCCGGGAGCCATCAGCTTAATGCCATCGTAAATATCGCCCTTGAACATGGGTTTTATTACCGGAAAAGCAAATTTTCCCTCAAGGTTCTTGCTGTCGAAAAGTACCGTATCGTTAAGATAATAGCGCATCTTAACCGTTACATAGTTGTTTAAACGTGCCCGGGCGGTATCGTTGTTGCGACTGCCGTGAATTTTATACCAGACATTATTTTTTGCTTTGGTAAAACCTTTAAACTTATTGTTTTGAGTACACGAAACTACCAAAAGCCCCGCAACAACTACCGACAACAGTAATTTTTTAAGCATAACACAAATTTTAAAAACACTTGTAACTAAAACAGGCTGTTTGAAAAAAATTTTCAAACAGCCTGTTTATTTTAATTTTTATCAACTATTATTTACCGCTGGTAAAGTCGATTAACTCAACATCAAACACCAAAGGTGCATAAGGAGGAATAGCGCCACCGGCACCTCTTGGGCCGTACGCCAGTTTGGAGGGCATAATTAACTTTGCCTTTGAACCTTTGTTTAAAGCAGCAATACCTTCGTCCCATCCTTTAATAACACGGCCAACACCCAGCTCAAATTCAAAAGGTTTTCCTCTGTCAACCGAGCTGTCAAATTTTGTTCCGTCTAACAAATATCCGGTATAATGCACTTTAACTTTATCACCTTTTTTTGGTTTGGGGCCTGTTCCTTTTTTAGTTATAACAATAAACAACGAATCAGCCGTGGGCTTAACCGTAATTTTATTTTCGGCCAAATACTTATTAAGTTTCCCTGCCTCTTCCGCTTTGTTTTTTTTCATCTGCTCCATTTGTTGTTTTTGTGCTTCCTGCTCTTCTTTCATTTTTTCTTCTTTAGATACAATTTTAGTAAGTTTTACATCAAAAAATATAGACTTCACCCCTTGTAAATTTTCAGGCACCTTTTTAAACCTAAACAATTTTTGAAATACCGAATCGGCATTACACTCAAAGGTAACACTATCGCCCACATGCATCAAAGTAAGACCTTCGTAAATATCGCCCTTATAAACCGACGGAACAATGGGAAGCTCCATAGGTTTTGGCAACTTATTGCTGTTAAACAGCGTAGAATCGGGCGTACGATAAATCATTTCAACAGTAACATAATCGCCTTCGGCAGGTTTGGCCGCGTCATTATTTTGAACATAGAACTTATATTTAAGTCCGTTGTTGGTTGTTTGCCACTTGCTGTTTGTTTTGTTACAAGAGGTAAAAAAGGCTGCAGTTATTGTTAAAGCTGCTAACCATAAAGTTACATTTTTTTTCATTTTATAAACATTTTATTTGTTGGGAATACAGCCGGAAACAAGGCCTCCGGATATTCATAATTAATTTACATCCAATACTTCAACATTATAAATTACGATAGCACGAGGCGGAATTTTATCGCCGTCGCCGTTAAGGCCAAAAGCTAAAAACGAAGGAATAATAATATTGGCCTTATCGCCTTTATGCAAATGCATGACCGCCTCTTCAAGTCCGGTTTCAACACCACCGTGCCCCACTTCAAAAATTTTGGGGCCAAGCTTTACCGATGAATAGATCATACGGCCGTTAATTAAAAAGGTATTGTATTTTAAGGCCACCCTGTCGCCTTTTTTAATGGCCCTGCCCCTGCCTTTTTTTACAATCTGATATCGCAAACCCGAACCGGTTGTTTCCATATTCCACCGGTGACGCTGAACATAATCGTTAATCTCCTGATTTTCTACCTTAAGCAGATAGCGATTTACTTTTTCAAGCGATTTTTCAGGACTTTTTTGAACCTTTTTAGCCTTTTTAGCCACATAACCCGTCGGCTTGCTGCTGTTGCTACACGATACCAACAGAAAACCCGACGACAACATAATGACTATCAATAAATTTCGCATCTTAATATGATAATTTATAATTCAACTCCTCTTTATGCATTTCCAAAACAGTTTTAAGATCATCGAGGGTTTTTTCTACGGTAGTAAACGTATGGCCGCCGGCTGCATTTTTGTGGCCTCCTCCGTTAAAACCATTTCGCGCCAGCAAATTAACGTTAAAGTTTCCTTTAGAGCGAAACGAAAGTTTAATTTTTTTCTCTTTTTCGGTAATTAAAATCGACAGGTTGATATTTTCCATGGAGAGGGGATAATTTACAACCCCTTCGGTATCGCCAACACGGTAGTTAAAACGTTTTAAGTCGCTTTTAGTAAGATAAATAACAGCGGTATGAAGCTTATGCCACACCAGCATCCGTTCCGAAATAGCATACCCCAGCAGGCGCAATCTGTTTTCGCTAAAAGTATCATAAACAAGCTTGTGTACCCGCTCGGCATCGACTCCTTTTTCAATTAATTTGGCAATAATATGATAAGTTTCAGGGTAGTTACAGGCAAAACTGAACGAACCCGTATCGGTCATAATCGACACATACACCGCAACAGCCACCTCTTTGCTAATAAAAGCATCATCATCCATCATTTGGATAAACCGGTACACCAGCTGCCCCGTGGAAGTGGTTTCGGTAGTAGAAAAATAGTAATCAAACCCCTCTTCGGGGTCTATATGATGGTCGATTAAAAACTTTTTGCCGGGAGAAGATTTTAAGATATCAGTCATTTGACCTACCCGTCCGAAGCTGTTGTAATCCAACGAAAAAACCATATCAGCCTCCAGCAGAGTCTTTTTAACCAACGCGGTCTGCCTTTCAAAATTCACTATCTCATTAATGCCCGGCATCCAGGCATAAAACCCGGGAAAATTGTTGGGAACAATAGCCGTAACCTCATGGCCTTTGGCCTTAAGATAGTGCATCATGGCTAAAACAGAGCCAACCGCATCACCATCAGGATTCTGGTGTGTTGTAAGGGCTATTTTCTTTTTACCGGAAAAGAAATCAACAATTTCATTTTTTTGCTGTTCTGTAAGCATAAACCTGTTTAATAAATCGGTGGGCAAAGTTAACCAAAATGGTTTATTAACAATTAAGAGGCAAAAGTATTACCGTTAAAAGTTGTTAAGCCCTGAGCGCTAAATAAGTAATAAACCAACACAATCACAAACTCCAAACTTTTATCGGCAAACAGCCAATGGCACAATTTCACAAAGATGCAGATACTAAACAAAATCTGTTATTTTTGCACAAAATTTTAAAACACGAAAACATGTCAGGAAACATTACCTTTACCATGATTAAACCCAAAGCCGTTGAGAACGGCCACATTGGAAACATTTTAGCCAAAATTATTGAAGGAGGCTTTACCATTAAAGCCATGAAATACCTGCAATTAACCAAAGAGCAGGCCATGGAGTTTTATGCCGTTCATAAAGAGCGTCCGTTTTACAACGATTTAACCGAATTTATGTCGTCGGGCCCCATTGTTGCCGCAGTTGTTGAAAAAGAGAATGCAGTAGAAGATTACCGCAAGCTTATTGGAGCCACCAACCCTTCCGATGCTGCCGAGGGTACCATTCGTAAATTATATGCTACCTCCATCGAAGCCAACGCCGTGCACGGCTCGGACAGCGACGAGAACGCACAAATAGAAGCCGGTTTCTTTTTCTCAAAGCTTGAAATGTTTTAAAATCAATCAGGTTGGTTTATAACTTTTAAACCGTCCGTTTTTATACAAAATTATTATCTTTTCAATTTCAAAATCCCCTTTATCAACCGGTTTAGGGGATTTTTTTTCAATACTTTTTTCCTCAGGATACCTTTTTTTGCCATAAACAGCAGGTTCTTCACTTTTTACTACAGATAATTCTTCATTAAAATCAGGAGCAGATTCCGGAAAGTTCATCTCCCCGTCTTGGGATAATAGTGCATCCGTTGGTTGAGTTTTATTCAACATCTTTCCTGTTCCAAACAACAACCAATCGGAATTAATATCGTTAAACCGCGATTTCAATTTCAGCATAAAATCCAAACTGGGTTTATTCCTTCCCGACATTATATGCGATAAGGCCGAACGCTGAATACCAATTTCGGAAGCAAACTGCGTAGCCGAAAGGTGATAATGCTGCATTACTTTTGTTATTCTTTGCACCATAACTAAATCAGTTTTGTTGACAAAGATAACAATTTCCGATAACATCTGTAACATAATCTTTGAATTTACATCTGTAACATTTGTAAACAGACCAAAAGTTAAAGTAAATTATCGGCTTTATATTGTAACAGGTTAATTAACCATTAGATAAGTAAAATATTTTCTTGTCAAACAGAACCCGAAAAATACAGCAGAACCTTAAAGTAAATTCTAAGGTTTGTATCGTATTATACTGATTATATGGCATTATACTATCTTCTTTCGACAGACTGCTTTATCATGAGCCTTTTTATTTTAAATGCTATTTACAAATGTACAGTTTACATTTGTAATATTATTGTTATAGAAACATTTATGCTTAACAACTCGTTTGTTCTTTTACATTTGTTAACATAGATACAATTGTAAATACCCGGACAGATCCGTTTACCAATCATACTATTCAAAGTCATTACAAAATAAAACCAGTTCTACTTTCTACAACTTGTTTTAAAGTACCTCCCCTATTTACCAAAATTATTTTTAATAAAAACTTGACATGGCACACCCTTTGCTATATCTTTGCATTATGAACATATGTTCAAAATGACAAAATATTATTAACAAATAAAAAAGGAGGTTTATGATGCCACGAGGTGACAGAACCGGTCCGTTGGGTGAAGGTCCCATGACCGGATTAAGAAAAGGGCGTTGTGCAGATGAAAACACAACATCAGGATTTGGTGGTTTTGGATTCGGAAGAGGTTCGGGCAGAGGCTTCGGTTTTGGAAGAGGATTGGGATGGCGGGTCAACAACATTGACAAAGAAAGCGAAGCCGGACTAAAATCAACCATTGATGTTTTAAAAGCACAACTTCAGTCGTTGGAAAGCAGATTAAAAAATCTGCGGTCAAACGATTAACGCCGACATGCCATTCCGTCATGCATTGACGGAATGGCATTTTTATTTTCTCTCAAGTCTGCGAGGCAGGTTTTAGAGGCGTGTGGAGCTTCCGCTGTCATAGCAAGACGAGAAAATTATTTATCATCAACTTATATTTTTTTAGGGATGTGACGAGCTAAATGATTGATAACGGTAAAAGGAAAGCACAAACATTTTTAAAAATATTTGGTTATATCTAAAAATATATGTACATTTACCATATGTGAAATTTAAAATCAATAGCCATGTATCAATTAAGAAAGTATCACGGTGACAGGGTTCAGTCGTTGACCTACGGTGATGACAATCAATCGTTTTCGGTTGGAATTATCGCTCCCGGTGAATATGAATTTGGTGCCATTAAAAAAGAGGTTACCACCGTAACGTCTGGCGAAATTAGTGTTTGGGTTGAAGGAAACGAGGTTTGGAAAACCTATAAAAAAAATGATACCTTTGAAATTCCCGAACACAAGAATTTTAAATATAAAGTGGACAAAGTAAGTTCGTATATTTGCATTTACGAATAAACGAAACATTTTACATGAGAAAACCGGCAGAAATTATTCAGGAAGTAAATAAAACGGAAGATAAAAAGAAACTTGAAAGTCTGTTAAAGGAACTTAACAAGCACATCGACAAAAAAGCCGACATGGATTTATTGTTATGCAGGGCCGGCATATACACGCGGTTTCAACAATACGGTATGGCCATAAACGATTACAACAAAGTGCTTGAAACAGACCCCGATTCAAAACATGCTGCAACACAACTGGAATTACTAAAAACAATTTTACGATACACCAATACTGATATTTACGCCAGTCCGAATACCAATATGGACCCCTGGCTCGAATAAAGCAATCAAAAATTTACCTGCTGATTGCCATAAAAGAGTAAATTTGCAATCGATAACGGTATTTCGGCATCTTACTACCTAATTTGCAGTTTTTTTTACTAATGGTTGACTCTCACTTTTAAGGAGCTGAATAACTGTAGTACAAATTAATGTATTTGATGGAAAAGAAGAAAAAACTCCGTGTACATTTATTAACCCTGTTAGCCATGCTCTTTTGGGGCATTTCGTTTGTATGGTCGAAGGTGGTTTTTAAAACCTACACGCCTGTTACTACCATATTTTTCAGATTAACCATTTCTGTTATTTTTCTTTTTTTATTTATGCTGGTTACCAAAAGCATGGAAAAGATTAAAAAAAAGGATTATAAATATTTTTTATTTTCAGCCATTTTTAATCCCTTTTTATATTTTTTAGGAGAAAACTTCGGGCTACAACAGGTTTCAGCCTCGTTGGCCTCGGTAATAATTGCCACCATACCTGTTTTAACTCCCTTTATTGTCCTCTTTTTTTACAACGAAAAAATTACCCGCATCAACATAGCAGGCTTGGTTATTTCGTTTATAGGTATTATGCTTATTGTATTATCCGACACAAATCAGCTTCAGGGAAATTTTAAAGGAATTCTTATTCTGTTTTTAGCGGTATTTTCGGCTATTTTTTACACCATCTTTGTTAAAAAGTTAAGTCGTACTTACCAGGCTGTAACCATCATTGCCTATCAAAACCTTTTGGGAGTTGTTATGTTTTTGCCGTTTGTTCTTTTGTTTGATTTAAACAGCATTGTACACAAAAGACCTGATTTTGAGACAATATCCTCACTTTTGATGCTTGGTATTTTTGCCTCTTCGGCAGCTTTTATCTTTTTTGCCGGTGCCATTAAAAATTTAGGAATCATCAAAACCAATCTCTATACCAATTCCATTCCTGTTTTTACTTTTTTATTTGCTTTTATTATTTTGGGAGAGGATATTACAATACTTAAAACAACTGGGTTGTTAATGGTAATTTTTGGAATCATCCTGTCGGAAAAAGATAAAACCGGAAAGCCGGCTGCTAAAATTCTTTCTGAATAAAACAAGGCTTTGTCTGTCCTTATTATACCGGCGTAAACTATCTGCAATCCAGTTAAATAGTGCTTCATAGAAAACTGTCAATTTTAGCAGCGGTTTTTAAAAACGTCAGGAACGAGGCTTTCAAGCTTTGTGCATATTATCTTTTTGAGCGGCTTTTATATTTAAAAACACCTTTTAACTTATCCATGGTTACCGCATGTTCTTCGGCGCCCGGCTTACCCAAAAGAAACCCAAGGGGTTTAAGCCGATCAATATTTTCGCCCAGCACACGCAACACCGCCACTACCGGGACCGCGATAAACATCCCCGGCAATCCCCAGATAAATCCGCCAAAAGTTATAGCCAGAATAATCATAAACGGATTAATGTTAACATGAGCCCCCACAATATTAGGGGTTAAAATGTTGTTTTCGACAAACTGTACAATGATAAACTGAATCACCACCCAAAAAGCATATTCCGGTGAATCCATGGTAAAAACCGCAATAAAAAACGGAAACAAATACCCTATTATGGTACCATAGTAAGGAATAAAATTCATTAACGCAGCAAAAAGCCCCAGCAAAATGGCAAACCGAAGCCCAATAATTAAAAATCCCAAACTGTTGATTATAAATAATATAGTTACAACAAAAAAGACACCGGTAATATAATGCATCGCTACGGAGTTGACCTCTTCGATAATAACTTCGGCTTTATGATGGTTTTCTTCGGGAATAAGCATAAGCACAAACACCTTAAACTTGTTCCGGTAATAGAGCAAAAAGAACACATACACCGGCATTACAAAAATGGTAAACAACGTGTTAAAAGTGATGCCAAAAGCTGTATTGGCAAAGTTTGCACTATTAGAAAAAGTTGTTTCAATTAAACCCGAAACACTGTTTTTTATCTCTCCCGAAGTAACTCCCAACATATTTTCGAGAGCATTAAAAATAACATTAATGTTTTGAGTAGCCTGATGTTTCATTTCGGGAAGGGTTGTTAAAAACAGCGCCGACTCCTTATAAATAAAGAACAAAACACCGTAAACCATGGCAAGTCCCAACACAATACCTGCAATGTTTGCCAAAATGCGGGCTACTCCCCTGTTTTCAAGCCAATTAGTTACCGGAAAGATAAAATAGGCAAAAAGTACACCCAGCACAATAGGGCGCAGGTAATTTTTAAACTCTGATAAAATATAAAATGTAAGCCAGATAAACAGCAAAGCAATGGTTACATTAAAAAGCAACGAGAACCGTATTTTACCCCTCGATCGTTTCATGATTTATTTTTTAACGATTAAGGCAAATTTACTAATGATTTCGATTAGAACCACAATTTACTTATTTTTACTCGATCAATAGGATGAATGATTCAATGTTGTATGGCATTAGGAAAAGGTATTAACAAATGATAAAAAAAGAAAACATAGTA
>CAYVWX010000020.1:18152-20723 GCA_964455635.1 uncultured Lentimicrobiaceae bacterium | reverse complement strand
ATATCAAATTCACCCTGTGGAATAGTTTTCAAATTCCACAGGGTAAACAAAATTACAAACACATGAAAAATTCAACAAACAACAAATTGGCAGGAACAGGAATATTAACGGCTGTGGCAGCCTCTTTGTGCTGCATAACACCTGTGCTGGCAATCTTTTCAGGCATAACGGGCGTGGCATCGGCATTTTCGTGGATAGAACCCGTCAGGCCTTATCTTGTTGCCATTACAGTTTTGGTATTGGGATATGCCTGGTACCAAAAATTAAAGCCTCAAAAAGTAGAAGATGTTCAATGTGATTGCGAAACCGGGCAGCCGTCCGGCTTTCTGCAGCGTAAACTGTTTTTAGGTCTAATTACCATCTTTGCAGTGTTAATGTTAACTTTTCCGTATTACTCATCGGTTTTTTATCCTGATAATAAAAAAGAGGTTGTTTTTATAAATCCCGCCGATGTTGTAACGCTTAATCTTGATATACAAGGAATGACCTGTAAAGCCTGTAACTTCGACATCACGCATGCAGCTAAGGATGTTAACGGCGTAATAGAGGCTCATGCCGACTACAAATCAGGAAAGGCCACCGTAAAATACGATGGTTCGTTAACAAATAAGGAAGCTGTTGTTAATTCCATAAATGCCACCGGTTACAGGGTGGTAAGTGAAAAATTTCATCAATAAAAAACCATAAACCATGAAAATTGTAACATTTAAAATAAAAGGCATGACCTGTAATCATTGTGCCACCTCGATAGAAAAAAGATTTGAAGGAGTCCCCGGCATTGTTACCGGATTGGTCAGTTATTCGAATGGCACCGGCAGGTTTGAATACCTTTCGGATAAAATAAGTAAAAATCAAATTGCCGGAATTATTAACGACACGGGTCATTATATGGTTGTTGATGAGGTTAAAGCAGGGGCAGGCAATGTCAAACAATTCGACTTAATAATAATCGGTGGCGGGTCGGCAGCCTTTTCGGCGGCCATCAAGGCCGAAAGCCTTGGGCTGACTACGTTAATGGTCAATAGCGGCCTCGATTTTGGCGGAACCTGCGTAAATGTAGGCTGTGTACCTTCAAAAAATTTAATACGAGCCGGTGAAGCGGCCTATGAAGCTGCCCATTCAAATTTTGAGGGTGTCAGGCCAAGAGGTGTCGAGATTGATTTTCCGGAACTCATCAAGTTTAAAAAAAACCTGGTATCCTCGCTTCAACAGCAAAAGTATCTTGATGTAGTAAGTGATTTTAAAGGGCTTACCATGCTAAAGGGCAATGCTGAGTTTGTTGACGCAAATACCATTTTGGTTGACGGAATAAAACAGTTTAAAGGCCTTAAGATGTTGATTGCCACCGGTTCGTCAACTTATGTTCCTGAAATAAAAGGACTGGCTGACTCGGGCTATTTAACCCACAAAAGTTTGTTTGACCTTAGCGAGCAGCCAAAGTCGATGATAGTGCTCGGGGGAGGTTATGTGGCTCTTGAAATTGCTCAGGCTTACCACCGGCTTGGGACAAAGGTTACTGTTTTGCAACGGTCGGGACATATTTTATCCAATCAGCCGGAAGATGTTTCCGAAGAGTTGGAAAAGCATCTGCAAAATGAAGGGGTCAAAATAGTTACAGGCCTTCGGTTTATTGAGGTTTTTAAGGAAAGCAACATGACTATGGTGGTTGTTGAACAGGAGGGTGATAAGAAACTCTTTCAGGCTGAAAAGTTGCTTGTAGCTACGGGAACTAAAGCAAATACTTCAAAACTTTTTTGTGAGCAGGTCGGACTGAAGCTAACGGACGACGGGCATGTTGCAGTCAACAACAAAATGGAAACCAATCTGTCGGGGGTATATGCTGCCGGCGATGTGGCCAACACACCGGCCTATGTTTACACTGCTGCCTATGAGGGTAAAATTGCCGTTGAAAATGCGTTTTCAAGAGGTGCAAACCAAAAAACTGATTATGCAGCGCTTCCCCGGGTTGTGTTTACCGATCCGCAGGTGGCTGTGGCAGGGTTAACCGCCCGGCAGGCTGAAAAATTAAAAATACCTTACGAGGTTTCTAAAATAGCGCTAAAACATGTTCCCAGAGCCATTGTTGCCAACGATACTCGCGGGTTTATTAAGCTTGTGCGTAACAAGGAAACCGATAAGCTGATAGGTGCGGCCATTGTGGCACACGAAGGTGGTGAACTGATTCAGCAGCTGAGCATGGCCATAAAATACGGAATTACCATTACCAATCTTGCCGGAGACCTGTATCCTTATCTTACCCTGAGTGAGGGGATTAAGCTTGCTGCTATTGCTTTTAGAAAAGATGTGTCGAAACTGAGTTGTTGTGCCGGTTGATTTGGGAAAGAGGGCTGTTGTTGTCAATCTTCCCGGTCTATTTCGCGGCCGTCTCCAATTAATATTCCCAAATTTTTGGTAACTTCCCTGTTGTCGAGAATCATTTTTATAATAATGGCCAGCGGTGTGGCAATGAGCATACCTACCGGGCCTAATATGTATCCGAACAGCATCATGGATATAAACACTACCAGCGGTGACAACCCTAAATTACGTCCCATTAGCTGAGGCTCGATA
>CAYVWX010000020.1:0-18052 GCA_964455635.1 uncultured Lentimicrobiaceae bacterium | reverse complement strand
GAAAGTATGGAGCCAAATCCCGAGGCCACGGGCGCTGCCATAGTCAGTAACGATTTGTTGGTAATGTGGCTTAAAATATTGTCGTTTTCGTTGATGATGCCAATTTTAATAAGCTGATTGTTTGTGGATGTTGCAAAAGCATCAAACTGCTCTTGCAGCGAAGGCAGCTTGTCCATAAAGTTGTTAACGGATTCTCCTATTAGCAGGCCGATTAAGCCAAAAATCAAAATGATTGAAAAGATAACAATAACAATGGCCAATGTTTTTGGTATTCCCTTTTTTTTCAGCCAGTTTAAAGGTGCCAGGCTGACGGCGGTTAAAAAGGCTGCCACCAGAATAATATTTACAATGTGGCTGGCTTGTTTAAGTGCTGCCATTGAGATAATTACCCCCATGGTAACAATCCAAAAACGCACTCCGCCAACATATTGCAGGTATTTATCGTACTTGCTGTTTTCCATAGTTTATGTGGTTTTTTATTTTTCTTCGCCGGCCGAAGGACAGCTGTCTTTATTGGTAAAATAGGCCAGTTTCTCAAGTTTGGCAATCATGTCGTAATTTTCAACATGTACATTTTTAGGCACTTTTAAATGAACCGATGTAAAATTTAAGATGCCTTTTACTTTGGCATGCACAATGGCTTTGGTAATTTCGGCTGCAAAGGTTTGTGGTACGGCCAATACGACAATTTCAATCTTCTCCTTACGGAGGATTTCTTTCATTTTTGAAATATTGTAACATTTTACCTCCATAAACTGCGTGGCAGGCTCATCGTTTAACCTGAAAGTTGCTGCAACCTTAAGCTTACTTTTAACATTGTTAAAGTATTCGGCTACTGCGCGTCCCATATCGCCAATGCCCACAAAAGCAACTTTTTGTATATACCTGCAATCAATAGCATCGCCAACTTTTGCAATAAGACTTTCAATGTTGTATCCTTTGTGAATGTCACCGGTAAACCCGATAAGCATTAAATCGCGGCGCACATGAGCAGGATTAATCTTTAGCAAATGGGCTAACCGGTGCGAATGAATGTAAGGTGTTTCGTTGTACGGATAGTTGAGCAAAACCCTCCGGTAAAGGCTCAATCGTTCTACGGTATTGGCAGGTAAATCTTTAACCATAATAATTTATTTTAAGTGATATACAACTCCGGCTTCTATTTTGAAAATACGAACCCATTTTGCATCGTAAGTGGGATTTTCCAATACTTTGCCAAAGCCGGCAGTAAAGCCGGGAGACAAATATAGGCCAACTTTTTCAGAAAAATCATAAATTACTCCTATAAAAAAGTTAAGCCCGAAATCGTTGGTGTTAAATTTCTCAACATCTAAAAATTTATCCGTTGTTCCTTTAAAATCAATCCGGTTATGGCCTCCTTTTAAGTCCGGATAGGTATCAGTATCAATATACTGAACATCATCTTGATCAATATAGATATCCGAATATCCGTTTTGGCGTGCCTGTAAAAACAGTGAGTAATAAACCGAACCCCGCACAAAAAGTTTAAACTTATCAATACCTTTTACATAGGTAATGCTCAGCGGAATGGTGATAAAGTCAAGTCTATAGGTTAAATCGTAAGCAAAATAACTGTTGCGGCTTACAACCGAATCGTTAAACGAAAACCACGATGATTTAAAACTGTTGTTAAAGGCTCTTTGGTCGTAATTAAGCCCTAAGCTGATTTTGAAATTTCCGTTCAGTCTGCGTTCAACAAAAACCCCGGCCATGTAACCAACTCCACCGTCAGAAGCGGAAGGAAGCCCCGGTGATGAGATGTTTGTAAACTGGGGGCCGGCCGAAAATCCGATGCCCCATTTTGAACGCATGGCCTCCTGAGAGGCTGCCTGCTTAGGAATCGACAGCAACAAAAAAGCTGTTATTAAAAGAAAAAAATATTTTTTCACGGAACGTTTACTTTAATGGAATAATCAACAAAAGTAGTATAAAGAGGGCATGATGTGAATTTCTTTTCAAATATGAGTTCCATTTTAGTAACCTGATGAGGGCGTTATGCTGTAATACGCTACCTTTGGTTGCTTTACCGCTGATTGCTGAATGGCATAAAACATTGTTTTTTTCATCTGTAAAATACCTATTATTGTACATTGAAAATTTATACCATTAAATATGAAACGAATTATTTTTGTTGTCCTGCTCTTGTTTCCTGTTGTGATAACGCATGCTCAAGAAGCTAAAAAACCACTTAATCATCAGGTGTACGACGGCTGGAAAGATTTGAAAAATCAGGTTATTTCAAACAACGGGCGTTGGCTTGCTTACGAAATTAACCCGCAACAGGGCGACGGAATGCTGTATGTTTACAACATTCAAAAAAAAGCATACGACGCTGTCCGGCGCGGTACAAAACCGGTTTTTTCGCCCTTAAATAATTGGGTTGCCTTTACCGTTAAACCGCAGTTTGATACGGTTCGCCAGGCTAAGCTTAAAAAGGTTAAAAAAGATAAGATGCCAACCGATTCCTTGGGTATCAGACTTCTGGAAAGCGGGAAAATAATCAGGTATGGCAGACTTAAAAATTTTAAAACGGCAAAAAATAATAGTGGCTGGCTGGCTATATATCTTAAAAATGTTAAATCCCTGAAGGATACCTCGGTAGCGGACAGTGCTAAAAACCGAAAGGCCAAAGCGAAGGCAAAGAAAAAAGACAAATTTTTTGATAAAACCGGCAGGTTGTTGCTGCTGAATCCTTTAACGGGCGATTCGGTTTTGTTTCAAAGGGTGAGCAAATATGCTTTGTCCGAAAACGGGCTCACCTGTGCATTTATTCAACTTTCGGGCGACAGTGTGGATTCGGTTAAGATAAAGGTTTTTAATACCGTGCAACAAAAATCCCGTGAGCTGTTTTATAAGGCCGGTTTCTCAAAAAATATCGCGGTCAGCAAATCAGGTAATCAACTGGCTTTTACCTACTCTTCCGATACAGCCAAAAACAAAGCTTACGGCCTGTTGTATTATAATCTGAAAAAAAATAAACCCATTGATGTTTCAGGAGCCGGTTTTAATCGCCTGCATCAAAATTGGTCGGTTAGCACCCATGGCGCCATCTATTTTAACGATGCTGGAAACGAACTTTGTTTCGGGCAGGCACCCAAACCTGAGGCTGAGCTTAAAGATACGCTGACAAAAGATGAAAAAGTAAGTGTTGATATATGGACATGGCATGATGACTATTTGCAACCCATGCAAAAACTCCGGAAAAAGTCGGAGTTGCAGCGTAGTTATAAAACCATTTTTTATCCTGAAAGTAAAGCAGTGGTTCAGCTCGAAGATGAGAATCTGGAATCGGTTTTTATTGATAATAAAGCACAGGGAAAGTACTCTCTCGGACAGAACGATAAACCTTACCGGCTTCAAACATCGTGGAGCGGCTATTGGTATCGCGACATTTATTTGGTAAACCGCAAAACAGGAGCGCGAAAGCTTATCCTTGCCAGGCGTGATGCAACGGCTGTTTTGTCGCCCAATCAGCAGTTTGTGCTTTGGTATAACAGGCAGGACAGCAGTTGGAACAGCTATCATGTTAAATCGGAAACAAGTGTTAATCTTACCCGCGACAGCAAGGTGGCTTTTTATAATGTTTTAAACGATATTCCCAGAGCAGCAGACTCTTACGGCTTTGCCGGATGGACAAAAAAAGGAGATGCGGTGATTTACGACAGATATGATTTGTGGCAGGTAGATCCATCGGGCAAAAACCCGCCTGTTAATATTACAAATTCGTACGGTAGAAAAAATAACATTGTTTTACGATATGTGAAACTTGATAAAGATGCGCGCTTTTTGCCCGAAAATATGTTGCTGTCGGCTTTTAATAAAAAAAATAAAAAAGCCGGTTTTTATAAACTAAACCGTAAAAACGGTTCTCTACAAAAGCTTGTGTTTAACGATTATTTGTATAGCAGGGTTAAAAAGGCCAAAAACGCTGATGTGGTTTGCTGGACAAAACAATCGTTTGTTGAGTATCCCGACTTGCATGTAAGCAATTTGGATTTCAGCCGGGCAGAAAAAGTTACAAACGCCAATCCGCAACAAAAAAACTATGTATGGGGTACCGTTGAGTTGGTTAACTGGGTAACTTTCGATGGCGATTCCATGCAGGGATTGCTTTACAAACCCGAAAATTTCGACCCGTCAAAAAAGTATCCCATGCTCGTATATTTTTACGAAAGGTACTCCGATATGCTGCATCGTCATTATGTTCCCAAGCCCATCCGGTCGGTTATTAATTTTACCTATTACGTAAGCAACGGATACCTGATTTTTATTCCCGACGTAAAATACAAAACGGGGTATCCCGGCCCGTCGGCATTTAACTGTATTGTCAGCGGCACGCAGGCTATGTGTAACCGTTATCCCTTTATAGACAGGAGTAAGCTGGGTGTACAGGGGCAAAGCTGGGGAGGTTATCAGTCGGCTTACCTGATTACTCAAACCGATATGTTTGCTGCTGCCGAAGCGGGTGCTCCCGTTAGCAATATGACAAGTGCTTACGGTGGAATACGTTGGGGCTCGGGCATGAGCAGGGAGTTTCAGTACGAACAAACCCAAAGCCGTATCGGAGGAAACCTTTGGGATAAATTACCGCTTTATATGCTCAATTCACCCCTCTTTTTCGCGCCACGGGTAAATACCCCGCTTTTAATAATGCATAACGATAAAGACGGAGCAGTGCCCTGGTATCAGGGTATCGAATATTTTAATGCTCTGCGGCGCCTCAGGAAACCTGTTTGGATGCTGGTATATAACGGGGCACCGCACAATTTAAAACGGCGTGCCGACGAAAAAGACCTTACCCGCAGAATGCAACAATTCTTCGATTTTTATCTGAAGGGTGCCAAAGAACCCGTGTGGATGAAAAAGGGTATTCCCGCCACTAAAAAAGGAAAACAATTCGGCTTTGAATTGAAATAGCCTATCCTTTGTAAGAAACCGAATTTAATTACTTTTGTAAAAAATTAAACGCATCAAAGTTCTTTATAATGAAACATCCCTGTCGGCAATTCGATACACAGAAAAATGATTATTTACAAACCCCGTAGGGGTGACATATTATAGCCTCGGGTGTTAACCCGGGGTATAGAAAATAAAACAATACCCGTTTTGGCGTGATTTTCGATAGCCTGCCCTGAGCTTGTCGAAGGGAAGCCGAAAATCATGACAAAACATAAAAAAACAGAATATCAATCAATCATAAAATCATAAACAAATGAAAAACGTAAACAGAAATTTTTTGCTTTTAACGCTGGTATTTCTATCAGGACTTTTTACTGCAACCTATGCCCAAAAGTCGGTTATGTTAAAGTACAACCTTAAAAATGGCGACAAATTTGTTTCTACCATGGCTATGGATCAGGAAATTGATATGCAGGTTCAGGGACAAAGTATGGTGATTAATCAGGACATGAATTTTGAATTTAACTATTCAGTAACCGATGTAACTGCCGACAGCTTTAATTTGCATACCACCATCAGTGCCATTAAAATGAATCAGAAGGTAATGGGAATGGAAATAAATTACGATTCAAAAGATACTTCCACCTATAACAATCCTACCGTTGGAACAAAAATCTCGGATGAGATGAATAAGATTATCGGTCAGGAAATTGTTACTACCAACAGTGTTAACGGAAATGTCGGCAGCATCGATTTAGGGGAGCTTGACAAAGATAATCAGGTTGCCTCAAATATGAAAAGCAGCTTTAGTCAGGCAGTTTATCCCGGCCATAAAGTAAAGGTAGGCGAATCGTGGACAAACGATATTACCACCAATGGTATTGCCGAAATGCAGATGCATATAACCTATACCCTGACAAAGGCAACCCGGAAACAGGCATTCATTAATGTTAAAGGAACCATTGTTTCACCTGATGCCGATGCCAAACTAAAAGGAACCCTCGAAGGAGAAATGACCGTTGACCGTAAAACGGGATGGGTTACTCATTCCACTTTTGATCAGGATTTTGACCTGCAGATGGAACAACAGGGAATGAGTTTCCCCGCATCTGTTAGCGGAACCTATGAGATTAACTCTAAGAAAGTAAAGAAATAGCAGTTGTATTTTGTTGGACTTTTGCTTTAAAAGTTCCTGATGGTTCAGTGGTCTCTATGAAACTGCTTCAGCCTTTTTTCCAAATCGGCAAACTGTTCGGTTTTTACCAGTGAAGTACAGGCTCTGATACCCTCTTTGCGCTCGCTGCCGGTAATCAGCAACGAAATGGCGCTTACACCGTAATAAATCAGTTCGTTTAGCAGTTGCTCGGCATCCATTCCGGGATAGCTGAAGGTAAAGTAAAAGCCATCGGCAATGGGCTGGTCCACATCGGTGTCGTAAACTATGTTAAAGCCGTTTTCGGTAAAGATGCGTTTCATCTCGTGTGCTTTTTTACCATACTCTTTGGTGTATTCTACAAAATTAAACTCACCGTTATTCACCGCTTTTAACAAAGCTGCCAGGGCAAACTGAGCCGAGTGTGATGTTCCCGAGCTTAACGGATATAGCGTACCAAAAATCATGGAGTAGCCCAGCAGGTCGTTGGCGTAATAGCGTTTCAGGTCGGGGTAGTGGGCATTAAAAAGCTTATTGGAAATGGCCATCATTCCTATGCGTTCTCCTGCATAGCTGAAAATTTTGCTGCTCGAAACAAACAGAATGTAGTTGTCGGTATATTTTGCAACGGTAGGCTGATAGGGCGGTTCGCCGGGTTTGGAGTAATCTTTGCGGAAGTCCATGCCAAAGTAGGCGAGGTCTTCTAAAATAATGACACCGTATTTATTGGCAAGCTCGCCAATGGTTTTTAACTCGTCATCGGTAAAACATATCCACGACGGGTTGTTGGGATTGGAATAGAGTACCGAATGTATTTTGCCGGTTTTAAAATAAGATTCCAGTTTCTCACGCAGTTTGTCGCCGCGATAATTATAAACATCAAAGCTTTCGTATTTGATGTTCAATACCTTGTGTTGCATCTTGTGAACCGGAAATCCCGGGTCGATAAACAGCGTGGTATCCCTGTTTTTATCAATACGGCTTAAGGTTAAAAAAGCGGCAAATCCTCCCTGCATGGAGCCAACGGTGGGTACGCAGCCTGAAGGATCAATGTCGATGTCCATAAATAGCTTTACAAACTTTGAAAATTCATCTTTTAATTCCTGAATACCCTGAATATTCGGATAAATGGCTGCCACACCCCGTTTAAGAGCTTCTATTTGTCCTTCAACGCCGGCTTGGGCAGGAGGGAGGCCGGGAACTCCCATCTCCATGCGAATGTATTTTTCGCCGGTGGCTGCTTCAATTTCGTCGATTAATTTTTTTATCTCACGGATGGTAGCCGTTCCTACCGAATTTAATCCGCTCTCTTTAATTTTTTCGTTGACAATGTTAAAATCAATGGGTGTATTTTTCATATTTTAAATTTTTAAATAAGCTGTTTAGGTTTCTATTTTTTCATGTTGGCTACGGCCAAAATAATGCCCAGCACAATGCCGAGAAGTGCTGCAAAAAGCACCCTGAAATCGGCTGGCATTAAAAAGGTGATGGTGTGTGCGGGAATCCAAAAAAACGGAATGGTTTTTTTAAAAACAAAATTCCATTGTACATCCCAGTTAAGCCCTTTTAAAATACGGGCAAACGGTATGGGGGTAAAAAGTCCTTTAACGGTACCGCCGGTGGTTAAAATGTGGGTGTCGCTAACTTTGTGCAGGGTCATCATTACCGGAGCGTAAATCAGGTTCATGGCTGCGCTAATGGAAAAGGCTATCAAAAGTTTGCCTTCACTGAAAGTTCCTGCAAAAACAGTTTTTGCATTGTGTAAACCCATATACTCCAGAAATGACGGCGTTCCCGATGCAAAAATAATAAATGCAAATTTAATGGTGATTCCCAAAAATCCCCACACCACGGCCCTCGGTAAAATACCAAAACCGGGCTGTGTGTATTTCCCGGTTTTGATGCGAAGTCCTATAACTTCTCCTGTTGTGGCTAATATGGCAAATTTTATAAAGGCCATAAAAAAGCCGTGATAATGATTAAAGTGAGTGTACAAATCGTACCATTTCCCACTTAAAAAAAATGGTAGAAACAAGAGCAAAACTCCCGTTATAAATAGAATATCGTTGCGTTTAATCATTAAAAAAAATCTTCAAAAGATTATAAAATGTCAAAGTTCAAATATACATATTATTGTTTGACGGTTTTTAGATTTTGTATTTAAAGTTGTATCAAATTCGATTTTCCATTTATCTTTGGCAAAAAATAGTTTAGCGATGAAACCTGTTGTCAGTATTATTATGGGTAGCACTTCCGATTTGAAAATAATGGAAAAAGCAGCCCGTTTTTTTGAGGAGATGAAAATTCCCTTTGAAATGAATGCCCTTTCGGCACATCGCACTCCCGAAGCGGTTGAAAAATTTGCAAGAGGAGCGCAGCAAAGAGGCATTAAAGTTATTATTGCCGGTGCCGGCATGGCTGCCCACCTGCCGGGAGTAATTGCAGCCATGACAACAATTCCTGTTATTGGTGTGCCCATTAATGCCACCCTGGACGGTATGGATGCCCTTTTGGCTATTGTTCAAATGCCCCCCGGAATTCCGGTTGCAACCGTGGGAATTAACGGTGCTTTAAATGCTGCCATACTTGCCACCCAAATGATGGCAACGGGAGACGAAAAGTTAAGGACGAGCCTTTATTCGTACAAAGAGGCGCTTAAACAAAAAATTGTAAACGCCAATGAGGAGCTGAGTCGTGTTAAATATCAGTTTAAAACCAACTGACTTTAATTGTAGTACTTTTAGTATGTAAGTGCCTAAAGTGCCTAAAGTGCCTAAAGTGCCTAAAGTTTGGAGTGCCTAAAATAATCAAGACAATATTTTTCAAAAATAACAATTGTAAATACCATTCACGAATGGTGTTGTGTACCACAACCTCCTAACAACTAAGCTGATTCGGGTTTGTAATCCGAAACAGAGCAAATACATTGTATCTTAGTATTTTAATGTCGTCAGGATTATAAATCATGACCGGCATTATTGTTTAATTTTAATTACTTTGTCGGCATTGTCAAAAATTGTTTTAACCATTTCCTGCCAACGTTTTGAAAAGGTTCGCTTATCTTCTTCGGTAGCATCCGGGGCAATGGCTGAACGTAAAATTACTCCCGGATTAACTGCTTTTGACAGGTCGTAGGTTACTTCAATACTTTTGTTGGTATCAAGTCTTGTGAATCGTACATCCGATTCCATATTTACCCCGTAAAAAAGTAGTCCTCTCCGGTTGAATTTACCCATAATCCCCAAAAAGCCGGTATTGTCGGTTGCACCGGTAAGGTATGAAAAAACCTGAGCAAAGACACCTGTATTATCTTTTAGTGTTCCTTTAAGTTCAACTTTAATTTCACCTCTTTTGGGAATTTCAGTTCCGTAAAGTGCTTTAAGACCGTTTAAGGTCATCAGATAAGCTCCGCTGGTAACGCCGCAACTGTGACCGGCCATTTTTACCACATCGGAATAGGTGTACTCAATAATGCCTTTTTCGGTAGAGCCGAGGAAAGCACTGAGGTCATCCTTTAAAATGATATGCTCGATTTTGTCAAAGAATTCAGGATATTTCATAGGTCTGTAATTTTTTTAATAGGGTTGTGTTCTGTAAAAGCTAATTGTAGCTTAGTTGCAAATATAACGTTTTCGTTGTACCTGTTACATACCCATACAGGTTGCGAAGCAACAAATGTAAGAGCTTTTCACGAAAAGCTCAGGCTCCATAAACCCGCAAATATTTTTGTCTTGCCGTTACTACCGCTAATTTGTTTGAATATTTCTTCACCCATTTGGGTGAAGAAGAATATTTGTATTATTGCTTTTATTCGTGCATTCGTGGTTTTTTTTGATTTAGACTTGCGGATATAAGGAGGTTTACAGATCCTGACCGGCACAATGATTTTGTTATTTGTAATTTTTTTTGATGCTTGACAGAAGTTTATACAAACTCAAAATAATTTTGTCTCCTTCTCATCTGTCCGGTGCCTTTTTATACATTTGCGCAATACATTAAAACATTAAAATGGAATTAAAACTGCAAAAGCCGTTGGCTTTTTTCGACATCGAGGCAACCGGATTGAATGTTGCCAAAGATCGTATTATTGAAATCAATATTTACAAGGTGAACCCCAATGGCTCCGAGGAAAGTAAAACATGGGTGGTTAACCCTGAATACCCTATTTCGGTAGAAGCCGTTAAGGTGCACGGTTTTACCCCGGATGATTTAAAAGATAAGCCAACCTTTAAGCAGGTGGCCAAAGATATTGAACGGTTTTTGAAAAATTGTGATTTGGCCGGATACAATGCCATTAAATATGATATCCCCATGCTGGTTGAAGAGTTTTTAAGAGCAGATGTTGATTTTGATGTGGCCAACCGCCGGCTTATTGATGTTCAAAATATTTTTATGAAGATGGAGCAACGCACCCTGAGTGCTGCTTACAAGTTTTATCTTAACAAAGATTTGGAGCATGCACACAGTGCCGAAGCCGATACCAAAGCAACGTATGAAATTTTAAAAGCACAGCTCGACCGTTATAAAGATGCTGAATTTAAAGATCGCGACGGAAATGTTTCCAAACCGGTTCAAAACGATATGGATCAGCTGCAGGTGTTTTCGCGTCATTACCGTAATGCCGACCTGATGGGGCAGATAATTTATAATGACAACAACGAAGAGGTTATTAATTTTGGTAAATATAAAGGCAGAACTGTTGAAGATGTTTTTAAATCCGACCCGGGATATTATGGCTGGATTATGAAGTCGGATTTTCCTCGTTACACCAAAAAGTTATTGACAAGAATTAAACTGGGAATGAAGAAGTAAGGTAAACAGATAAAACATTCACGGCGACATGTCGGCATACAGCAATATAATTATACAAAACCCCGTAGGGGTGACATATTATAGCCCCGGGTGTTAACCCGCGGTATAAAAAAATGTGAGACCCGTTTTGGCGTGATTTTCGATAGCCTGCCCTGAGCTTGTCGAAGGGAAGCCGAAAATCATGACAAAACATAAAAATCAGATTCACCCTGTGGAATAGTTTTCAAATTCCACAGGGTAAATATAAAATTATAAACCCATGAAAATAATTTGTATCGGCCGTAATTATATCGACCATGCCAAAGAGCTTAACAATCCCGTTCCGGAAAAACCGGTTTTTTTTATGAAACCCGATACAGCTTTGTTGCTAAAGCATAATCCGTTTTTTTATCCCGATTTTTCAAAAAACATTCATTACGAAACGGAACTGGTGATTAAAATAAGCCGTAACGGCAGGCATATTGAAGAACAATTTGCATACAAGTACTACAACGAAATTAGTGTTGGCATCGACTTTACTGCCCGCGACCTGCAGGCTGAGGCCAAAAAGAAAGGGCTGCCGTGGGAAATTGCCAAGGCTTTCGACCAGTCGGCACCGGTGGGAAAGTTTGTCCCCACCAAAAAAATCAGTTCTGTCGGTAATATTAACTTCTCGCTAAAAATAAACGGCCAACTGCGTCAACAGGGCAATTCGAAAGATATGATTTTTACCTTCGACCAAATTATTGCTTATGTGTCGCAGTTTGTTACCCTCCGTACCGGCGATCTTATTTTTACGGGAACACCTCAGGGAGTCGGCCCAACAAAAATAGATGACCATTTTGAAGCCTTCATTGAAAACGAGAAAATGTTGGAGTTTAATGTAAAATAGAGTTTTGTTTTACGGTTTCTGCTAAATTATTGTGCAGTTAAGGCAATTGATACATGCCAATTTTATACATTTGCTGTCAATTAAATCAAAACCTTTAAAAAATAATATTTATGAAGTTAAAATTATCGTGGTTGCTGCTGGCAACATTTATGCTAAACCTTTCGGTTTTTGCACAGGAAGAGAAGAAAGCGGAGAAAAAAGGATATCAGTTTACCGATAAAATTATCATTCCGCACACATCCGTTAAAAACCAATACCGCTCAGGTACCTGCTGGAGTTTTTCGGGTGTTAGTTTTGTTGAATCGGAATTGATGAGGTTGCAGGGTAAAACTTATGACCTGTCGGAAATGTTTATTGTAAATCACACCTATCGTGATAAAGCCGTAAAATATGTACGCATGGGCGGAAAACTTAATTTTGGCGCCGGTGCCGAGTTTACCGATGTTTTCAGAGTAATCAGAAAATACGGACTGGTGCCCGACACGGTTTATTCAGGATTAAATTACGGAACCAAAAAACATGTTCACAGCGAAATGGATGAGGTGCTTAAAGGTTACGTAGATGCTATCGTGAAAAATAAAAACCGCAAGCTTACACCCGTTTGGCATGAGGGTTTCGATAAAGTTGTTGATACCTATCTGGGTACCCTTCCCGAAAAATTTACCTTCGAAGGAAAAGAATATACACCCGAAAGTTTTCGCGATATGACCGGTATCAACCCTGACGACTATGTGGCATTTACTTCGTTTAACCATCATCCGTTTTATAAACCCTTTGCTTTGGCTATCCCCGACAACTGGTTATGGGCCGACTGGATGAATGTTCCCATGGAAGATATGATGGCAATTATTGATAACGCACTGGAAAACGGCTATTCCGTTGCCTGGGGTGCCGATGTTAGCGACAAAGGGTTTTCGTGGAAAAAAGGTGTTGCCATTATTCCCGACGAAGAACGCCCCGACCTGAGTGGTACCGACAGAGCCAATTGGGAGAAACTCACTGCAAAAGAGAAGAGAAAATCGCTGTACAGTTTTGAAGAGCCGGTAAAAGAAAAGGTGATAACCCAGGAGATGCGCCAGAAACATTACAACGATTACGAAGTTACCGACGATCACGGAATGCATATTATCGGCATTGCTTACGATCAGGACGGAAACAAATATTACAAGATTAAAAATTCCTGGGGAACCGATCAGGTTTACAAAGGATATTTTTATGCTTCCGTTGCTTTTGTAGAGCTGCAAACCATTGGTATTACGGTTCACAAAGATGCTGTTCCTAAAAAAATTGCCAAAAAATGCAAAATTAAGTAAATGGTTGTTGCATGAAATTGCAAAAAATGCGGCTTCCACCGGAAGCCGCATTTTTTTATGCAGGGAGTTAAAGTTTAAAAATGAAGATTCTCTTTTTTTGTAAAAATAAATATTGTACTTTTGATGATGTATGACAACATCGTCGAAACTCATAACAGCACTTCATCTTTTGCAGAAGAAAGAAATTCCTTTTGCCGTTTATAAACATCCCGAAAGTAATGAGGTTTGTATTGTTGCCCAGGTAAAACCCGTCCATCTGGTTCATAATGTAAAGGAGATATGTTATTCCAGTGGTTTCTTAATTTTTCCTTTCGAGTCGGCTACAACCGGTGTGGGTTACTTTATCAACAGCGATTTGTTGGCCTGTGACGATAAAAGTCTTGAAAAATTTATACATAAGGTCGGCAATATTCCCGACAAAAGTTCCAAAACGGAGAAAACCGAAACAGATGAACTTTCCAAAAGCGAATATCTTAAGGTTGCACAAAAGCTTATTAAAAAGATGAAAGCAGGGGAGCTTCAAAAAGTTGTCCTCTCAAGGTTAAAAGTTGTTAAGCCCGGTAGCGGCTTTGACCCTGCCTCTTTTTTTCTTCGTCTTGTAAAACAGTATCCCGATACATTTGTTTATCTTTTTTCAATACCTGAAACGGGTATGTGGATAGGTGCCACTCCCGAAATATTGCTCAGTCAGAAATCCGGTAACGATGTGGTTATTATGTCGTTGGCCGGAACAGCGCCTTATCCCTCCAACGGGGTGGTTCAATGGGGCGACAAGGAGATTGTCGAACAACAATACGTTTCTGACTTTATTCGGGAGCGGTTGCTCAGGCTGGGTATTGACAATTTTGAGGAATCCCCTCCCAAAACGGTAAGGGCAGGGCATCTGGCACATATTCAAACAATCTTTAAAGTGTCGGGTTTGGATAAGCATAGTCATATCGATAAGCTGCTAAAAGAGCTTCATCCTACTCCTGCTGTATGCGGCCTGCCTCAGCGCGATGCCTATAAACTTATTGACTCTGTTGAGCCCCATGGCAGAAAATTTTATACCGGATTTTTAGGCCCCTGGCTTCTGAACGGAAAGTCGGATTTGTATGTTAATTTAAGATGTGCCGAAATAAATGACGACACCTTAAACCTTTATGTTGGAGGAGGGCTTACTGCCGAATCCGATCCTGAAAAAGAGTGGCAGGAAACCGAGTTGAAAGCCCAAACTTTATTGTCGGTTGTTGATGGTGATAAATAGCTGTAACTCCTCGTAAAGGCGATGCGTGGGTAACCCGACCACATTAAAATAGGAGCCCTCTATTTTTTCGATGCCGGCATGGCCAATCCACTCCTGAATGCCGTATGCACCCGCTTTGTCGAAAGGCTTGTAATGGTCGATGTAAAAATTAATCTCCTCTGCGCTGAGGAGCTTAAAATAAACATCCGTTGAAACAAAAAAACTTTTTTCCCGGCTTCTGCTCCTGAGCGTAACACCGGTAATTACACTGTGTTTTTTACCTGATAACCGTTGAAGCATCTCCACGGCTTTGGTTTTATTGTGTGGCTTGCCCAGTATAATATTGTCGGCTGCCACTACGGTATCTGCGGTTATTACAATCGTATTTTGGGTAAAATAATCATTTTCAAAAGCTTGGGCTTTAAGCCGGCTTAAATAAACGGCCACTTCCTGCGGTAATTTCCCTAACGGGATGTGTTCTTCAACCGGACGCGTATCTACCCTGAAAGGAAGCTCCATCTCTTCCAAAAGTATTCTCCTGCGGGGTGAAGCCGAAGCAAGAACGAGGTCGTATTGCTGTAAACGTTTTTTTAGGATAGGCATATTAATTAATGTTCAAAGTAAAAAAGAAGCATGGATAAAATACCTGCCGCCATAAAAACTTTTGCAAGTGTGGAAAGGTAACCAAAATCAGCAACTATTTTTGCTTTGTAAAGTTTAAACAGCATAAAAATCAGGAAGAGGTTTATAAAAGTAAAATAACCGAAAACAAAAACATATCCCGCAAGGAACAAAAAGTATTGAACATACAGCAAAAAGACGAGCATTACCGTTCCCACGGCAAGTGTGTATGTTTTTGCCTTATCCATTCCGGCAACAACAGGCAGGGTGCGGCATCCAACCCGGCTGTCGCCGTTCCGGTCTTCCATATCTTTAATCATCTCTCTGAAAAGAGATGCAAAAAAGGCAATGCCCATGTATATTAAAACAAGTTTGTTAATCAGGCTAAAGTTGGGTTGTGCCGTCGAAAATAATCCGGCTTGGTCTTTTATGGCAAAAAACTCATAAAGCCAAACCAATCCAAACGAAAGAGCACTTAAAAATGCGACTACCAAATTGCCTGTAAACGGTTGGCACTGGTAGCGTTGCGAGTAATACCAAAGCATGCTCACCGTTAATAAAAAAATAAGGGAGTAGTTTATTTTTCCAATCTGCCACGACAGAAACAGCCCGCCGGCAATTCCCAATGCCGAAAAAAAGTAATAGGCATTTTTAGCCCGTGCTTCAGAAAAGGTTGTGCCGATAATATTTTTCCCGGGCTTGTTTATGCTGTCGGCTTCCATGTCGAAGTAATCGTTAATAATGTAGCCGGCTATGGTGATAAAAAGTACCGAAAGCAAAAGCGTTACAAAAAGTGTTATGGTCAGTCCTCCGGAACCCAACAGCGGGATAATTACAAACCATCTGATAAATACCATGCTAAGCATAATAATGATAAGGTTTGGCCATCGGATAAGGTTTAAAAACCGAATAATTTTCATATTTTTTTACTCCCTTAAGCTTAAATTTTGTGTTTTTGGTGGATGAGCATGTTTTTTGCTGCTCATCACGGTTAAATTATTTTACCACTTAAAAGCTTCGTCGGTCAGCCATTTGTTTTGGACTTTTAAAACCTGTTCAATAATATCGCGTACGCAGCCTTCGCCCCCTTTTTTATCGGAAATATAAACCGAAATCTGTTTTATCTCTTCGCTGGCATCGGCAGGGCAAACCGGTACTCCGGCCATTTTCATTACGCGGAAATCGGGTATGTCGTCGCCCATATAAACCACCTCTTCGGCCGAAAGATTTTTTTCTTTTAAATATTTTTTAAAGACTTTGGTTTTGTCGCTAATGCCCAAAAATACATCGGTAATACGCAAATTGTCAAAACGGTTTTCCACCGATTTTGAGATGCCTCCCGAAATTATTACTACGCGGTAACCCAGCCGGCGGGCTAACTGTAAGGCATACCCGTCTTTAACATTGGCCGTACGAAGCGGTTGTCCGTCGTGAAGTAAAATAAGTTTTCCATCGGTCATAACGCCGTCGTAGTCAAAAATAAAGGTGGTAACTTTTGAAAGGAGTGCTTTGTAATTACTCATGATACTGATTTATTATTTGGCTGGTTATTAATTGATAAAGAGACTTTAAGCCGGGATGGGTATGAAGCATCTCAACATGGGTTTTAAGGGTGTTTTTGTCGTTTCGGCGGGCAGGGCCTGTTTGTGCCACAGACGGCGACAGGGTTTTAACTTTGGCCGCCACCTCTTCAATAAGGGGAATCAAAAGCTCAAAAGGAAGCTTTTGGTCGTTTAGCAGTGTTTCGCCGGCCTGATACAAATAATTGGTAAAATTACTTACGAATACCGCCGCCAGATGCAGCTCTTTACGTTGGTTGCTGTTAATATAATGTATCGATTGCGAAAGGGTGCCGGCAAGTTGCGTTAGGCTTGTTTCCACCTGTTTCGTGTTTCCTTCGATGCAAAAAGGAACGGTGTTCATTGCTATAGTACGCTGCTTGCTAAAGGTTTGAAGCGGGTAAAAAACGCCACTGCTTTTAAATCTGTTTGAAATAGTTTGCATTGGGGTAATGCCTGAGGTGTGGGCAACTATACCGTTTACCTCCGGCATGGCGTTTACAACCGATTCTATTTTATCATCGGGAACAGCGATAATGTAAAAATCGGAAATTGGAGTCAGATTTAAAAGTGTTTCAGGGGCTTGGGCATCAACTGCTTTCGCCAGTTTGTTACAGTTTGCACGGTTGGGCGACCAAACTTCATCAATGGTAAGGCCGGCCCTTTTCAGCGAAGTTGCCAAATGGTAAGCAACATTTCCTGCACCTACAAAACTAACATGATATGATGGCGTTACTTTCATTAACTAAACTGGGTTCTTAGGTCCGATTTTAACATGGCCAAAGCTTTGTCAATTGCGCTCTCCTGTATTTGTACCGATGCTTCTAAAATTGCTTCGGCAAGTTTAACGGCACTTTCATCGGGTTTTACCGTTTTTGAGGTTTTGTTGATAAGGCTCATTACCTCTTCTTTTGCCGTTTTAATGGTAGCCCAGGATGCATCGGAAATGTAAATTTGTTGCGACATATTGTGCTCAAATTCATCTTTAATACTGCTTAACAGTGCTTTGTGAAATTGTCCTGCGTTCATGCCCTGTTGCAGCTCCCGCGTTATCAGGTTGGGTGGATTTATCCGTTCTAAAAAAAGTGTTAACCGCTCAAAAGCTTGTAGTTTTAAAGGGATAAAAGCCTCTTCTTTTTTATTTTTGCTGCCCGATGCAATCTTTTGTTTTTCAAGCTCAAGGCTCTGTTGCATAACCACAAGATGTTTGGTGTTGTAGTCCAAAAACTTTTTTAAAACAAGATAGGTTGCCAGCAATACCACCAATGCCGGGATGGTGTATTTTACTAATTCAAGAATTTCGTGCATATTATTTTACTTTTAATGAACCGTTGTTTGCAAAAATAACGAAAAAGCGGCCAAGGCTATGGTGCGTGCCACATTTTAACTACTAATTTTATTTATGTTTTACATTTTTCAAATTTACAATTATCTTTCTTAAATACAACTATCTGCGGCATGCACTATTAGCCATTGTTAGCAACCGGGCGTTTCTTCTTCTGTGTGTGACGGGGCAGGAAAGTTTATTGACAAGTTTAGCTTTGCTGATTTTTGCTTCGTTCGGCAAAATTGAATAAA
>CAYVWX010000019.1:0-20792 GCA_964455635.1 uncultured Lentimicrobiaceae bacterium | reverse complement strand
CAATTTGTAACTCCGCTGATATTGTTCTTGATGCCGAATGTGGTCCATACTCATATTTGTGGAGCACCGGAGAGTTTGGCACAACCCATATAACTGTAAGTGATACAGGGTGGTACTGGGTTAAAGTTACCAGTGATGGTGGTTGTTTTGCGTATGATTCAATATATATATCAAAATTTAATGCCGCTTCTGCCGATAGTTCGAACCTGATACTAAGTCCTACAACATGCGGCGGAAGTGCGGGTGCTATTCGCGGACTTAAAATTATTGGCACATCACCATATTCATATCAATGGTTTGATGATTTAGGTAATCCGGTTGGTTCTTCAATTGACTTGTACGGACTTCCTGTAGGTAATTACACATTGCAGGTTACCGATGCAAATAGTTGTGTTACTAATATTGGACCATATTCCATAATAGATGCAGGAAATGTACTTGTGAATGGCGTTGATTTTACCCATGAACATTGTAATCAACAAGACGGGACAATAATAGTAACAGCAACATCAGGATTGGGAGATATGCTGTATTATTCTGTTGATAATGGAGCAAACTATGTACAAAACCTTGGCGTATTTAATAATCTCCCATCAGGTTCGTATGCCGTCAGAGTTCACGATTCAACAATGTGTGAGGATGCCTACATAAATAATCCTATAATAATAGAAAACCAATTACATCCCAATGTAACAAATGTACAGGTAACACCTGAATCAACAGGAGTTGGTAACGGACAAATAAACATAACAGCAACCTCAGCAGATGATACAATATATTATTCAAATGATGCAGGCACAACTTCTCAGATAAATAATGGGCTATTTACAAATCTTACAGCAGGATATTACACCTGTGTTGTAAGCGACAGTTATGGCTGTGATACAACATTTGTTGTGGAAGTTCCGGAAAATTTTGTGATAAACCTTGAAGCTGTTGCGGGGCAGGCAGGAGTTTGTCCCGGTAATGTTGCTCATGTACCATTAAGCGTAAGTAATTTTAACGATGTTGCAAGCTTTACTGCTACACTTTTGTTTGATAAAGATAAACTAACCTGTGAGGGATTCATCAATCCAAATGCAATGATAGAAGATTCATTGCAAATAATGCTTTTCCCTGCCGAAGGAAAAGTAGAGTTAAGCTGGCATTCATCTTCGGTAACGCTTCCTGCAAATAGTGAACTTGTGTCACTTGTATTTGATGCAGGCACTACCGGAGGCAGTTTAATTGAATGGGACGGTTCTGTAGGAGCAAATGCTTTTTACAATTCATCTGGCAATCAAATTCCGGTTGATTATCATGTGGGAGAGGTAATAATATTTAAAGAAGTGTATTTTTCGTTGGAAACTTCAAAGGAAGTTTGCCAGGGAGAAACAGTAGTTTTGCAGCCTTCTTTATGGTCGAGTAATGGGACTGTAAATTACAATTGGACTTTCCCCGACAGCACAACACAAAGCACACAGTCGCTGGTAATCAATAATATAAACCTTAACCAGTCGGGTACATATTCAATAATAGTTACCGATACAGCAGGATGTTATTTACAGTCGGCGGTTGATGTAACTGTTTTAGAGCTTCCCATACCTGCATTTGCAACTCAGGATACAATTTTTACAGAAACTCCTGTTGAGTTAGATGCGGGTGCTGACTTTTTATCATACCTGTGGAATACAGGTGACACAACACAGTATATTTTGGCAGATAATGAGGGTTGGTACACGGCGGCGGTAGAATCACAGCAGGGTTGTGTTGGCGAAGATTCATCTTACGTTGTATTTACCACAACACCGGAGCCAATAAACATATTTTTTCCCAATGCTTTTACCCCAAACGGTGATGGAAATAATGATGAATTTAAAGTTGTAACAAATGCCATAAATATTAAGATGTTCTCATTATCAATCTATAATCGCTGGGGAATGCTTGTTTTTCAAACTAACGACATCACACAAGGTTGGGACGGAACCTACAACGGAACAACCTGCCAAAGCGGGTCATATGTTTTTAAAGTTATTTACAATACTTCGTCACCACCACTAACTACCCCGGAAACAAAAATGGGAACGGTTATGTTGGTTAAATAGCATTACAAATAATCTTTTTTGACTGTCAGGGTAAAGAAATATTCGCGCAAATTGGCGGTATTTGTAATAAAACAAAAACGTTTGGGTATTTGTGGCAGAATAAAAATTAATGGAGTCAAAAGACTATTCGTCCATTAGCTTAATAATAATATCATCCAAGCTTATTCCTTCGGCTTCGGCTTTGTAGTTTCTAACCATTCTGTGACGTAAAATTGGCAAAGCCACGGCTTTTACGTCTTCAATGTCGGGTGAGAATTTACCATGAATGGCAGCATGGGTTTTGGCGCCCACAATAAGAAACTGTGATGCGCGGGGGCCTGCACCCCAATTTAAGAATCTGTTAGCCCAATCGTGTGCCTTGGGAGTTTCAGGCCGGGTTTTTGAAACGAGGTTTACAGCGTATTCAAGCACGTTATCGGCTACAGGTATTTTTCTGATAAGTTGTTGAAAGAAAATTATTTCATCTGCATTCATCACTTCCTCGGCTTGTGCCGTTATTTCGGTGGTTGTGCGTTTTACCACGTCAATTTCTTCGTTAAACGATGGGTAATCTAAAATCAGATTAAACATAAATCTGTCCAGTTGTGCTTCGGGCAGGGGATAGGTTCCCTCTTGTTCAATGGGGTTTTGAGTGGCTAATACGAAAAAGGGTTCCTGAAGTTTATAGCTTATGCCGGCTACCGTAACTGCTTTTTCCTGCATGGCTTCCAGTAGTGCCGACTGGGTTTTTGGAGGTGTTCGGTTTATTTCGTCGGCTAAAATAACCTGAGCAAAAACAGGCCCTTTCATGAATTTGAATTTCCGGTTTTCGTCAAGAATTTCGGTTCCGATAATATCGGAGGGCATCAGGTCGGGGGTAAACTGGATACGGTTGAACGAAAGGCCGAGTACTTTTCCAACGGTATTTACCAGCAATGTTTTTGCCAGACCCGGTACACCAACCAGTAAAACATGTCCCCGGCTAAAAATAGAAATTAAAGTGTTTTTAACTATTTCGTCCTGCCCTACAATAACTTTTGCTATTTCCTTTTGCAGGCGGTTGTACTTACTTACAAAGGCCTCAATGGCTTCAACATCTGATTTATAGTTTGTCATAGATTGATGTATGTTTATTTGGTTTTCAGCCAATTATAATGAAATGAACATTGTTTAAAGTCGTCGCTGATTTTAATATATGTTTTTTTACTTTTATCGTTAACCCATTGGTCGATTATCTTTTTTTGTTTTTGTTGCAAAGCCCACTGTTGAATTTTAGGATAATCGTCGTGCAGGTTGGCACGGTGAGGTTTTGTTTTTGCTTTCAGGTATAAAATACGGTAGGCATCTTTTTGCTTATCGGTTTTCATGGGTACGGGATTGGATATTTCGCCTACTTTCAGTTTGTCAACCACAAACGACACCTGCGGGTCGAGTTGTTCGGCTTCAAAAGATGTTCCTCCGGTGTATTGGTTTATTAAATAACCACCATTGTTTTTATTTTCGCCATCGGAGTATTTGGCAACAGCATCGTCAAACGAGATGGAGTCGTTGCGGATAAGCAGGGCCACACTATCCAGTTCGTGGCGGGCTTTTTGAAGGTCGGCAGGCGACACTTTGGGCACCAGCAAGATGTGTCGAACGTTAATATAATCGCCTTTTCGCTCAATCATTTGAATAATGTGATAACCGGCTTCTGTTTCAACAATGTCGGAAACTTCGCCTTCTTTGAGCTTAAAGGCAACAGCTTCAAATTCGGGATACAGTTGGCCACGGCCATAAAAGCCCAACTCGCCGCCATCTTTTGCAGAGCCGGGGTCCTCCGAGTATAGAATTGCCAGCGTTGAGAAATTTTCACCTTTTAAGATTCGTTTTCTGAGTTCCAGCAACCGTTCTTTTACCCTTATTTTTTCTTCTACGCTTATGGGTGGTTTTTTAATGATTTGCTGAATTACATATTCTGTTTTTATTTGCGGGATACTGTCTTTTGGTAACGATTTAAAAAAGGCTTTCACTTCGGATGGGGTTACCGATACATCGGCAATTATTTGTTGCTGAACTTGTTGTGCAAGAAGCTGTTCTTTAATTACGCTAAAAAGTTCCGACTTTATTTGTGTAATGGTTTTGTTGTAATACTGTTCAAGTTTTTCCTGTGAGCCAAACTGGTTGATAAAAGTTCCGATTCTTCTGTCAAGTTCCGAATTAACCTGTGCGTCATCTACTACAATACTGTCAACCTCTGCCTGTGCCACCAACAGTTTTTGAAAAAGCATATCTTCCAAAATACTGCATCTTACTTCGGAACTGCTACCTTTTA
Source organism: uncultured Lentimicrobiaceae bacterium (assembly GCA_964455635.1). Classification (GTDB taxonomy): domain Bacteria; phylum Bacteroidota; class Bacteroidia; order Bacteroidales; family F082; genus B16-G9. The sequence continues at coordinate 16,415 of CAYVWX010000019.1, read as the reverse complement.
TAGTACCCTGCATCCTGTAATTAATATACTGGTTTTCGATGTCAGACTGCAAAATCATATTACGGCCAACCAGTGCGGCTATTTGGTCGATTACCTGAGGCTGTTGTGCTTTAGCGGGTATTATGCTGATGGTTATCAGCAAAAAAAACAGCCTTTTTAACCATTGAATATTTATTTTATTTGTCATAAGTGTAAACCTCAAATTCATTTTTACGTGCAGCGTCCTGATAGATTTTATCGTGTAAATTTTTAATAAAATCCATCTTTCGGCTATTAATTATAATATTCCTGATATTATTTTGTTCCAACTCCAACGGAGAGAAATCGTTTTTTATTTTAAAGTCAACAAATTTAATCAGATAAACGTTATTCTTATCTTTTACCTTTACAAACTTATTATTTTTTAAGAAAAGTTCTTTGTTGTAAGTTTTTAGCGGAATGGTTTTGGTCACTTCGTCGAAGGGAATCCAAACGGTTGTGTCGAGAAAATAGTTTGATGAATATTGCCGGCAGTTATATTCAAGCGAGTCCATCATAACCGAATCGGGTAAATTAAAAAGATGTGTAAAATGTTTTTCGGTTTCTTTGTTGTTTTCAACCACCACGTAAAATGCTTTGACAATATTTTTTAATAAAACAAAATCTTTTTGGTGGTTAAAATAGTAGTGTTTAACAGCCGAATCGGAAATCGTTGTATCCATTTGTTGACGGATGAGTTCGGTTTCGTAAGTATATAAAATAAGGGAATTACGGTATTTTTCAAGTTGTTTTTTAAAGTTAATATCTTCGGGCTTAAGATTTTGCGTGGCTTTGTTTAAAAGCAGTCTGGTTTTAATCCAGTTGTGTGTGTAGTTGCGTACCCAAACAATAGAGTCGAGGGGTTCGGTATTGGGCGGAAGCAGGCCTTTTAAATCTTTTTCGTACAAAATATCATCACCAACCCGTGCCAAAGGGGTTCCTTTTTTAGCACGGTTGCACGAGCTTGACACAATGAGCAGCAACAATATGGAAACGATGATTTTATTCAATAGGTTAAAGCTATATAAACGAATTGCCATAATCGATACCCCGAAAGGCAAAGAATATGGCAATCCGGTAAATTAATTATTTTTTGTTTTTCTCCTGCTCAATAACTTTTGTTAAAACTTTTTGGTTTATTTTAACAGGATACTTTTGTTTTAAATTGTTTATCCACTCTTTTTCCAGATAGTTTTGATAATCTGCCGTTACCAGGCCTCTTGCCTCTTCCAGTTGTTTGGCTTGCGGTTTGATGATTTTTTTAATTTTTACGTACACATGCATATCCTCCACATCGGAGCTGCCGGCTTCGTAAAAACCGGGTTCCCATTTAACGGCATCTACATATTTGTTGTCGCCTTTTTCAAATTTTCCGGGAATAATTTTAACTGATGTGATGCTGTCTTGCAAAAGTTGTTTTGCAATATCGCCGTCATCCTCACCTTTTTTAATTACGGCAAGGGCTTTTTCTATATCATCTTTTTTATTTATCTGGTAAACAGTTGCTTCGGCCCGTGGCCCCCATTGATAATTTATTTTATTTTCATTGTAAAATTTTTCGAGGCCGGCGGTGTCTTTAACGGCTTTTGACCAGATTTTTTCGTCGCTAAGGTTAAACAGCAAAATTCCGTCGTGGTACTCTTTCATAAGGTTGGCAAACTCGGGATATTCTTTTTCAAGGTTGGCATCTTTGTAATCCATACAGGTTTTGTCAACAAATTTATTAAAGAGTTTGTTCAGGTAAACCTCCTTATCGATGTTGGCTTGTTTTTTCTGATTTTTAGCAACATAGTTGGCAAAATCCATTTGTGTTTTTGTAACCTTACCTATTTTTATTAATGGTTTGTTAAGTGTTGCCGGCAGGCTGTCGGCTTTAAAAGCCTGATTTAAAACAGTTGAGTCGATGGCTGCAAAAATTCCGGTTTTGGCATCGTTGTAAACTTTAAAGTTATTTTTCGTTTTTATGTTGGCAATAACCGATTCTTTACTGAGTTGTGAGCGCGAATCTTTTTTGATGCGTTCTTTCAAATTGGCTTTCTCCTCATCATAGGTTCCGGGTTTTTTGGTGCTGATAAGTTTAATGATATGCCATCCGTACATGGTACGAACGGGTTTTGAGTATTCGCCGGGTTTTAAGCTGTCGATGGTTTTAACAAATTCGGGAACAATACGGCTACAGGTAAATTTTGATAATTTTCCTCCTTTTGAAACAGAGCCTTTATCTTCGGAGTATTTTACAACGGCAGCATCCCACGAAAGGCTGTCTTGCAGCTTTTGATAGATTTTATTTATTTTTTCGGTTTTGCGTTTAACATCGTTTTCGCTGGCATCGGGACGTAATCGTACAAAGATGTGAGCTACTTCGGCAACACCCATGGCGGGTTTTTTATCGGTAACATAAACCAAATGATATCCGTAATGGGTTCGTACGGGTTGTGAAACCTGACCGACCGGAGTTTCGTAAGCTGCTGTTTCAAAGGGGTAAAGCATATTAAAAACGGTAAAATACCCCAGGTCGCCATGATTGCCTTTTCGGGCGGCCTGTTTGCCGGGAATCTCTTTTTGGTCTTTTGCCGACGGGTCGTCCGAATACTCTTCGGCGGCTACGGCAAAAGGTTTTCCGTTTTCAATTTCATCACGAATTTTGTTTATTTTATTCCAGGCTTTTAAAGTGTCTTCGGGGCTTGCATTTTCGTCAACCATTAAAAGTATATGGCTTGCTCGTACATCCTGCATCATCCTGTTGTATGCCTCTTTCATCAGTTTGTCATTTACTGCCTGATCGGTAAAATAGGGCTTTGCAAGTTGTTCGCGATAACCGTGAAGTTCTTTTTTAAACGAAGCGATGGTATCCATTTTTAAATCTTCGGCTTCTTTAACTTTTAATTTAAAGTTAATGTAAAGGTCAAGATACTCTTTAATGGCATCGGGTTTTTGTTGTTCTTCGGCAGTGTTGTTTTTTTCGTAAACACGCAAAAACTCGCCAACCGGAATTTTTTCATTCCCAATGGTGAGCAAGGTTTGTTTTTCCAATGGTTTAAAAAATTGAGCCTGAGTTCCCCCGACCATAAACAGGGCAATCATTAATAAAATAGCTTGTTTAACAATACGTTTCATGTGTTTATAATTTTGTATTTATCTGTTAATATGTTTTTTATGTTTTGTCATGATTTTCGGCTTCCCTTCGACAAGCTCAGGGCAGGCTATCGAAAATCACGCCAAAACGGGTCTGTTTTATTTTCAATACCTTGGGTTAACACCCGAGGCTATAAATATTACGCTCCTCCGGAGCTTATCATCATGCTTCTTTGTGTCGAATCTTCGACATGGATGTTTCATTTTATTTTTTTATTTTGATTAAATATTCTTTTATCCTTTACTGCTGTAATTTGGTGCTTCCCGGGTAATGGTAATGTCGTGCGGGTGGCTTTCGGCAAAACCTGCCGAGGTTATTTTAATAAATTTGGCTTTTTGAAGTTCTTCAATGGTTGCCGAGCCGGTATAGCCCATTCCCGAGCGTAAGCCTCCGGCCATTTGGTGGATGACTTCGGCCAGTGAGCCTTTGTAGGGTACTCGTCCCACAATACCTTCGGGAACAAGTTTTTTGATGTCGTCTTCCATGTCCTGGAAGTAGCGGTCTTTTGACCCTTCCTGCATGGCTTCTACCGAGCCCATACCGCGATACGATTTGAATTTCCTGCCTTCAAAAATGATGGTTTCTCCCGGCGATTCGTCAACGCCGGCAAACAACGAGCCTGCCATAATGGAGTCGGCGCCGGCAGCAATGGCTTTAACAATGTCGCCGGTATATCTTATGCCCCCGTCGGCAATTACGGGAATGCCTGTGCCTTTAACGGCCTGGGCAACATCGTAAACAGCGGTTAACTGCGGCACGCCAACGCCGGCAATAATACGGGTTGTACAAATTGAACCCGGGCCAATGCCCACTTTAATGGCATCGGCTCCGGCGGCAATTAAATCCAGGGCAGCCTCGGCAGTGGCAATGTTGCCTACTATTAAATCAACATGAGGAAATTTTTGTTTTACCGATTTTGTCATGTCCAACACCCCTTTTGAGTGGCCATGAGCCGTATCGATAACAATGGCATCAACACCGGCATGAACAAGTGCTTCAACCCTTTCCATTGTATTGGCTGCAACACCAACAGCAGCAGCTACTCTTAATCTTCCTTTTTCATCTTTACAGCTGTTGGGGTTTTCTTTTATTTTGATAATGTCGCGATAGGTTATTAACCCGATGAGTTTAAAGTCGTCGTCAACAACCGGAAGTTTTTCGATTTTATATTTTTGTAACGTATCGGCAGCCTGTTCAAAATTGGTAAATTCGGTAGTGGTTATCAAATTTTTGCTGGTCATGGCATCGTTTACCGATTTTCGCATGTTGCGTTCAAACCTGAGGTCGCGATTAGTTACAATACCCACCAGTTTGTTGGTTTCGTCAACAACCGGAATACCGCCGATGCCATATTCTTCCATAATTTTTAAGGCATCGCCAACAGTGGCATTCACCCTCAGGGTAATGGGGTCGATAATCATGCCGTTTTCCGCTCGTTTAACTTTACGTACTTCGTTGGCCTGTTTTTGAATGGTCATGTTTTTATGCAGCACGCCAATGCCTCCAAGCTGAGCCATGGCGATGGCAAGTTTCGATTCGGTTACCGTGTCCATAGCAGCCGAAACAATGGGGATTTTAAGCTTTATATTTTTAGTAAAGCGGGTAGATAAATCGGTTTCCCTTGGAAGCACCGACGAACGGGCCGGAACCAATAAAACATCATCGTATGTTAATCCTTCGGGAATAAGTTTTTCGCTGTTAAAAGACATAAAAATATTTTTTTAAGGAGTTGCGCAAAAATATCAAAATAAATGACATAAAAAATATACAGAAGTCGGTTACTTAAGGGGTTTTAACATCTGTTAACGGACAAGTGGTAATAATGTGTACGGCTAAATTGTAAAAGGATGGTTTTGCAGGTCTGTAATATTAAAAAAATGGTGCGGCCGGTTGTGGTAAAAAGTGCTTTTGGATGAAAAAAAGTTACTTTTGCAAACTTATTATGAAACTGACTGAACCGATAAAAGGAACCATTGCCATTGGCTTATCGGCCATTATGTGGGGATTTGACGGCGTAGTGCTTACACCGCGTTTATATAATCTTGATGTGGGCTATGTTGTATTTATGCTGCATTTGATTCCTTTTTTACTGATGAATTTATTTTTGTTCAGGCAGTACAACGAACTTAAATATTTTACCAAACAAGATTACATAACTTTTTCGCTGGTGGCGCTGTTTGGTGGTGCCATAGGAACCATTGCCATTGTTAAAGCGCTGTTTTTGGTACAGTTTCAGCAACTGTCGGTAGTGGTTTTGTTACAAAAGTTGCAGCCTATTTTTGCCATTTCGCTGGCAGCACTATTGTTAAAAGAAAAGATTAAAAAAGGTTTTGTGTTGTGGGCTACAGTGGCTGTTGTGGCCAGTTATTTTCTTACGTTTGGTTTTCGGCTTCCGAATTTTCATGCCGATAAAAATACCATTAATGCTTCGTTGCTGGCTATTTTGGCAGCCTTTTCCTTTGGCAGTTCAACCGTGTTTTCCAAAAGCCTGCTTAAAAATCACAACTTTGTAACCGCTACCTTTTTCAGGTATGGTTTCACCGCCTTTTTTATGTTGTTGTATGTAATGGTGTTTGGCGAGTTTGGCCAGTTGGGTGCAACAACGAGGTTTAACTGGCTCTTTTTAATCATTATAGGTTTAACTACCGGCTCGGGAGCTATTTTTATTTATTATTACGGATTAAAGCGTGTAAGGGCTATGGTGGCTACTATCAGCGAACTGTTGTTTCCGGTATCAGCTATTTTTTTCGATTATATTGTCAACGGCAGTTTTCTTTCGCCGGTACAATATGTGGCCGCTGTTGTTATGGTTTTTGCTTTGGTAAGGATTTCGAGGTAAAAACTGCACGAAATAGATTTTGTTATAAGCAGTAAGGATCTGTGTGAGCGTCTGTTAAAACCGGTACGAAAAATAAAGTCCGTAGCTGTTGTAATCGATATTGGGAATCAGTACAATATTTTTTGTTTTTTTAAACGGGTTGAAATTTTTAAACGGTTCAAAATAATATACCAGATTGGTTACCAGTATGCCTATTCCTGCTCCTACCATCACATCCGACAGCCAATGCCTGTTGTTAATCATTCGGAAAACACCTGTTGTGGTTGACAGCAGATAGCCGCTGTAAGCAAGTGCAGGCGACGAATCGATAAATTCGTTATACAATACGGTGGCATTGGTAAAGGCAAATGTTGTATGCCCCGAAGGAAAAGAGTGTACGCCGCCATTGGGACGTGTTTTTCCGGTGGCAAACTTTAAACCATGGGTTATGCTCGCAGTAAGAATATTTGAAATGAGCAGGTATTTTGTTTGGTCGAACCAGTGGTTTTTGCTTTTTATTCCTGCTATATCGGCAATATATAACTCTGCCACAGGAACATATTGAAGGTAATCGTCGATGTGAAGAACATAATTATTGCCAACGGCATTCCGCAGATTTGTTTGGATATTTTTTTCAAATTTACTGCCGCTTATAAGCGAACCGGCTACAATAAGCGAAACAGGCAGAATACTTTTAACAACAATGCTTTTTCGGCGAATCGTATCGCTGTTTTGTGCGCCGGTTGTGTTCAGAACAACAAAAAATATAATTAGCGCTAAAAAAATACTTTTTACTGATTTAATATTTTTCAATTGAGGTTGCTTTTAAAAGGGTTGTGGTTAATGTTTGTGCTTCTATACGCATTCCGAAAAGTGCAAAAGCAGATGGTTTTTTATCTTACGACCTTTCGGAATGGGTTCATTTTAACACGTTTAATTATTTAACTACCATTTCAACACGTCTGTTTTTTGCCTTGCCTTCGGAGGTGCTGTTATCAGCTACCGGTTGCGAAAAGCCGTAACCGGTATAGGAAAGCCTTGTCGAATCGATTCCGTGAGCTGTTAAATAATCGAAAACGGCTTTGGCTCTTTGGCGCGACAAAGTTAAATTATAATCGGCACCACCGGTATTATCGGTATGTCCTCTAATTTCAAGTTTCAGGGTGGGGTTTAGTTTTAAAAAGTCGATTAGTTTTAATAGTTCGGCAAACGATTTAGAATTTAGTTGCGGTGAATCGACCTTAAAATAGAGGTTGTTTAATGTAAATTTATTGCCGTGTTTTATGGGTATCAGTTTAAAAGTTTTGGTGATGTTTGTGCTGTCGGTGAGCTCTTTTCCGGGACTGAATTTGTCCGACAGCATCAAATATCCTTTGGCCAAAATGTTGAAAGCATAGGTTTGCCTCGGTTCCATGGTCATTAAAAAAGTGCCGTCGTCGCCGGTACTGTAACGGCTCGAAAGATTTACGCCTGTTGTTACATCGGTGAGTATTATTTTGGCTGACAACGGCTTGCCTGTTTGTGCATCAATAACTTTTCCTTGGAAAAAGAGTATTTTATCAGGTTTAATCTTATCATAAACAGTCAATTCGTAAATATCGTAGTTGTTGTTTTCTCTGTTGGATGATATCCAGGCATGTTTACCGTCTAAACTGTAAATCAGGTTAATCTCGTTGTATTTGGTATTTACGGGATAGCCTGCGTTTTCGGCTTTCGACCATATCCCTGCCTTGTTTTTTCGGGTAATAAACAAATCCTGGTGCCCCATGCCGGGGTATCCGTCGGAGGAAAATATCAGTGTTTTGTTGTCGGCATATAAGAAAGGTGCCATTTCGTTGCCCGGTGTGTTTATGCTGTCGCCCATGTTGAATGGCGGACTCCATTGGTTGTTTTTGAGTTTTACCGACATCCAGATATCGCTGCCGCCAAAGCCTCCCGGCCTTGTAGAAGAAAACAAAAGATACCTGCCGTCAGCCGATACAAAAGGCTGCGATTCCCAGGCAGTACTGTTTACGGTTTTTCCCAGATTAGCAGGAAACTGCCATCGGTTGAATTTTTTATGTGCCTTGTATAAATCGCACCTTCCCACGCCATCGGGCCAACGGCAGCCTGTAAAATAAATTTCCTTTCCGTCGGCCGAAATACTCATGGCGCCAACATTGCGGCCTTTTGCCCAGGGTAAATCCAATATGACCGGTTTTTGCCAAAGAGTGTCGTGTTTTATCGATTCGAAAAATTGCTCCCGATAGGCGGCCATAGTATTTTTTGATGGGGGCAGTTTTGTTTTTCGGGTGAAAATAAGTTTGTTAATGGTGGCATTTACGTAATTTACAAACTCGTCATCCGGTGAGTTGACTGATGAGTTGATTTTTTTAATGGTAACCGGTACGGGGTTTTTGGTGAGCTTTATGCTTTCGTGGACCCAACGGAGTTGTTTTTTGGCTTTCAGTTTGAGTGCCGGAGAAAAGCGGTTGTTGTTGATAACCGCCTGAAAAGCACGGGCAGCTTGGGGGTAGTCGCCCTCTTCCATCAGCAGGTTTCCCATTAAATACCAGGCCGGAGGAAAAAAAACAGAATCGATTTTTAGTGCCCGGCGGTATGCTTCAATGGCCTGGCTGCGATTGCCGGTAGTGGTTAGTACATCCGCTTTTAACAGCCATCCTTCAATAAACTGCGGCTCTTTTTTAGTGGCCTGTTCCAATAACTGTAGCGCTTTTTTATACTCCTTATTTTTGTATTCCTCCTGTGCGCGGTTATACCATTTTAATGCCTTTTTATTGATGGAGCCGTGTTGTGCAAACGACACTTCTGCAACAACGACTACTGTTAATAAAACAATTGCCAGCCGGAGGAAAAATTTTATGTTTAATAACGTTCTCAATTTCTTTTTTTAAGGATTTGTAATGTTACATGTTTTGTTGTTTGTAAAGGTTTGTATAAGTATTGTTTATGGCATAATTATATTGATGACAGGGACCTTTTAATGGTTCTGTTGTAAATTTTTTACCGCTATTTTCAGGCATATTGGTCATTGTTTCCGTTTTGTGTTTTACACATTTAATTTGTCATCAATCCATTTTTTTGGATTATTGATAATGTAGTTTTTAATTCTGTGATATTCATCGTTATTGCGAATAATATGGTCGTGATAATTGGGTTGAAAAAAATGATTTTTCCGATTGAATTTTGGAATATCCAAATTATATTCATCGATATAATCATCAATTTTTGAATTTGCGGCGGATTTAAATCCGCCAATAAATGATGATATTGATTTTGGTTTGCGGATAAATGGTTGTAGAGGCGCACGGCCGTGCGCCTCTACAACCCACGGAAAAACCCACGGAAAAACCATTGCCGGTTTTTTTAATATTATAATGGCGTGTAAATGATTCGGCATTATAATATATTCATCGCAAAACAATTCATCGCGAATTGTAAATGATTTATTCCATTCATTTTCAATAATTTTTCCAAATTCTGATAACATCATTTTACCATCAACAATCTTTCCCAAATTACATTTGCGGTTTTGGGTTACCAATGTAATAAAATAATACCCGTTGCCCGAATAATCCCATCCGGGCATTCTGTTTGATGCAATACGATATTTGTTTTTGTATTTTTTCAAAATTTATTTTCGGTTTTTTTCTTCATCCTGCATCAACCTATTTATTTCAGGCAAAAATTTTCCAGTAAAGATATACCAACGTAAACAGGGTGAAAAATGCGATGCCTGCCCATGCCAGTGCTTGCAGCCATTTGCCGGGTTTGTCGCTGTCAGGAACCTCTTTTCCCATAATCACCTTGTAATTCAAATAGGCTAAAATAGGAGAGGTAACAAACGATAAGGTGGTGGCTATGTCAACCATAACCCGCATGCTTTTGGCTAAAAAACCGATTATAAACAGGGTTCCCGTCAGTAATATTATCAGCCAAACCCAAGGTTTAAGTATGGGCGATTGTTCATTAACCTTTAAATTTTTTAATGTGGAAGGAATAACTTTTGAGTAGGCATCCAACACGGTAATGGTGGTGCTAAACATGGTGGTAAATGCAGCAATGGAGATTATCCAGAAGGCCCATTTACCTATACTTGTGGCGTACATGTTGATTAGCTGTCCGGCAAACACCGTTCCTTTGGGCGAGAGTTGCTCTCCTGTTCCGTACATTACCAGGGCACCCAACGATAAAAATCCAATGGCGAGAAAAGCAGTGCCAATGTATCCTACCTTAAACTCAAACAGCGTTTCTTTAAGCTTAGGACGGTAGCCAATTTCCCTGTTTTTTTCTATGGTCCAGATGGAAGACCATACCGAAACATCAATGGGAGCCGGCATCCAGCCTACAAAAGCAATGAAAAAAAGCAGGTCGGCTTTGTTCGACCATGAAAAATGTACCAGCGAGTCGGGCTGTATTTGTTTATCGATACCCAAAGCTGAAAATACTGCCACAATGGTTGAGGTTGCCAAAAGAACAATGATAAACTTCATCAGCTTGTCGAGAAAACTGTATTTACCTATTAATAATATGAGAACCGAGATACCCATTATCAGGGCACTGAGATTGACTACCGAGATGGTAACTTTAAAGATGTATGCAAAAAGGCCTACGGTAACTACGGTAACTGCCGCCTGAATAATAAACATTGAAACCAACGATAGCAGGCCGAACAGCAATACAGCCCACTTGCCAATGTAGGCATAGCCTTCGATAAGGTTTTTTCCGGTTGAATTGGCATATCGAGTCCCGAAATCGAAAAACGGATATTTTAAAATGTTTGCCAATATCAATATCCACAGCAAATCGAAATTAAACATTGCTCCCGCACGGGTTGACTGTACCAAATGAGAAACACCAACGGCTGCTCCGGCATATAGCAGCCCGGGGCCTAACACTTTCCAAAAGCTTGTTTTTTTATTTTCCATATTTTTCGTTTTTTACAGCTTCGCGCTGAACATCAAACTCCTCCCGGCGATACACCTTGCGGCGTTTTCGTTGTTCTTTGTTGTTAAAACCTAACGTTGACAGCGCTCCGCTAAGTGTACTTTTCCATATATAATTGGCGATAGATTTGTTCCGGTCTCTTTTAAAATAAACAATACCCACCCGCGGGCGTTTAAACCAGTTTGGATTGTTGGAGCGTAAAACCAGTCCGTTTAACACAAAACCAATGAGTGGTGTGGCAATACCACTGTTGCGGCTTGCTTTTTTGCGGTTGTACAATCCCACTTTCAGCCTCCGGTATTTAAACATTATGTTGCCTATGGCTACTGTGTCGTTGGCCGTAATTAACGGAATATCAATGTTTCCCTTTCCCCTTAAAATGGTAAGGCCCGAGTTGGGCTGGGTCATGGCATTTAGTGTGGTAAGGTCAATCTTTTCCGATTTGGCTGTAAACCAAAATTGCGATGACTGGCTTTTGGATAAGGGAAAATAAAATCGTGCCTGCAGTTTACCGTTGCCCATTAGTTCGCCTTGCGCAAAAATCTTGGTTAAAGTTCCTGCCGAATTGCCGGTAATATTGGATAGGTGTATTCCTGTTATGTTTAGGCCGGTAAAAAACACATAGCCGGGATGGCGCGAGATTTTTTCTTTTTCGCTGTATCTGAAATAGCCATCGGAAATTAGCAAAGTGTCAACCGTAAAAGGTTGCTTTATTTTTTGAAGCGATGCTATTAACAGCGGGCGAATGAGTGTGTCGCGCGGATAGGCCTTGTCGCGGTATAGGTCGGCCGACATTCCTTTTGCAATGATTTTGCTAAAGTGAAACCGGCCTGATTTGCTTTGGTTGACAAAGGCAGTGCCCTGAAACCGGATTTGAGGAACAAACAGGTTTACTCGATCGGTTTGCCAATGATGTTTTGTGAAAAATGCCACCGTGTCTAAAAGCGGTTTTACGTAAAATGAATCGATTTCCAACAGCCGGTTTAAATAATTGTACGAAAAATGCCGGGCACTAATTTCGTACAAGCTGTCGCCCGTTATAAATTTCCGGTTAAAAATATCTGCCGAAATATTTTTAAACTCAATGGGCAGCGTGTCGAGTGCTTCGGACGGGGAGATCGTAAAATCGTCAATTTTAACTTTTACCTTGTTGGCAGTCCATTGTTTTTTTAACGAATCGCCCGAAAAATAAACAGCATCAACACTTGAAAACAAAATGGTGTTCACAGTAAAACGGTCCAATAACTTCGAAAATTTATAAAGCGAGCCAAAGCGGTTGAGCCGGTTCTTTTTTTCTGTTTTTGACAAAGGTTGAAAATCGATAATTTTAAGACCGGTGTGCGGTATGTTTATCCTTTTAATATTTATTGAAACAGGCAGTGATTCGGTGGATGAAATGCCGTGAAAGAATATGATTCCGGTATTAAATTCCGACCGGTATTTCGGTTCTTTACCCATCTGTACCAACAGGCTTTGCAGCCTGAAAGTGCTGTCGTAGGTGTTTAATGTGCCGGAGCCGCCATGAATAGAAAAGCCTTTGTGCCAATTGGTTGCCGACACGGAATCGAAACGGAAAACGGTGTGCTTAAAAAATGGAAGTTCTGCTACGGCAATGCTGTTTTGTTTTGCCAGTGGGATGTATTCATAATTGAAGTTGTTAACAGCATAAACAGCCGAATGTTGATTTTCGTTAATTGTATAACGAACCCAAATGTTTTCGGCTTGCAGCGTATCGAAGGTTGTTTCAAACGGCAACAGCTTTTTTATGTTGATTGTAACAGGTTCCGGTGCAGTCGAATCATTTTTTGTCGTCAGGTGGTTTTGTTCAATATTTGCAGAAAGCCCTTTTATCAGAAGATGTCCGAATTGCAAATGGTTTTTACCCAATAAGCGATTGTAATCCAGGTTGCGAAATCCCAAAAAATTAATTGAAAAGTGATGAATATTCCAAATGGTGTCGGTACGATTGGGGCGGTTCCTTATTTTGATGTTGTTGAAACCTAAAAAGCCGTTGTCGCTTGTCAGATTGAGGTTTCCAACGGAGCCCCTAAAATGTACAGTACCAAACATGGTGTTGGAAAGCGAAAGTTGCACGCCCTTTAACGAACTGAAAGGCCGGTCGCCGGTATGACCCGTTTGTAAATGCTTCCAGGAAAGATTGTAGTTGGTTTTAAAGGTTAAGGAGGCAGTCGAATCGCCGTTGTTATACTTAAATTTTCCCTGTTTAATGGAAAAATGACGGATGTTGATTTTAAACGTGGTGTTTTTTTCAAAAGTGGCAGCCAGCTGTGCGGGCGAAAATGTTGTGTCGTGCTTTAGGTGGGTTTTTTGTGCAACATCCCATCGGGTAACGGGATTTGTAAAAATAAGCGAATCGGCTGAAAGTTCATTGTCTGATATAATCCTCTGTAGTTCAAACGATTTTAATCTTATCTGTTTAACAGATGAGGAGATAACCGGATTAGCGACGGTGGTAAAATATCCATCGGAAACCAATAAATTGTTGCCGTTAAGTTGTGTTGAGCCCGCCCTAAAATTAAACCGGTTGTTTATTAAGTAAGCAATGCTGCCCGATAAAACGCTTAGCGTGTCGTATTTTAGCTGCATGGTGCCTGTGTTAAAACGCAGGTTTTTGGTATATAAAGAGGTGTTGTTCAATAAAAGAGAATCCGCCCCGTGGTTAAACAAGATTTTAAAAGTTCCTCCCGTAATTTTAACCTCCCGCGGGATAAGTGTTTTTATAAACCACGACGTGTCCTTGTTGGTGGTGGTAAAGTATTGATTTACAGCAATCTTTATAAACGGCCTTATCATAAAAACATCAAAAGTTTGTTTTTGCTTTTTAAGAAGCTGTTTCAGGGATAAACTGAACTTAATCCGTCCCGACTGAAAATGCAGGTTGTTAACCGAATCGCGGATTAGGAACTCGTCAAGGACGAATTTTTTTCGTTTGCTGTTGTATAGTACTTTACCGCTTTGCAGATGCAGCCCCGGTAAAAGTGTGTTTGAAACAAACGACTGCGTGGAAAATTTAAACGATTTGTAGTTAAAATGGTGTTCGGGTTTTTTAAAAAATAATGAGTCGAGTAGTATTTGTTTAAGTTCGAGGTTGAGATTTTTAAAAAACAGCATGGTGTCACCACGAGATTTTTCTATAAACAGGTCGCTGTTTCTGAGGGTTAATGTGTCGGCAACCATGCGTTTAAAAAAAGGAACGAATCTTTTCTCGGGAGATTTAAAGTTGCCGGTTGTTGTTCTCAGGTAAAGCCTTCCGTTGGTAAGTGCCAAATTTTTAACAGTGGCTTCACGGATTGTGTCTCCTAAAAAGTAAGTTCCGCTTGCTGTTAATTTGCCGGCTTCAATTTTGAGCATTTTTGATGTGTCGGCAATTTTCAGGGTGGGCATAAAACTAAAACCGTATGCATTAAACAGGTTGTCTTTTGAAATCCAGGTTAGCGAATCAACAGCCATTGCGTAGTTCGATTTAAAGCTTTTGTAGAGTTTTATCGCCTTGATATAAAGTGTTTTTGATATTGAATTCAGGCTTGTGGCTTTGACCGCTGTATTGATGGTGTTAAGGTCTTCCATAAAAATGGTAAGGTTGCCGGTGGAGAAGCGTACGGCCGGGTTGTGTTTGTCGGTAACATCAATTTGTCCGTAGCGCAATTCAATTTTCTTAATCCTTGCGGGAATCGTAAAGCGAAATTTAAGGGTGCTGTTTAAAGCTTGAATAACTTTTTCGGGATTAGCCTCTTTCGACCGGTTGGTCTCACGGGTAATAATATAGACATCGGGTTTTGTAAATATCAGTTTGTCAGCAACAAGTTGTTTTTGAAAAAGCAGTTCCCATACATCGAAATTTTGTAATCTGACACCTGAAAACCTGATTTTATCAAGTAGGGTATTTTTCGATTTGTCGATATAAATGCTGTCGAATGTGGTGGTGATGCTGTCGGCACTAACGGTCATGGAGATGAAATCGAAGGAGAGTGATTTAATGCCGAGGTGTACGCGATGGTTCGTTTTTTCTTCAACAATTTTTTTTAAGCTGTTTGTTAAAATCGTGTTGCGCATCAACCACAGTCCCAATAGAACAAGAACCATAATTCCAACAGAAACAAATGTTATTTTATATCCTTTTTTCAATGTGATTGTTCCTTGTAAACGTCAACATAAACGGGTAAATGGTCGCTGTATCCGCCATTGTAATTAAAACCCACGAAAGTACGATTTAATTTCTTTCCCGGATTTTTTTCGTCGTTAATCAGTAAAAAACCGGCATCAAAAACATGCATGTTGTGATTTTTCAGGTGAATACCTTTTGTTGAAAACAGCGCCGGCGAAACAATAACCTGGTCAAAAACAGACCAGTCGGTATTGTGTTTAATGGTGCCTTTGGTGTTGCCGTAATTAAACTGTGGCTTAAGTTCTTCCAGTGCAATTTTTCCGCTATGCAACAGCAGTTGAATGCTTTTGTCAAACGGATTGTCGTTAAAATCGCCGAGCATAAGGATTTTAGCAAGGGTGTCGGCATTCATTACCGAATCAACAGCATGCCGAAGGGTGTGGGCAGCCAAAGCCCTTAATGCCACTGTATTCATCATGCCTCCGTAACGCGACGGCCAGTGGTTGTAAAAAATATGAACCGTATCTTTTAATAAGATGCCTTTTACATATAAAATGTCGCGTGTGGTAAATTTCGGGTTATCAGCCATTTTAACATGTATGGGTCTCGCGGTCAGAACTTTAAAGCGGCTTTTCCGGTAAATCATTCCCACGTCAATGCCGCGTTTGTCGGGCGATTCAAAATGTACGATGTCGAAATCCAGTTTTTTTAAAGGTGTATTGGATATCAAATCTTCAAGTATTCCGCGATTTTCAATTTCGGCAAACCCCATCACCGACACGCCGTTCCAACCACCTACAGCAGCTATAACTTTGTAAATACGTTGCCGTTTTTTCAGGTAGCGTGTTTTTGTCCAGTGGTGGTCTCCCTGAGGTGTAAATCCGTTAAAATATTTGGTCGAGTCGTATTGCGTGTCGAAAAAGTTCTCAACATTGTAAAAGGCAACTCTGTCAAAATCTTGCGAAAAGGCAGATAATGAAATAATTAGTGCTATAAAAGCCAGTCCGTATTTTGGTGTGGTGTTCATTAATTACAAATTTAAGATTTTTAAAAGAACAGACAGCGGCTTTATTTATAAATTTGCCCGTTGAATCTCAATAATAGGGGAGCGGGTGTTTGATTGTCAGGTACAATTGAATTTTAAATAGATGTAAATATTTTGTTGATGTTTTGAAGGCTTTTAGGCTGCCCTTGCAGGGCGCCAACTAAAATGATGATGAAACATGAATAACAACAAAATACAAAAATATAAACAGATGACTCACGCCTGATTAGCAAGCTAAACACACGGAAATATGATTATGCAGAACCCCGTAGGGGTGACATATTATAGCCACGGATGTTAACCCGAGGTATAAAAAATCGTGACA
>CAYVWX010000018.1:0-21016 GCA_964455635.1 uncultured Lentimicrobiaceae bacterium | reverse complement strand
CCGACCTTGGCAAGGTCGTGCTCTACCAACTGAGCTATTCCCGCTTGTTTTGGGAGTGCAAATGTAAAATATTTTTTAATTACCAAACAAAAAATAATAATTTTTTTGATACTTTTTTCTAAAGCTGTTCTACAACCGTGATTATCATCTGTTTCCGGTTAGCAATCGTTTAATTTCATTCAGCTTCATTAAGGCTTCAACCGGTGTAAGGGTATCGATATCCGTATTTAAAATGTCATCTTTTATTTGGTGTAAAAGCGGATCGTCAAGTTGAATAAAGCTCAACTGGTAGTTTTCGGCAGGGGCTTTTACTTTCTCCGTAAGCTCTTCGCTGGAGTGGCTCTGCTCAAGCACTTTTAACAACTGACGTGCACGTTCGAGCACCTTGCGGGGCATACCGGCCATTTCGGCAACATGAATACCAAAACTGTGCTCGCTGCCGCCGCGTTTTAATTTCCGTAAGAATATTATTTTTTTGCCAACTTCCTTAACGGCGATGTGGTAATTTTTTATTCGCGGCATGGTTTCGGCCATTTCGTTCAGTTCGTGGTAATGGGTGGCAAACAGTACTTTGGCACGATAAGCAGGATGTTCGTGAAGAAATTCGGAAATGGACCAGGCAATGGAAATGCCGTCGTAGGTGCTTGTTCCGCGGCCAATTTCATCCAGTAAAATTAAGCTGCGGTTCGAAATATTGTTTAAAATGCTTGCCGTTTCGTTCATCTCCACCATAAAGGTTGATTCGCCCGAAGTGAGGTTGTCGGAAGCACCTACACGGGTAAACAGCTTGTCAACCACCCCGATGGAGGCACTTTTCGCCGGCACAAAACATCCCATTTGAGCCAATAGTACTATTTGAGCCGTTTGGCGCAGCAAGGCCGATTTGCCCGACATGTTGGGGCCTGTAAGAATAATGATTTGTTGTTTTTTATTGTCTAAAAAAACATCGTTGGCAACATAGTGTTCACCGGGAGCCATATTTTTTTCGATAACCGGGTGACGTCCCTCTTTAATGTCGAGGGTAAATCCATCATTTAATTCAGGCCTGTTGTAGTTGTTCTCTTCCGAAACGGTGGCAAACGAGTTCAAACAGTCCAGCGTGGCAATAAGCGATGCGTTAAGTTGAACGGGCTTAACAAATCCCGAAGCAAACTGAACCAACTCGTCATACAGTTTTTGTTCCAAAGAAAGAATTTTTTCCTCGGCGCCAAGAATTTTTTGTTCGTACTCCTTTAACTCCTCCGTTATATATCGTTCGGCATTGGTGAGTGTTTGCTTGCGATGCCATTCGGGAGGCACCTTTTCCTTGTGTGCATTGGTAACTTCCAAATAGTAACCGAACACATTGTTATATCCGATTTTCAGCGAGCTGATTCCGGTGCGTTCAAGTTCGCGCTCTTTAATCTGTTTCAGGTAGTCTTTTCCCGAAAAAACAATAGATCTTAAGTCGTCAAGTTCTTCCGATATTCCGGGTTTAATAACTTTTCCTTTGCCAATGGATGCCGGCGCTTCATCCACCAAAGTGGCTTCTAATTTTGCCGTTAACGACGCGCAGGGGTTGATTTGTTCGGCAATATTTTTAAGCGCATCCAAATCTACACCGGAGCATGCTGTTTTTACCTTTAAAACAGATTGCAAAGCCCTGTTTAGTTGTACAAGCTCGCGTGGACTGATGCGGTAGGTGGCAACTTTTGAAACCAGCCTTTCGAGGTCGCCTGTTTTTTTAAACTCCTGATGAAAGTTCTCGCGAACTTCGGGATTTTTATAAAGGAAACTTACTATCTCCAACCGCTCGTCAATGGCATTTTTAATCATTAAAGGCAGGGCAACCCATCTGCGCATCATGCGGGCACCCATGGGCGAATCGGTTTTGTCGATAACATCTAACAAGGTGTGCCCGTCGGGAGTTAACGGATAAATAAGTTCCAAATTCCGGATGGTGAATTTATCAAGCCATACATATTTGCCTTTATTGATACGGCTGATTTTAGAGATGTGGTCGATGTTGTCGTGATGCGTTTCGTACAAGTAATGAATGGCGGCACCGGCAGCAATTATACCCTGTGGCATTTCATGAACGCCAAAACCTTTAAGCGAATTGGTTTTAAAATGTTTAAGCAGGATTTCACGGGCAAAATCGTCGGTAAAAACCCAATCGTCGAATACCGTCAGGTAAAACTTGTCGCCAAAATGTTCAATAAATTTGCTCCTGTTTTGCCGTTGGAGCACAACTTCCGAAGGCATAAAGCCCTGTAACAGTTTGTCGATATATTCCCTGTTTCCTTCTGCAACAAAAAACTCTCCGGTGGAGATGTCAAGTAAAGCAAGGCCTGAAACACCGGCAGTAAGGTGTAAAGCTGCTAAAAAGTTATTTTCTTTTTGTTCCAGCACATTGTCATTCATCGATACCCCCGGGGTAACCAGTTCGGTAACACCGCGTTTTACAATTTTTTTGGCGAGTTTAGGGTCTTCCAACTGGTCGCAAATAGCAACACGGTAACCTGCCCGCACCAGTTTTGGCAGATAAGTATCTAACGAATGATGTGGAAATCCTGCCAGCTCAACAAACGATGCGGCACCGTTTTTACGTCTGGTTAAAACAATTCCCAGTATTCCCGCCGTTTTAATGGCATCGTCACCAAATGTTTCGTAAAAGTCGCCTACTCTGAAAAGCAACAAAGCATCGGGATATTTTGCCTTGATGCCATAATATTGCTTCATTAATGGTGTTTCTACATATTTTTTTTCTTTTGCCACTGATATGGGTTTTAGGTGGCACAAAAGTATAAAACCTTTGTGAAATCAAATCGGTTGAAAAAAATTACCTTTGCAGAAATTATTAACACTAATTTTTTTTAAAAGGATGGTTTTGCTGTATTTCGATGGTAATAAAATATAGTTTGTTGATAAGTTGATGAGGGAATATATATGAAAAAACTTCAAAATGAGGAGCTTAACAGACTGACTGTCCAAGAGTTCCGGCAGGCACCAAAAACACCCATTGTGTTGGTTTTAGACAACATCAGAAGCTTTAACAATGTCGGCTCTGCCTTTAGAACCGCCGATGCTTTCAGGTTGGAAGCCGTTTATCTGTGTGGCATCACTGCCCGTCCGCCTCATCGCGAAATACACAAAACGGCACTTGGAGCCACCGAATCCGTTGTCTGGAAATATTTTTCTAAAACCGAAGAGGCCGTTCGCGAACTGGCTGCATCAGGTTATCTGATTATCAGTATAGAACAAACCGATAACAGTTTAATGCTTAATACGTTTAGTCCTTTGAAAAACAATAAGTACGCGCTTGTATTTGGTAACGAAGTGCAGGGGGTTGACAATGAGATTCTTAACATGAGCGATGCCGTTCTGGAGATACCTCAGTATGGAACCAAGCATTCCTTAAATATCACGGTTAGTGCAGGCATTGTTTTGTGGGATTTTTATTCAAAATTATTTCTTGAAACCCCCTAAACTTTATTAACAATGAAAGGTTAAATAAATCAGCCGATTGGTTAAATCTGTTTTCTTTTTGTGCTATATTTGTTTTCAATATGTTAGATAAAGTATCAAATAATTCTCAATGCTAATATTTCATTAAAAAAATGGTTATATTTGCAAATTAAAAACTATCAAATAAATATTTTAAAAATGAAAAGATTTTATTCTATTTTAACAAGAGCATTGGTATTAAGCCTTATCATGGCTATACCATTGACTTTCTATGCACAAGACGGTAATACCGTTACCAAGAAAGAAAAAAAATCAAGCAGTTTTAGCCCCTATTTTTTCCTTTCGGGTGACATTGGTCTTGCTTGTTTCCGCGGCGATGTTAGCACATTTCCCGGCTTTAACAAAGCAAACATTAACGGAACTGCAAATTTAGGTTACCAGTTTTTACCCTGGTTAAAAGCCTACGGTACTTTAGGACGCGGTTTTATGGGCGGTGAAGCAACAGGGTTGCTTAGAAGACACACCACTACGCCAACCTACGATCTTAACTTCGATATGGATTATTACGAAGCCGATATGCAGTTGGGCATTAACCTCAGCGACCTTTTCGGCGGTTATAAAGACAGGTTTTTTGAAATTGGTATTCATGGCGGATTCGGCCAAAACCAATACAAAGCCAGAACCTATTACACCAATACCGGCAGCAGATTTGCTACCAGCGGGTTTAAAGGACAAACAGGCTCCAGGTCGGGTAACGGAATTAGCGGCCGTAAAGTTGTTTTAACCGTTCCGGTTGGTGTTGACTTGAATTTTAAGGTTTCTGAAAAAGTTGATGTTTACGGCGACTGGACAGGTAACTGGATGCAAACCGACTACGCCGATAACTTTTACAGCGGCGATAAAATATTTAAAAACGACACCTACGGACATTTTAACCTCGGTTTGCGTTACAACTTTAAAAAAGCAGGCCCCAATAAAATGGCCAAAGATTTCAGTAAAATCGATTTAGCTACAACCCCAAGCCCTCTTGCTAAAAAAGGCGATTCGGTTGAGGTTACCATTAAAGGAACTTTCCCTCCAAAATATTTTAACAAAGGTGTAGTGATGAATTTTGCTCCTGTATTAAAATACGAAGGTGGCGAAAAAGCATTTCCTGCTAAAAACTTTAAAGGTGAAGAAGCAACCTGCGACGGCGAAATGGTTAGCTACAAAAACGGAGGTTCTTTTGTTTATACCGCTAAAGTACCTTACGAACCGGGCATGGAAGCATCGGAACTGTATGTTGAACCGGTATTTTATAATTGCGACGGCGAAACGTATGCCAATGGCAGCGATGCTTTAGCCAATGCTAAAAAAGCAGCACAGGCCGAAAGCATAAAAGTGGCCGACGGTGTAGTTGTTACGGATAATTTGGTTCAGCATAACGAAATGGTAGCTTATGCTCCCGACGGTTATGAAAAAGTTACCATCTCAACACAGGAATCCAATCTGTTTTTTGCTAAAAATAAAGCAAACATCAAATGGAGTCTGCCCTTAAATAAAAACGATGAAAATTACAATGCCCTAAAAAACAATACTTCAGATGTTGCCAAAGGATGGGAAATTAAAGATATTACCATTGACGGTTGGGCATCACCCGAAGGGGAAGAGACCTTTAACGAAGGCCTTTCGCAACACAGAGCCGAAGCTGCAGCCAAATACATGAAAAGAAAACTGAAAAGAGCCAAGGTTACATTTACCGATGATACTTTTGTGTTGAATGGAAACGGCCCCGACTGGAACGGATTTATGAACGCTGTTAAAGCTTCCGACCTGAAAGACAAAAATGCCATTATCAATGTGGTTAATTCAGCCGATGAAAGCAAAAAAGAGGAAGAGATTAGAAACATGATTCTTATCTATCCCGAACTGGAGAGAGATATCCTGCCTCCTTTAAGAAGAGCTAACATTAATGTTAACACTTTTGTTCCCAAGAAAACCGATGCTGAAATTGCTCAGCTGGCAACTTCTGACTTTTCAAAACTTGACATCAACGAGCTGCTTTATGCTGCTACTTTAACATCTGATTTAAATGTTAAAAAACAGATTTATGCCAATGCCATGAAAGCCTATCCGAAATGCTGGAGAGCCATGGTTAATGCCGCCGGTGTTGAGTTGGCTATGAATAACAACGACGAAGCACTTGCCTTGCTTATGAAAGCAAAGGATAACGACAAAGCACACGATGCATGGGAATTCCGTAATAATATGGGAATTGCACAATTCCGCAAAGGTGATGTAAAACATGCTGAAGGATGCTTTACCAAAGCTCAGGAATTGGGTGGCGACGAAAGCTACAACCTGGGTGTTGTTAATATTGCCAAAGGCGATTATGCTACTGCTGTTTCAAACCTGAGTGGTTCAAAATGCGACTATAATCTGGCTTTGGCTCAAATTCTTAATGACGATTATGCCGGTGCCGACAAAACATTGGGTTGTGCCGATAAAACTGCCGATGTTTATTATTTGATGGCTGTTTCGGCTGCACGTCAGGATAATAAATCGGATATGCTTAAAAGCCTGGGCAATGCCTTTAAAGCTGACGGATCGTTAAAAGCAGAAGCTGCAAAAGACCGTTCGTTTATTAAATATTTCGGAGATGCCGATTTTGAAGCTCTTGTAAAATAGTTTTTAATTATTTTTTGTAAAAAAGGCCGGGTAATTATACTCGGCCTTTTTTATTTTTTTCTTCTGTTGCTTCTTATTTTTTGTGTAACATTGCAATCTATAAAATAAATACCATGCGAATAAAATATAAACTCTTTGCAGGTTTTTTACTTATTAATATCATGCTGGTTATAGCCGGAACGATGTCCATTTACGAGCTTATCCAGTTAAGAAAAAAAACGGTTTCAACCATCGATGCCAATTACCATGCATTAAAAGGGCTTAATACCATGTTAAAGGCTGTTGAGTCGGAAGACAGAGCCGTACTGTTGTTGATGCTGGGGCAATGGGAAGACGGCAGACAGCAACTGTCGCAGGCCGATAGTGCTTTCAGAGCTACCTATCTTGAGGCCAAAAGGCGTGTTTCCGGAAATGTTGCCCTCGAAAATATTGGTAAACAATATGTTAAATTTAAACAAATATGGGTAAAGCCCATTGTTGATACTAAAAAACAGGGAAATCTTTCGTGGTACTATAAAGTATTTATTCCCGGTTATCAAAAAATAACTTTGCAAATTGAAAAGGCCATGGCTTACAGCCGTAAACAATTGCACTCCGAATCAAAACAGATTTTTGAAGAGTCTTATACCGCACTTATGCCCGGAATTGTAGCCATCATCTCCGCTATTTTGATGTCGTTGCTTATGTATTTCTTTATCAGCAGGTTTTTCTCTCTGCCCATCAATAATATTTTAAAAGGCCTGAAGGATTATAACTCAAAACGTAAAGCCTTTAAGGTTACTGTTAATACCAACGACGAGTTAAAAGAGTTAAGCAACGAAATTAAAAAAGCCCTCGGCGAATAACGTTTAAAAATGCGAAAAGAAGCAATCATAAAACAAGTTGGGAGAATATTGCTCTTTAATTCTC
Source organism: uncultured Lentimicrobiaceae bacterium (assembly GCA_964455635.1). Taxonomy (GTDB): domain Bacteria; phylum Bacteroidota; class Bacteroidia; order Bacteroidales; family F082; genus B16-G9. The sequence goes on along the minus strand of CAYVWX010000018.1, from coordinate 13,993 downwards.
TTTTTCTGTTTATATCGTTTTTTATTTCTCTGTTTTTGCATGAGCCCTCGGCTGCCTCACTGCTTTTTAGTGCATTTATTACCCTTATTTTTGGTGTTTTTCCCATCATCTTTGTACCTCGTATTACCGAAATTAATTTTCGGGAAGGGATGATGACCGTAGTATTGGGCTGGCTGGTTACCTGTGTTGCCGGTGCCTTACCTTATATAATGTATGGTCACGAATTTTCGTTGGCCAATGCCTGGTTCGAAAGTGTTTCGGGCTATACCACTACCGGATCCACTATTCTTAATAACATTGAAGCACTGCCCAAAGGTTTGTTATTTTGGCGCTCGTCAACACATTGGATTGGTGGTATTGGCGTTGTTTTGTTTACCATTTTAATATTGCCCGAATCGTCCACCGAACGCATTGTTTTACTCAATACCGAAATTTCCGATTTGGCTAAAATGAATTTCCAGTACCGGTCGAAAAAGGTGTTAATAATTTTGGCAGTGGTGTATGTGGGGCTTACTATTTTAGAAACCGCCGCTTTAAGACTTACCGGAATGAGCCTCTTCGATTCGATTAACCAGTCGTTTGCAACCATTGCAACCGGAGGTTTCTCTACTAAAAATGCCAGCATTGCCGGATTTAACAGTCCCTCTGTTGATATTATTATCATGATTTTTATGGTATTGTCGGGGCTTCATTTCGGATTGATATTTAACACAATCGTGGGTAAATCGCCCAATATTTTTAAGTCGAAAATAGTTAGGGCTTTTATGGGGGTTTTGGTTGCCGGAGTTGTTATTACTTCATTAAAACTCTATTTCGAAGGGGTATATGATAACCTGCCCGATGCTTTCAGATATGGAGCCTTTCAGGTTATTTCGGTGGGTACCACTACCGGTTTTGCCAATGCCGATTCCAAAAACTGGCCTCCGTTGGCTCAAATAATTATTATTTACTTTACCATTCAATGTGCCATGGTGGGCTCTACTTCGGGGGGGATGAAATTTGACAGAATCTACATATTTTTTAAGTCCGTTAAAAAGCAAATTAAACTGTTGAAACATCCCAGAGCCATTATAAATTTTAAAGTTGACGGCAGAATAGTGAGTCCCGAAATGGAGATGAGAGTAAAAACATTTATTGTATTCTATCTGTTTATTGTTTTGGTGGTAACCATTATTTTAACAGCCATGAATGTTGATTTGATGACTGCATTTTCAGCTTCTATTGCCACCATCGGGAATGTAGGGCCGGGTTTTGGCCATGTTAGTTCTCTGGGTAATTTCAGCACGCTGCCCGATGCCGGTAAATTTGTTTTGTCGATCAATATGTTGTTGGGTCGGTTGGAAATATTCAGCTTCATCACCCTTTTTGCCCTCGATTCGTGGAAATAGAGGAACCCTTTTTTGTTGTGACCTTACTGTTCATAAAATTTCAATAATAAATATCTAATATATCGATATATATTATATATTTGAATCGCCGTTTAAAACGATATGCTGTTATGACAAATATTCTAAAAAAAATATTTTTGTTTTATTACGAAGGCTTTAAAAGTATGACGGTGGGTAAAAAACTGTGGCTTATTATTTTTATCAAGCTGTTTGTTATGTTTGCCATATTAAAAATATTTTTTTTCCCTGATTTTTTAAAAACAAAATTTACCTCCGATACCGAGCGGGGTAATTATGTAATTGAGCAAATGACATCTCCCATTAATAATAAATAAATCAACATGTATGGAACATTTTAATCTTGCTTTAGTTGATTGGTCGCGTGCACAGTTTGCACTAACGGCATTGTACCATTGGATTTTTGTTCCTATTACCCTGGGAACCTCCTTTATCATTGCCATTATGGAGACAATTTATGTAAAAACAGGCGACGAAATGTGGAAACGCATTACCAAATTTTGGATGACCCTGTTTGGAATTAACTTTGCCATTGGCGTTGCCACCGGCATTATTCTTGAATTTGAGTTTGGAACCAACTGGTCCAATTACTCATGGTTTGTTGGCGATATTTTTGGTGCTCCTTTGGCCATTGAGGGTATTATGGCCTTTTTTATGGAGTCAACTTTTATTGCCATTATGTTTTTTGGATGGAACAAGGTGAGCAAGGGGTTTCATCTTACTTCAAGCTGGCTGGTTGCCATCGGCTCTAACCTTTCGGCACTTTGGATTTTAGTGGCCAATGCCTGGATGCAGGATCCTGTGGGGATGCATTTTAATCCCGATACCGCCCGCAACGAAATGGTTGACTTCTGGCAGGTACTCTTTTCGCCTACGGCGGTTAACAAGTTTCTTCATGTAATTACTTCGGCGTATGCCTATTCGGCTTTGTTTGTGATTGGAATAAGTGCCTGGTACCTGCTGAAAAACAGAGATGTAAAGTTTTTTAAACGAAGCATGGTGGTGGCAGCTACTTTCGGACTTGTTACATCGCTATTTATGGTGATTACAGGTGACGAGTCGGCACGTCAGGTTTACCGCGTTCAGCCTATGAAGTTTGCTGCCATGGAGGGACTTTATTATGGGCAAACCAATGCTCCTCTGGTGGCCATCGGCTTTTTTGAAAAAGCGCCGAACCCGCAAAATCCGAAAGCCAAAGAGTGGGCGGCAAAAATTGAAATTCCTAATTTACTTTCGTATATGGCGGCTCTTAATCCGCATGCTTTTGTGCCGGGAGTTCACGATTTGGTTCACGGTAACAAAGAACAGGGAATTGTTTCTTACTACGACCGGATAGCTCACGGTAAAACAGCCATTCAGGCGTTAGCCGATTACAAGGCTGCTAAAAAAGCCGGCAACCATGAAAAAGCCGAAACATCCCTTGCCCTTTTTAATGAAAATTATAAGGATTTTGGCTATGGATATTACAACGATCCACACCACTTAATTCCCAATGTTCCGTTGACCTTTTACTCGTTTCATACCATGGTTGGACTGGGAATGTTGTTTGTGCTGATTTTTATTTTAACACTTTATTATGCTGTTAAAAACAAAATATCCCGTAAAAAATGGTTGTTGTATGTTGCCTTGTGGTCGATTCCTTTGGGATTTCTTGCCCAGGAAGCAGGCTGGATGGTAGCTGAGTTTGGGCGTCAACCCTGGGTGGTACAGGATTATATGCCAACCCTGACGGCAGTTTCCAACATCGATCATACATCCGTAATGATTACGGTGTTGTTGTTTACCATTACCTTTACGGTGCTGCTGATTGCCGAAATTAAAATTATGCTGAAACAAATTAAAGGATTTAAAGATGGAGGACACTAATCATGTTTGAAAATTTATCATATCTCGCATTACAGGAATATTGGTGGGCCATTGTAAGCCTGCTGGGTTCTTTACTGGTTTTCCTTCTTTTTGTTCAGGGAGGACAAACGCTTATGTACACCCTCGGTAAAACCGATTCGGAAGTTAAAGTGCTGGCCAACTCATTGGGGCGCAAATGGGAGTTTACCTTTACAACCCTTGTTACCTTTGGAGGTGCCGCTTTTGCTTCGTTTCCTCTGTTTTATTCTACCAGTTTCGGCGGTGCTTACTGGGTTTGGATGCTTATTTTGTTTGCCTTTATCATACAGGCTGTTTCGTACGAATACCGCAGCAAAGCCAGCAATTGGCTGGGCACCAAAACCTACGATACCTTTTTATATATAAACGGCCTCGTGGCAACGGTTTTGCTTGGAACTGCTGTGGCTACCTTTTTTACCGGTTCGCTGTTTTCTGTTAACAACATGAATCAAAGCTTCTGGCAATCGCCTTTTAAAGGCCTTGAGCTGGCCTTAAACTTCGGAAGGTATGCTACCTACATAAACCTCTCTTTGGGGCTGGGGGTTTTCTTCCTCTCCAGAGTGCTGGCATTATTGTATTTTATGAATAATGTAAGTGATGACGCGATTCTTGAACGAGCACGTAAAAAACTGATTCCCAATGCCGGACTGTTTTTGTTGTTTTTCCTTTTCTTTTTAATCAATATTCTGGTGATATCAGGCTTTAACTACGACCCTGCAACCGGGGTTGTAAATATGGAATCGTTTAAGTATTTGCACAACCTGTTACAAATGCCGCTGGTGTTAATTTTATTGCTTTTGGGTGTGGTAATGGTATTATGGGGAATTTATCGTGCTGCTTTTGCTTATGAAAAATGTGGAAAAAAAGCAATCTGGTTTTCGGGTGCCGGTGTGGTGCTTACGGTGTTTGCTTTGTTTTTAACTGCCGGATTTAACCATACCGCTTTTTATCCTTCGGTTTACGATTTACAGAGTTCGTTAACCATACAAAATGCATCATCGAGTCATTACACACTTGTTGCCATGAGTTATGTTTCGTTGATGGTTCCTTTTGTAGTTGCTTACATTTGGTATGCCTGGAGGTCGTTAAATAAAGCACCCATCACCCAAAAAGAGATGGAAGAGGATTCGCATGCTTATTAATAAAACAAAGAAAGGAATGTATTATGTACACTGAACAAATAATATGGTTTTTAAGTTGGCCCGTAATTATTTGGTTTTCGTACCAAATGGTTAAAGTAGCCCTTAAAAAGTTTGAAAAAAATGAAAAAGCTGATGAGGTAGCTGCTCAATAGCAGCACCTGTGTTATTTTTGTATTGAAAAAGCCTGCTAAAAAGCGGGCTTTTTTGATGTTCTGTAAAGTGGTACTAAAATAGCGTGAGCTTTGTAGCATTCCCGGTAAAAAATTTATCCTCAAATACTTTTAAAAGCAACAAAAAAGGCTTTTAAACTGTCATATACTTTCCGGCGGTTGATTAATTACTGCTATTTTTGGCAGATACCTTTAAAAATGTTTTATGAAGAAAGTTTTTCCCCTGCTATTTTTTGGACTGATAAGTTTTGCAGCCTTTACGCAAAATACCCCATCAACAAAAGTTAACGACACGGCTGTTTATCCCTATTGGATTAGCATGATGCAAAACCCTGATGCCAATTATTATCAAACGGTACGGGCTTTTAATTTGTACTGGCAGGGAAAAGAGATAACCAGAGGTTCCGGATATAAGCCTTTTAAGCGGTGGCAATATTATTGGAGTACACGGTTAAATCCTGACAGTACGCGAAATACAGGTGGAGATACTTATCGTAAAGCAGCCCGGTTTTTGGCTGCGCATAACCACCGTGCTGTTTCATCTTTTGAAGGCGACTGGGTTAATTTGGGCCCTATTTCCAAACCCGGTAATGCCGGTACGGGGCAGCCCAACGGTAACGGGCGTGTTAACGCCATCGGGTTTGCCACCAGTGCACCGAACCATATTTATGTGGGAGCACCTGCCGGCGGCTTGTGGATATCAAACGATTCGGGCAACAGTTGGGTAAGTTACACCGATGTGTTGCCAACGCTTGGCGTTTCGTCAATTGCCGTTGACTATACCAACAGCAACATAATTTATATAGGAACCGGCGATCGTGATGCCGGCGATGCGCCCGGAATGGGGGTTTTTAAAAGTACCGATGGAGGCCTTAATTTTTTACCCTTTAACAATAATATGGCCGATGCAACGGTGGGGCGTTTGCTAATGCATCCTTTAGACCACAACACATTGTTTGCTGCTACCGGTCAGGGAATTTTTAAAAGTACCGACGGGGCTGCTACCTGGGTTTTGAAAAAAACGGGGAATTTTAAGGATGTTGTTTTCAGGCCGGGAAATCCTGTGATTATGTATGCCACCGAAAATGGTAACTTCTGGCGTTCAGCCGATGCGGGTGAAACATGGACAAAGATTGGTGGAACAGGTAATTTTTCCAGAGGGGTAATTGGTGTTACTCCCGCCATGCCCGGCGTGGTTTATTTTGTTACCGTTGACGGTAGCGAGTATGGTGGTACTTACCGGTCAAACAATTCGGGGTTGACTTTTACCCTGCGTTCAAACTCACCCAATATTATGAGCTGGGGTTGTACCGGCGGTACCGGCGGCCAGGGCTGGTACGATTTGGATGTTGCCGTTGACCCCAACGATGCCAACACCCTTTATGTGGGAGGTGTTAACGTTTTTAAATCGACCGATGGAGGAACCACCTGGCAGATAAATTCGCACTGGACAGGTAGTTGCGGTGTGCCGGCAGTACATGCCGATTGCCATGTTTTGGAATTTAATACAATCGACGGAATGCTTTATGCCGGAAACGACGGTGGTATTTACCGTACCGGTGACGGTGGCAATACCTGGACGGAAATTACATCGGGGATTGCCATTTCTGAGGTTTATAAAATAGGACAAAGTGCTACCAACAAAGATAAGGTGATGAATGGTTATCAGGATAACGGCTCGGCTACTTTTTTGGGCGATTCAACAGGGTTTTTAACGGTGATGGGTGGCGATGGAATGGACTGTGCTTACGATTTTCAAAACCATTTGTATGCTTATGGCGAGTACTATAACGGAGCCGGTATTACCCGCTTGTACAACAACAGTTATCAAGGCCAAATAAGCAACGGCATTGGCGAGTCGGGGGCGTGGGTTACCCCCTTTGCTTTGGATGTTACCAATCCGGAAACCATGTTTGTGGGCATGAAAAATATTTGGCGCGGTACCGGCATTCGGGGTTATAATGTTCCGTGGCAAGTTATTAGCTCAACCGGAAGCAGCGATAATATCAGGGTGGTGGAACAAAGTCCGGCCAATCCCGACCTGTTTTTTTTCAGTAAATATAACAATCAGTTTTACAGAACGGAAGATTTGTCTGCTCAAAATCCAACGTGGGTTAACCTTACGGGAAATCTGCCTTCAAACAATCAGGCTACCGATATAGAGTGTAGTCCGGAGAATGAAAATGTTGTTTTTATTACCCTCAACCATAAAGTGTATAAATCGACCGATAAGGGTGACACCTGGACAGATATAAGTTATAATTTGCCCGATATTCCAATGAATACCATTGAGTATTATAAAAACGACCAGGAGGGATTGTATGTGGGCTCGGATGCCGGTATTTTTTACAAAAATGCTTCCATGAGCCAGTGGGTTCTTTTTTCCGACGGATTTCCTTTAGCGTCGCATGTTACTGAAATAGAGTGTTTTTACGACACTGTTTCGCCCGATAACGATGCCATCAGGGCATCTACTTACGGCCGGGGGCTGTGGTCATCGTCTCCCTGGTACGGGCCTCTTACTGCCGGCTTCGAGTCTTCCGATACACTCATCCCCGTAGGGTGTAAAGTGGCTTTTTTCGACCAATCGGAAGGAGTGCCTCATCACTGGCAATGGTATTTTGAAGGGGCGACACCCGATTCGTCTTTTGAAAAAAATCCTGTTGATATTCAGTATAATTCCGAAGGAACCTTTAAAGTGATGTTAACGGTTACCAATCCCGATGGCAGCGACAGCATTACAAAAGAGGGATACATTACAGTGGGCAGCACCATTAAGCCTGCCGTTAACTTTACATCTACCTATCCCATGATATGCCCGCAGGATATTGTCACTTTTTACGACCTGTCGGTTAATTGTCCGGTATCGAGGCACTGGAGTTTTGATCCCAATACCGTTTTTTACATGAACGGTACCAACGACTCGTCGGCAAATCCGCAGGTATTGTTTTTAAATACGGAAGTGTATGATGTAACCTTAACGGTTTCTAATCAGGCGGGCGACAGCACGCTTACCAAACAAAATTATGTGCATGTGGGAGGCAGCCCGTTACCGTTTTCCGAAGATTTTGATGAGGGAAATTTAAAAGATATGGGGTGGACTATCAACAATCCCGATGGTAAAACAACCTGGCAAACGGATACGGTTACCGGCAAAGACAACAACCAAACCATGGCTGCTTTTATCGACTTAATCGACTATTATTATACCGGTCAGCGCGATGAATTAATTTCGCCTCCCATCAGTTTTGAAGGATTTGAAACGGTGTATATGACTTTCGATTATGCTTATGCTCAGCGGTATGCGCAGGTTGACTCGCTTATTGTTAAAATATCTGACGACTGTGGTGAAACCTGGACAAGGGTTTATGCCGATGGCCCTGATATGACCCAAAAATTTGTTACCCGCGAGCCGTTGGACAGCTATTTTATTCCTGAAACACCTACCGACTGGTGTGGACTGGGTGATTATGGCGAAGGTAATCCGCTTATCGATTTAACAAACTGGGCTCATAAATCTCAAATTAAAATTGCTTTCGAGTCGTATGCCGGATATGGAAATAACCTTTACATCGACAATGTTGAAATCAGCAATGCCGTGGGTATAAAACAGGGAAAAAGTATGGCCAACGGACTGTTTCAGGTGTTTCCCAACCCTGTTCATAAAATGCTTAATATTGCCATTCTTAAAGCTGAAAAAGGAAGAGTTGTTATTGTTAAAGATTTAAAAGGAAAAGAACTTATCAGAAAAAATATACATACCGATTTTGCCCGTCTTGATGTAAGTGGGTTGGCTAAGGGGATGTATCTTATACAGGTTCAGAATAATAATGAGGTTAAAACAGAAAAAATAATTATTGAATAATATGAAGATTAATAAGATTGCCATCATATTGGCAATATCATTCCTGACTACGGCAGAGCTCGTGGCGCAAAATAAGTATAAAGTAAAAGGACGTGCTGTAAAGGTGGCAACGGTTAATGCAATGAAGCAGGCACAGGCCACGGCCGATAAAGAGCCTTCTCCGGTTTTTAAGGCTCCCAACCAAGAGTGGGAGGGACGTAACTGGCCTGTTGGCAATAAAATTATTTATCGCGACACCAAAAAAGCGGTTATCAATTCGCCGTCGCGCAGCCGCACGCTAAGCCCTCCGCCGGATACAACCTTTTTAGGTGTTCTTGATAACCAGAGCTCTATTCCGCCTGATGTTATGGGCACTGCAGGCGATAATTATGTAATGACGACACTTAATACGCAGGTTCGTATTCATGAAAAAGACGGTACGCCGGTTATGACCACCGGACTTTCCAGATTTTGGAACGCTATGCCGGATAACGAATCTACCTTTGACCCTAAAATTGTGTATGACCCATACAACGACCGCTGGATTTTTGTAACACCCAGCCATCCAAGTTTGGGGTTGTCAAAACTCTATGTGGGTGTTAGTCAGACATCGGACCCCACCGGCGACTGGAATATGTATTATGTAAATACCGACCCCACCAATGTTACCTGGTTCGATTTTCCAACGGTGGGTTTCAACAAAAAATGGATTGTGGTAAGTGGTAATCAGTTTGGAGGTGATTTTTATCGTACGGTGTTTGTTTTTAACAAGCAGGAAGCGTATGATGGCGCTGCAAATTTAGATTATACCCGTTTTGCCACTTCCGAAGGTTTTACCATTGCTCCTATGGTTACCTACGATACTACGCTGGAGTCGATGTATCTGATTTCGGCTGCCAGTGGAAATTCCAACGGTTACGGATACATTAAAAAGTTTAAAATTACAGGAGAGGTAAATAATCCCAACTTTATTTATGAAGGAGCCATTGGGGTACCCGACCCCTGGGATTCGTATGTTGGAAATTCGGGAAATTTTCTTCCGCAAAAAGGGAGTAGTGCATTGATAAATGCTGTTGATGCACGTATTGTTAATGTGGTTTACCGGAATGGAAAAATTTGGGCGGTACATCATATTTTTTTGCCGGCCAACAATCCGAAACGTGTGGCAGTACAATGGTGGGAACTGGATACTACGGGGGTTATTCTTGAGCGTGGCCGTATTGAAGATACTACCAACCTTTACTCTTTTGCGTTTCCCTCTATTGCGGTAAATAAGTTTGAAGATATTATGATAGGGCACGATGTCTTTTCGGTTAATCAATATCCTGGCGCAGCCTATTCATTTAAAGGTAATTACGAAGCTCCGGGAACCATTCGTACCTATTATCAATACAAAGACGGTATGGCGCCTTACAATAAAAGCTTTGGCAGTGGACGAAACCGTTGGGGCGATTACTCTTCAACGGCACTGGATCCTGTTGATCAAACTGATTTTTGGACTATTCAGGAGTATTCGGAGGAGCCTTCCAGCACCTGGAGCACCTACTGGGCGTATGTAAAAACCAGTTATCCGCCGGTGGCCGATTTTAAAGCCGAATACACCCTTATTCCTACCGGAGAAAGCATCGATTTTAGTGATCTTTCCAAAGGAATTCCCGGTAGCTGGATGTGGAGTTTTGAAGGGGGAAGCCCTGCTGCTTCATCGGCACAAAATCCTTCGCAAATTCAATTTGCTGCCGACGGAAGTTATGATGTACAGCTTATTGCTTCAAATGATTTGGGAACGGACACTTTGCTGAAAGAAAATTATATTACTGCCAGCTCAACCATTTTGCCGGAAATAAAATTTGGTTCCAATCAACGTGAAATTTGTGTGGGAGATCCGGTTCGTTTTACCGATTCAAGTTTGTATATGCCACGGAGCTGGGAGTGGCAATTTACCCCTTCAACCGTAACTTTTGAAGAGGGAACCGATGCCTTCAGTCAAAATCCTGTTGTGTCGTTTGACGAAACGGGCAATTATTCGGTTACCCTTACGGCTACCAATTTGAATGGCAGCTCTACCCAAACAAAATTCGATTACATTGATGCCGGGGGATTTGTGCCTTATTTTCACGAAAATTTCGAGAACGGTTTTGATACCCGTTATTGGACCATTGACAACCCCGATAACCGTACAACCTGGCAGATAAGTGAAACTTCGGGCGATTACAGCAACTTTGCAGCTTCTGTTGATTTTACCGAATACATTTATTACGGTGAGCGCGACAGGTTGATTTCGCCTCCTTTTAATCTGGAAGGAATGAGTAACGCCGTTTTGGAGTTTAAACATGCCTATGCTACCCGTTTTGCAAATACAACCGACTCGTTGATTGTGTTAATTTCGGATGACTGCGGAATTTCGTGGTCTCGTTTGGCTGCTTATGGCGATGATGGAAACGGAAGTTTTGCTACTCACGAAAAATATGATGGCAGTGATTTATGGGTGCCGCAAACTGCCGCCGACTGGTGCGGACAGGGGTATGGTTCAGGTTGTAACAGCATTAATCTTAATCCGTGGATTGGTAAAAGTAACGTTGTTTTTGCATTTGAAAGTTTTAACTCTTTTGGTAATCCCATTTATATCGACAACGTTACCGTTACCCAATACACCACTATTGATGAATCTCACAGCTCAAAAACCTTTACCGTTTTTCCAAATCCCGCCAAAGGCCATATTACTGTCCGGTGGCATGATAAGGCAGCCTTTAACAACCTCGTTGTGATGAATCAGCTGGGACAGGTTGTCGTTGCCGAAGATGTTACCGGCACGCAGCGTATTACAATTAATTCGGCCGGTTGGCCCAAGGGAGTTTATGTTGTACGATTAAGTAATAACAGCAAAGCCGAAACACAAAAAGTGGTTATTTATTAAGCCCCCAGTTTAGTATTCAGGGGTTTTAGTGAGGAGGAAAATTGTGGCATTACAGGTGTGCTGTGCAACAATTTTTGTTCAGGGGCTGCGTTTTCAGGGTAATTGGTTATTTTTGGCTATTAATTCCGTTTTATGAAACTTTCGGTTGTTATTGTAAACTACAACGTTGAGCATTTTCTTGAGCAGTGTCTGTTGTCGGTTAGAAAAGCCATGCAGACGGTAAGCGGTGAGGTGTTTGTGGTTGACAACAGCTCCATCGACGGCTCCGTTAAGATGGTCAGAGAGAAGTTTCCCGAAGTAAAATTAATTGTTAACAAACAAAATCTGGGGTTTTCAAAAGCCAATAATCAGGCTATGAGGCTGGCGAAAGGCGAGTATATTCTTTTGCTTAATCCCGATACCGTTGTCGAAAATGATACCTTCACCAAAGTAACGGCCTTTATGGATTCGCATCCTGATGCAGGCGGCCTCGGCGTAAAAATGGTTGATGGGTCGGGGAACTTTTTACCCGAATCGAAACGCGGATTACCCACGCCGGCAGCTGCGTTTTATAAGATGTTTGGGATTTCTAAAATTTTTCCCGGGTCGAAACGGTTTTCAAAATATCATTTGGGATATTTAAGTCAGGATGAAACCCATGAAGTTGATATTTTGGCAGGTGCTTTTATGCTGATGCGTAAGCGTGTTTTGGATAAAACAGGGTTGCTCGACGAATCCTTTTTTATGTATGGCGAAGACATCGACCTCTCTTACCGGATAATTAAAGCCGGTTATAAAAATTACTATTTTCCGGAAACCAGAATTATTCATTACAAAGGCGAAAGCACAAAAAAGAGCAGCGTAAACTACGTTATTGTGTTTTACAAGGCCATGGTAATTTTTGCGCGGAAACATTTTACCCGGAAAAATGCCCGTTTGTTAACCAACCTTATCAATATTGCCATCTATTTCAGAGCATTTATTGCCATTTTGTCGAGGCTGATAAGCCAGCTTCTTATGCCCATAGCCGACGGAGTGTTGTTGTTTGGCGGCATGGTATTTATAAAAGAATTTTGGAGCCGGCCGCGCATATATCCCGAAGGAGGCGATTATCCGCAGGAATATCTTCATTATATTGTGCCATTGTATATTATGGTGTGGCTGCTGTCTGTTTTTTTTAACGGTGGGTACGATAAACCGCTTAAGCTGCGTAAAACGGTGCAGGGAATGCTGGCCGGTACGGTAGTTATTTTGGTGTTTTATGCTCTTTTGCCGGAACAGATGCGCTTTTCGAGAGGGATGATTTTGTTGGGAACCCTGTGGGGAATAGGCGTGTTGCCCCTGTTTCGTTTGGTGTTGCATTGGCTTGGCGTTGACTGGGTACAACTGGGAGAAAAACAGAGCAAACGGTTTTTAATTATCGGCAACAAAGATGAAGCGGGAAGGGTTTCTGCCATTTTGAACGAAAGCCGTATTAAGCCCGGATTTACAGGGTTGGCCGACCCAACCGAAAATCGTGAAGTTGACGATGAATACCTCGGTAATTTGAGCCAGGTTAAAGATATAATTTCGATTTATAGAATCGATGAGATAATTTTTTGTTCGCGCGATATCGAGCATCAGCTCATTATCGATAAAATGGCCGAATGGCAACAAACCGGTGTTGATTATAAAATTGCTCCTGAAGACAGTTTGTCGATTATAGGCAGTAACTCTATTGATACAAGAGGAGACCTATATACGGTTGATATTAATACCATTACAAAAAGTGCCAACAGGCGCAACAAACGATTGCTTGATGTTTTTATAAGCGTTTTTGCTTTGGCGGTGTTGCCGCTGTTGATTTTCTTTGAAAAGAAGCCCTTCCGTTTTGTGGTAAATATTTTTAAAGTGTTAGCCGGAAAGCTTAGTTGGGTGGGTTATCACCCGCAACAAAATACCACCATTCATCTGCCCAAAATTAAACAGGGTGTTTTGTCGCCGTTAACTGCTTTGGGTGAGGATGCTTTAACAGATGAATTGATTGCGAGGGCCAACATGATTTATGCCCGCGATTATTCACTTTTAAAAGATGTTAATACCATCATAAAATCGTTTAGAAGCATGGGGGGCTGATGCGGGGGTTTTTAACAATCGTTGTTAATAATATGCCGAAAAAAATAATTACTACTGTTGATTTTAGGCTATTTTAGCTTTATAAAAACCACTTTTTTGTAAAATAATGGGTGCTCTTCAATCATCTGATAAAAAATATAAAATATCAAAAGGAAAAAGATATTTTGACATACTTTTTTCGAGTTTGGTATTAGTTATTAGTTCGCCTGTTATGTTGCTGGCTGCGGTTGCCATTGCCATCGAAAGCAAAGGCCCTGTTATTTACGTATCGAAACGAGTTGGATGGGGTTACGACTTTTTTGATTTTTATAAGTTTCGTACCATGCAACAGGATGCCGACCGGAAGTTAAACGAATTGAGAGAGCGAAATGCCTATGCCGATGATAGTACCAATAAGGAAGATAAGCTGAAAGAGTATCTGTTTTGTCCCGATTGCGATTTGCCCGACCATTCGTGTTCGCCGCTTTTATATATACATGGTTATCAGATTTGTGAAAACAAATACCTTGAGTATAAACGCGACATGCGAAAAGCTTATA
>CAYVWX010000017.1:16624-21290 GCA_964455635.1 uncultured Lentimicrobiaceae bacterium | reverse complement strand
ATGATTTTTGCCTGCCATGCGGCAAAAATCCCGCCAAAACAGGTCTTGGGTTTTTCTTTACCCCTGGTTAACATCCGAGGCTATACTATGTAACCCCTGCGGGGTTCGTTATAATTATACCATTGTTTGGTAAACTGCCAACATGGATGTGTTATGATTATTCTTTTGTTTTTATTAAAACATCAAGGGCACCTACACCGAATTTTGAGATTGCCGCCATACGATTTTCGATGCCTTCATAATTTTCCAGTTCTTTTATGATGGCATTTTTTAATGTTCCGTTGCCTACACCGTGAATAAAAGTTACTTTTTCGTATTCGTTTACAACGGCACTCTCCAGTGTGCGCTTGAAATATTCAAGCTGTGTGTTTAACATATCACGGCTCGACATACCTAAAATATTGTCAACCAGTTCGCCAATATGCAGGTCAACTATCGCTTCGTTTACACCGGTTTTGTGTTTTTCTATCAAAGGTTTTTCAACCACGGCTTCGGCTTTATTTTGTTTTGCGCCGAAGCCCTGTTTTTCGGCAAGCACATTTCCGGATACGGTTTCTAAAGCATCTTCGGGACTCAATTTAACAATGAGGCCCTTACCACTGAGCAAACTGCCCGATGTGTAACTGCCCTCCTTGTAAAAGCGTCCGGCTTTAACATTAATTCGTGTGTGCAGGGGCATCAATATTTTGGCAGGCCGGTCGGTGTGGAAAAGTACCTGTACATAACCTCTGTTGCGGTTTTCAAGTTCGTCGCGTTCGATGGTTTCAATTAAAATTTTCGAGTCGGGAGGTATGGAGCCATAGTCAATTCCGGCCATTTCATCGTTTTGCTCCATAAAGAGGCTGTACAATACGTCGTATCGGGTGTTGTTGATTAAAAAAATATCCAGCTTGCCCGTAAGCAACCACTGTTGGTCGTGAGGTTCGTAAGCAAAATAGATGCCTTTCTCCTCTTTTACTTCAAAATAGGGACTTATATCGCTGATGCGTTCAGGCTCGGTGCTTTCGGGCTGTGGGGCGGGAGCAGGGACTGCCGGTTTTGTATGAAACTGACTGGTAATGTTTTCAGCTTCTTTTGCTCTGTAATCGAGTATCAGGTCTTTTTCCATTACAGGCATCTCAAAACCGCCTTCCACTTCTACTTTTACCATACGGCTGTCAACAATTGCCGTTACAATTCCGCCGCCGTTTTCGTTTAAAAAATTTACTTTATCGCCTACTTTAAATTTCATTATTATTTAATTTTAGTGTGCGAAATTACTAATAAAAGCAACTCTTTTTGTTTCTTAATTAAAAAGAGTTCTAAATAAAGCTTAAATAATTTGAAATGCCCTGGCGGATAGGTTTCTTTGAACCCCTGTGCATTTACGAATAAGTATATAAAATGCTGTAGATGAACGGTTAAAAACTTACAATAATCGGGTGCGAAGCCATAGGTATTATTTAATGGCTTTTCTTAAAATTGTTTGGAAAGAACCCATCTAAGGCATGATTATTGCAAAAAAACCTCAAAAAAAATTATGTTATTTAAACGATTGTTTTATGCAGCCGCTATGCTGCTTTTTGTTGTTTTATCACAGACATCGTGTAGTACCGGTAAACCGCCGGAACCTGTCCCCGAAGGGGGAAATATAATGTTTAATTTTGATGCAAAAGTAGCCGGAAAGCCCATCGTTTTTGATACGATGATTTATGAAAATGCTGCCGGAAACCGGTATCTGGTTGATAATATTCAGTATTTTGTATCTGACTTTAAGTTATGGCGAAACGGTAGTTTTCAGTTGTTGGACAAGGATGAAGACATCCATTATGTGGACAGCGATTTATCCAACACCTGGTATTATAACCCGTCGGATGTAGTAGCCTCGGGAAACTACGACAGCCTTACTTTTGTTTTCGGGATTACCAAAGAAAAAAACAAATCGTTTATGTTTGTCAATCCGCCTGAGTCGTTTATGTTTTGGCCTGAGCATCTCGGAGGCGGTTATCATTATATGAAATTGAATGGAAAATGGCTTGACACAAACAACGTAATTCAACCTTTTAATTTTCACATGGGCATTGGCCAAAATTATGATGATGAGGGAAATATTACCGGTTTTGTACAAAACTATTTTACGGTTCATTTATCCGGGGCATCATTTACAATAAAAAACGGTTTAACCACAAAAGCTGCCATTACCATGCATGTTGACCAGTGGTTTGAAAATCCGCATGTTTTTGATTTTAATTATTGGGGAGGCCATATTATGGAGAATCAGGCAGCTATGGAGACTGCTAAAGAGAACGGCCACAATGTGTTTACCATAAGTTTTGAGTAACATGTTACGTACAAAATTATTTTTAACAGCATTTTTATTGCTTTCGGTTTTGTTTTGGGGATGTAGTGGCAGCACCCCACCCAAGCCTTATGAACCTACCCCTTACACCATCGATATTCCCAGGGGATTTCCAACAAAGCTTAATATTCCGTCCGACAATCCCATGACGGTGGAAGGGGTTGAACTGGGACGCTATCTTTTTTACGACGGCAGACTTTCGGGGCGTACCAATCCCGATTCGTTAATGAGTTGTTCAACCTGTCACGTTCAGTCAAGTTCTTTTGAAGCAGGCATTAACAACCCGCGTTTTCCCGGAGGAATTGTAAAAGGGCTGAATGGTGTGGCAACTCATCATGTGATGTTACCCATGATTAACCTGGTATGGAATTTCAGCGGCTACGGATGGAACGGTTATATCTGGCCTGACAATCCAAATCGGAACTTGAGAAATATTGAAGACATGGTGTATGCTGCCGTTACCGCTGCCAACGAAATAGATGGCGATACCACCCGTATTAAAGCCCTGTTTCAGTCGCTGCCGGGGTATCCCGCGCTTTTTGGCCGTGCTTTTGGAAGTGAAAAGATAACTTTTAAAAACATTGAAAAGGCCATTGCCCAGTTTGTACGAACACTCATATCGGCCAATTCAAAATTTGATAAATACCTGCGAGGGGAGGAGCAGCTGAATCAATCGGAATTGCATGGTTATGTTTTATTTACTACCGAGCAGGGCGCCGACTGTTTTCATTGTCACGGTGGCGCAGGCAATCCTTTGTTTACCACCCATCTGTTTTATAACAATGGAAAAGATACTGTTTTTACCGACCCCATGGACAGGTATGCCATTACAGGTGATGAACGTGATATTGGGGCCTACAAAGCCACTACGTTAAGAAATATTGAATTTCAGGCGCCTTATATGCACGACGGCCGTTTTAAAACCCTGGAAGAGGTTATCGACTTTTATTCGGAAGGATTACACAACACGCCTTATGTCAACCCTTTAATGCATCATGTTGCCGACGGGGGCGTTCACCTTACCGCTACCGAAAAAACCGATTTACTTAATTTTATTAAATCGTTAAGAGACGACAGTTTTTTATCTAATCCTGCCTTTTCCAAGCCCGAAAAATTTCCCGATCAGAGGTAATTACGCAGTAAATTTATTAACTTGCCTTTGGCGATGGGTTTTGAAATGTATTCGTCGCATCCGGCTTCGAGCGCCTTGGCTTTGTCGTCGGAAAAAGCGTAAGCGGTTTGGGCAATAATAGGTATGTCGGGGTAATCTGCTTTTATGATTCGGGAGGCCTCATAACCATCCATGACGGGCATTTTAATATCCATAAATATCAAGTCTATTTCATGGGCTTTTTCACGCATTATGTCAACGGCTTCTTTACCCGAAAAGGCATGCAACACTTTAGCTCCCAGTTTTGACAGGAAGACTTCGAAAAATTGAAAGTTTTTCGCTTCATCTTCGGCAACCAAAATAACTTTGTTGTCCAGTTTAAAGTTATCTGAAATCTTAACGTTATCGTAGCTGACAGCCGTCATGTTTGTAGCTTCAAGGGGAATGGTAAAATTAAAAGTGGTTCCTTTTCCTTTTTCGGAAGTGAGCCATATTTTACCCTTCATTTTGGTAACAAAAGCTTTTGAGATACTCAAACCCAGGCCGGTTCCGGGATAAACCTTTTTGCCGTCGGTGTCCCAGGTTATTTTGTTAAACCTGTCAAATACAAGGTGATGGTTCTCGGGGCTGATGCCGATACCGGTATCTTTAACATAAAACTCAATTTCTTTTTCCAACACCCTGTAACCGAGTTCAACATACCCCTTGTCGGTAAATTTAATGGCATTGTTTACAAGATTTACCAATATCTGTTTTACTTTGGTTTCATCCAGCAGCAATGCCGTGTTGTCGAAAAAGGTATCGGGAACCAGTCGCAGTTCAATATTTTTTTTGGAGGCAATCAGCGAATGCTGGTTGTAAACCGTTTTAATTAACTGATTTACGTCGGTAGGCTTTTTATTGATGGATATTTGGCCGGCTTCAATTTTCGACATCTCTATGATGTCGTTAATAATTTCCAGAAGCGAATAGCCACTGCTGTTTATGATGTCAACAAACTGATTGCGTTCATCGTTGCCTATTTCTTCGTCTTGTAACAGTGCTCCAAAACCGAGAATCGCATTCATGGGAGTACGGATTTCATGACTCATGTTGGCCAGAAAGGCCGATTTTAAACGGTCGCTTTCTTCCGCTTTTTCTTTTGCTTTTTCCAGCTCTTTGAGGGCTTTTATTTTATCGGAGATGTCGTGAATAACCGAATAAAATACCTCTTTCTT
>CAYVWX010000017.1:244-16524 GCA_964455635.1 uncultured Lentimicrobiaceae bacterium | reverse complement strand
TGCCCGTATTCGGGTCGAACAGCAACATAATAGATTTGTTTTCGTAAAACAACGATTTAAACCTGTTTTCACTTTCGGCCAGTCTTTCGGCTGCTTCGCGTTTTTTGGTAATATCTTCTTTAATACCTACATAATTGATAACGTTTCCCGACTTGTCTTTTATGGGGACTATAATCGACGATTCATTGTATATTTTACCGTTTTTATGTTTGTTAATAAATTCGCCGGTCCATGTTTCGCCTTTCGTAAGTTTTTTCCACAACTCAACATAGGTGTGAAAAGGTGTTGAGCCCGATTTTAATATTTTCGGATTTTTACCCAATACTTCATCTTTATTATAGCCTGTTATTTTTTCAAAATAGGGATTTACATATTCAATATTTCCTTCCAGGTTGGTTATAATAATTGAAATGGGACTTTGTTCGACAATGGTTGACAGTTTTTTAATTTCTTTTTCGCGGGCTACCCGTTTTGAAATGTCAACCCAAACAACATGAATAACTTTTTTTCCATTAATTTTAAGCAAGGTAAGCGTAACGTGCAGATAAATATTTTTGCCCTCTTTTGTAAGATGAATCCAGTCGAAGCCCGCTGCGCCGCTTTGTAAAGCTTGCGAAATAACTTTTTCCGAAGCAGCCAATGAGGTTTCACCGTTCTCCTGAAATTCAGGGGAAATATCAGTTGGCGCTTTCCCGATAAGCTCCTCTTTGCTGTCGTAATTCAGCAGTTTATGGGCTGCATGGTTGCAGTCAATAAATTTTAACTCTTGCGATAAAAGAAGCTGTGGTGTAAGCGATTCGTTAAAAATACGCCTGAATTTGTCTTCACTCTCTTTTAAATCGTTTTCGGCTTTTCTTTTTTCAGTAATATCCTCAATGGAGGCTAAAAAGGCAATAACTTTTCCATTGTCATCAAAATGAGGTATGTACCTTGTATAAGTAATTATTTTTTGCCCTTTAAAATTGATTCGCTCATTTTCAAATTCAACAACTTCACCTTTTTTTACCCTGTCCAGTTTATCTTTAATGGAATTGAAATAGGTTTTTGGCAAAACATCTTTTGCATTTTTTCTAATAAAGTAACTAAAATCTTTGCCGTAAAAATCAGCATAGGCTCCGTTAACATATAAAAACTCATTTTTATTCGACACATAGGCCAGCAGTGCCGGAACTTTATCAATTATTAAGCGCAACAGGGCACGTTGTTGTTTTATGTGGAATTTATACTCTTTTTCCTTTGAAACATCTACAAGAACAAGCTGATGGCACGCTTCGCCGTCGAAATTTATTTTTTCGGCATATAACATAAACGGTATTTTATTTCCGCTATTGTCAACCAACACCTCTTCAACCGGATAATCAACCTTTTCACCATTTTCAAATTTTATCATTCGCTCATAATTCCTTTTGTGAGCTTCCGGCGGAATAAATTCAAAAATGTTTTTTCCGATAATGTCTCTGAACCGTTTGCTGTTGGTGAGTCTTTTTCCTGTTGAATTGATAAACCTGATGAAACCGTTTTTGTGAATGATTAAAACAAATGGCAATTGATGAATTAATGACTGGTATTTGTTTTCGCTTTCGTCCAGTAGGTCTTTTGTGGCCTGCTCTTCCGTAACATCTTTAATAATGATGGCGCGAAAATCGTTATCTGTAAAAATCGATTTTAATTTTACCCAGATAAAACCATCCTCATGTTTAAACCGGATGGTAATTTCGCCGGATTTACCGTTTCTGGTCATTTCATGAAACAGCCTGAATTTTTTAGTGTCGTTTTCTGAAACCAATTTTTTATAAAAAAACAGGTCGTCAACAAACATTTCGGGTTTAATGTTGAACAACCGGAAAAAGTTTGGGCTTACATACAACGGCTGGTCAGAACCTTTGGTATAGATAAGGTAAGCCTCATAGCTTTGAGAGAGTACTTCGGGAAAAATTGAAGATAGCGGGTGATTTAGGTTCTTATTCCTTTCAGGCACAATTTTTAGTACACCTTCTATTTTGTCGCGTTTTCCGTTTTTTTCAAACAACCAGGCAGTATGCACAATTTCAAGAACCTCGCCATTGGGAAGATGTAAAGTGTGGGTAAACAGTTTTCCATTGTTTTTTCTTGGAAAGTCGATGTAGCAGGCAAGTACTTCGCGATAGCTGCTGTTATTTTCGGCAAGGTCCGTAATTTTTTCAAGGGTGATGTTGTTGCCCACAGGCAAACCGAATTGTTTGTATAAAAAGTCTATTCCATGAATCGACTTCTCTTTAACATTATAGCTCCACCGATATATATCGCCCAGAAAAGTTTCGGATGACAGTATGTTTTGCCATGCTGTAATATCTTTGTAATGTTCTAAGTCAGATTGCTTTATAGCATTATCCGCTTTCCGATTTTTATTTGAGCCGGTTTTTTCCATGGTTCCCATGTTTACCAATATTAGATTCTCTCCCAAATTAAGATTTGATTTGGGGATTTAAAAATAGATAAAAATAAGAAGCAAAAGGCTCTTTTGTGAAAAAATATCTTTTAATTTATTGACAGCGGGTTATCTACTTTATCTTTGAGCAAAGCGTTATCGATAACATCCCACAGTTTATCAACATAAATAAACCAGAGTCCTTTAATGTAATCTTTTTTAATGTCTTCAATATCTTTTCTGTTTTCTTCCGAAAGGATAATGGTATTAATTTTAGCTTGTTTGGCTGCCAGAATTTTTTCTTTAATGCCACCAACGGGAAGCACTTTGCCCCGCAGGGTAATTTCGCCTGTCATGGCAATTTTCGATTTTACTTTTCTTTGTGTAAATGCCGAAACCAGTGCTGTAAACATGGTAATTCCGGCTGATGGGCCATCTTTTGGGGTAGCTCCTTCGGGAATGTGTATGTGCACATTCCACTTTTCAAACACTTCAGGTGCAATGTTCAGATTGGCGGCATGGGCTTTTAAATATTCTAAAGCAATGATGGCCGATTCTTTCATAACCTCGCCCAGGTTTCCGGTAAGTTTCAGGTGGCCTTTTCCCGGACTAAGGCTAACTTCAATAAACAAAATTTCGCCTCCCACGGCAGTCCATGCCAGGCCTGTAACCACGCCGGCCACATCGTTTGAAATATCGCGGTCGCGCTGAAACCTTTTAACCCCCAGAATTTTGCGTAAATCATCCTGTGTAACGGTTTGATTATAGGGTTCATCCATGGCAATGTATTTAGCCCTGTTGCGAATTACTTTGGCAATTTGTTTTTCGAGCCATCTAACGCCTGCTTCGCGGGTATAATCTTCAATAATTGTTTCTAAAACCGATTTATTAAATTTTAGTTGTTTCTTTTTAACGCCATGCGCTTCAAGTTGTTTGGGTAAAAGGTGACGTTTGGCAATTTCCACTTTTTCTTCTCTGAGATATCCGCTCAGCTCAATAATTTCCATCCTGTCGCGCAGGGCAGGGTGGATGGTGGAAAGGGTGTTGGCAGTGGCAATAAAGAGAATATGCGAAAGGTCGAAATTAACCTCCAGGTAGTTGTCGTAGAAGGCTGAATTTTGTTCGGGATCAAGAATTTCCAGCAGCGCTGCCTGCGGGTCGCCGCTGTAGTTGTTGCCGCTTACCTTATCAATTTCGTCGAGCATAAAAAGCGGATTGGCCGATTTTACCTTTTTAAGGCTTTGTATAATGCGTCCCGGCATGGCGCCGATATAGGTTTTCCGGTGTCCGCGCAATTCGGCTTCGTCGCGAACGCCGCCCAGCGACATACGAATATATTTTCGTCCGAGTGCCTTTGCTATGGACTTTCCCAACGATGTTTTACCCACTCCGGGAGGGCCGACAAAACAGAGTATGGGGGCTTTCATATCTTTTTTCAGCTTTAACACGGCCAAAAATTCCAGAATACGTTCTTTAATATCGTCCAGGCCGTAATGGTCTTCCTCCAGAACTTTTTTAGCATGTTTTAAGTCGAGGTTATCGGTTGTAAATTCATTCCAGGGCAGCTCTACCAGTAAATCCAGATAATTAAGCTGTATGGAGTATTCAGCTGCTGCAGGGTTCATCCGCATAAGCCGCTCCATCTCTTTATTAAAAACTTCGGCCAACTCGTCCGACCAATTTTTTTTGGCGGCTTTTTCCTGTAGTTCGTGAAGCTCGGTATCGTGGGGGCCGCCACCCAGTTCTTCCTGTATGGTTTTTAGTTGCTGGTTTAACAGATAATCGCGCTGCTGCTTGTCCATGTCAACTTTTACCTTTTTTTGTATCTGGTTTTTGAGTTCCAGCATTTGCAGTTCTTTGGTAAGATGTTCCAGCACTTTTTGTGCCCTGACAGCGATGTTTGTTATCTCCAGCAATTCCTGTTTCTGACTGTTTTCGATGGATAAGTTGGAGGAAACAAAATTTACAAGAAAAACTGGGCTTTCTATGTTCCTTAAAGCAAATGCACTTTCGGATGGGATGTTGGGCGATTTGTCAACTATCTGAATGGCAAGGTCTTTAACCGAGTCAATAAGTGCTTCAAAATCTTTTGTTGCGGGGTTTTCTTTTTTAGGCTCGTAGTTGCTAACAGCGGCTTTAAGATAGGGTTCAAGCTGTGTAACGGCATCAATTTGAAACCGTTTTTTACCTTGAATAATGGCTGTAGTATTGCCATCGGGCATTTGTAAAATCTTTATAATCCTGGCAACCGTACCAATTTTGTGCAGGTCATCTTCAACGGGTTCTTCAACTTCAGGGTCTTTTTGGGTAACCACACCAATGGTTTTATCGCCTGCATAGGCATCGCGAATAAGTTTAATGGACTTGTCACGGCCAACGGTAATGGGAATAACCACTCCCGGAAAAAGTACCGTGTTTCGCAAGGGTAACAGGGGCAACTCATCAGGAATTTTTTCTTCGTTCATCACCTCTTCATCTTCGGCAGAAAGAAGCGGAAAAAATTCGGTATCGCCATCAATTATATCGGAAAAAAGTATTTCACTCATATTTATACGTCAATTTGTCAGTGTAATAAAATTATAACACAATCAATTAATGCAAACGCCACAGCAGTTTAACAGATTGCGTTGAAAAAAAGGATATTAATAAATATCTGCCGTAATAAGTCAATTAGTATGCCAAACAAAAAACTGTTTTTAACGAAATCGCTTGTTGCCGGTATCTTCAAAAATACGGGTAAGTATATCTTTATCGATTTTGGTTAATTTAATGCCACGTCGCATCATCACCGCTTCGGCAACTTTAAATGCGCGGTCGAGTTTAAAGGTTTGAAAACCCCTGGCGCCTCCCCAGCTAAAACTCGGAATAAAATTCCGTTGATATCCCGAACCAAACACATTTGCAAAAACTCCCACAACGGTTCCCGTGTTAAACATGGTATTGATACCGCATTTTGAATGGTCGCCCAACATCAGGCCACAAAATTGCAAGCCTGTGTTTACAAACGATTCTTCATCATAGGACCATAATCTGACGGAGTCGTAGGTATTTTTAAGGTTAGAGGTGTTTGTATCGGCTCCAATGTTGCACCACTCGCCCATGACACTGTTACCCATAAAACCGTCGTGTGCTTTGTTGCTGTATCCGAAAACAACAACATTATTAATTTCGCCACCAACCTTGCTGTGAGGGCCGATGGTAGTGGCACCGTATATTTTGGCATCCATTTTAACCACGCTGTGGTCGCCTAGGGCAAAAGGTCCACGTATTTTGGCACCTTCCATAATTTCAGCTTCTTTGCCAATGTAAACAGGACCGTTGGTGGTGTTTATAAAGGAAAATTCAGCTTTAGCCCCCTCTTCCATAAAAATCAGGTCGGGATTACCCGTTATAAAATTTGTTTTGCTGACAGGCTGCGATTTTCTGCCTTTGGTAAGCAGGTTAAAATCGGCTGACAAAGCCTTATCGTTCAGGTTAAAGATGTCCCAGATGTTTTTTATCTGTAAAAAATCCAAATCTGTTTGTACGGTAACCGGTGATTCCGAATCGTTTATCTTTTCCACATCTTCCAAGCCGAGCCACATGGCAATTACAAAATCGCCTTTTGCCAGTGTTTCGCCTTTTTTTAAGGCGGTTATTTTTTGCACAAGTTCCTGTGTGGGTAATACAGCACCGTTTATCAAAATATTTTCTTCGGCCTTAAGCAGCGGATATTTTTTACTGAGGTACTCTTCGGTTAACGAAGAAGTTTTTTGATTCAGAAATTTTTCCCATTTTTCTCTGATGGTTAAAATCCCGACTCTTATGTCGGCCACAGGCCTTGTGTAAGTAAAGGGCAGCAGTTTGGTTCGGTCGAAACTGTCAAAAAGTATGTAGTTCATAATGGATGTTTTAAAGCAAAATTAACCGACGGGTATTAAAAGTTGTAAAAATTATCGTCGATGAGTTTGTCGGCTACCCGGCGACGTGCCTCTTTTATGTTAAAGGGTTCAATTTTTACAAATTTTTCAAACAGGTTCAAAAGCTCTTTCATTTCATCACCTTCGGCAAACGAGCCGATGGCTTCGTAACCTGCCTGATAAATTTCACCGGCCAGATTTTGGGTTAATATATCAAGGATGTCTTTATAAACAGCGATGTTGTTTTTTAAGTTTTGAGCATCGAGTTTTTCAACACGCAGCAGTGTTGATTCCAATACATACACATTCATCATTATGTCGGCCAGGTTCATTAAAATTTCCTCTTCAAACATCAGTTTGCGTCCGAATTTTTCCTGAACAACGGGAATGATGTAAAGTAAAATGTTCTTGAAATTATCGACAATGGAATGTTTATCGGCAAAATAATCGCCGGTTAAAGCTTCGGGTGACAAATGTTGTTTAATCTCTTCAATTTTTTCGTAAAGGTTGATTTTGTGTTTTTTACCTTTTTTAGTAATAGAATCGATAACAATAAGCCGGTTGATTTCGTTTGTACCCTCAAAAATGCGGTTGATTCTTGAATCGCGGTAACCACGTTCGATAGGCGTTTCGGCCGAATAGCCCATCCCGCCGTGAATTTGAACACCTTCATCCACAATAAAATCCAAGGCCTCGGAGCCGTAAACTTTTAACATGGCACATTCGGGCTCGTATTCGGCTATACCCTCAATGTTGGCGGCACCATAGGTTTTTCCCTGTTCTTTGTACGACTCGATGGTGTCTTCAATGTCTTTGCTGGCGCGATATACTGCCGATTCGGTTGAAAAGGCTTTTACAACCTGGTCGGCCAGTTTTTGTTTAATAGCACCGAAATTTGCCAGATTTGCCCCAAACTGTTTCCGCTCGTTGGCATAGTTAACCGACTGTTTAATAGCCCGTCGCATACTTCCTATAACGGTGGCACCCAATTTAATACGGCCCACATGCAGAATGTTAAGTGCAATACGGAAGCCTTCGCCCCGGCGACCCAACAGGTTTTCAACGGGTATTTTTACATCGTTAAAGAAAATTTGGCGGGTGGAAGAGCCTTTAATTCCCATTTTATTTTCTTCGGGATTCATGGTTATGCCATCACTATGGGCTTCAACTAAAAATGCGCTTAGTACACGATCGTTATCAATTTTAGCAAAAACAGTTAACAAATCGGCAAAGCCGGCATTGGTAATCCACATTTTTTGTCCGTTCAGAATATAATGTTTGCCGTCGTCACTCAACACGGCTTTGGTGGATCCTGCATTGGCGTCGGAGCCTGCCCCGGGTTCAGTTAAACAATAGGAGGCCAGCCATTCGCCTGTAGCCAGTTTAGGAAGGTATTTTTTGTGTTGATCGTCATTACCGTAATAGAGCAAAGGAAGGGTTCCTATGCCGGTGTGAGCCATAAATGCAACGGAAAATGAGTAACCGGAGCCAATGGCTTCGTTGGCTTTCATGTTGGTTAAAAACGACTGTCCGAATCCGTCGTATTCTTCGGGAACGGAAATTCCCAGTAATCCTAACTCTCCGGCTTGTTTAAGTAATTGAGGCATAATGCCTTCTTTGTGTTTGTCGAGGTCGTCGAAATACTGTTCTACCTGAGTTTCAATAAAATCTTCGCATGTTTGGGCAATCATCTGCTGCTCTTCATCAAATTGTTCAGGAATAAATACATCGTTGATGTTTACATTTTTAATAAGGAATTCTCCTCCTCTTAATGCGGCTTTGGTTTCCATAAAAAATAGGTTTAAAGATTATTTGCGCCAAAGATAAACTATGTATGAAAAAGAGAAAGGTTTATTGCGTTTTTTTATTTAACAGGTTGAGGGGATTGAGGGGATTGAGAGGATTGGGTGGATTGGGTGGATTGAGTGGATTGAAAGGATTGAGTGGATTGAAAGGATTGAAAGGATTGAGGGGATTGAGGGGATTGATGGGATTGAGGGGATTGGGTGGATTGAGGGGGGGTGAAGTGGGGATATTTTAAGATTGCCTGAAGTGCCTAAAATGCCTAAAGTTTGGAGTGCCTAAAGTAAATGACACCACGTAACTACAAAATAACAAACGTAGAAACCATTCATGAATGGTTTCCTTACAACAAACGCAAACTGTTTTATTATTATCGTCAGGATTACAAATCCTGTCGAGCTTGCGGTAGCACAACATAATTTAAAAAATAACAAACGTAGAAACCATTCCCGAATGGTTTCCATAACAATTCAGGCTGTTTCGGGTTTGTAACCCTAAAAAGAATAAAAACACTGTTGTTTAAGTTTTTATCCTAATCAGGATTGGATTGCAAGGCCTGCCGGGCTGGTGTGAGTTTTTCGGAGATTCGTTAAATATTTCACTTTTTGCATTAATTTCCGGTAAAATAATTTTTTCATGTCAGGATTTACATTTTCATGGTACTATTTTATTGTTAACCCCGGGCGGTATTTATATCGGAAGGTTGGTTGTCAAATTTTAAAAAAATGAAAAAATGAAACGATTTTTCTTAATCCTGATACTTATTACCATGATTACAGCAGTAAACAGTCAAACACAGCGCAGTGTTAAAGATGCGCACGGATTATCTATTGGAGCAAAAGCTCCCCTGTTTATGGCACAAGATGCACATAACAGTACTTTTAACCTTGAAAAGGAGTTACAAAAGAAACCTGTAGTCCTTATTTTTTACCGCGGGTTTTGGTGTCCCGTATGCAACAAACACCTTGGTTCGATACAGGACAGCCTCAGCATGATTGAAGCTACAGGCGCCAAAGTGATTGCCATATCGCCCGAAAAACCCGATTACCTTAACAAGATGGCAAAAAAAACAGGAGCCGAATTTACCCTGCTTTACGACGAAGGCTACCGGATTGCCAATGCTTACGACGTTACTTTTAAACCCACTTCAACACAGCTGTTTACCTATAATGTTATACTTGGTGCCGGCCTAAAGAAAACTCACTCCGACGATTCGCAGCAGCTTCCCATTCCCGCTACCTTTATCATTGGCCGTGACGGAATTATTCGTTGGCGGCAGTTTAATCCCGATTATAAAAAGAGAGCCTCTGTAAAGGATATTTTAAAAGCACTGGATAAATTATAAAGCCGATAACGCAAACTTTTTCAGTAAATTAATTTTAAACAACTTTTATGTACATCAAAAGAGGTCCCGCTACTCCGTTAAAGTAAATTTAACCGGTAAATTGGCTTTGCTTTCGGAAATGATATTATGGACTTTAGCAGGTTTCCAACGCGGCATCTTTTTAATCATGGCAATTACCAGTTTCGACAGTTCCGGATGGGGTGATCTTAATATCTTTATGTCCTTTACGGCTCCGTTGGTATCCACCACAAAACTCACGTAAACAATACCGCTAATGTCTAATTCTTTGAGATCTTCGGGGAAAACAAGATTTTCTTTCATAAATGTCATGAGTGCTTCTTTTCCTCCGGGAAACTCAATACTTCTTACGGCTTTTTCAGGGTCTTTTAAAATACTTCCATCCCTGTTCCAATAGCGTGCAGACAGCAGCGAATCATTTCCGTATTGTTCAACGGCACTTTTTTGCCCATTGTCAAAATACCATTTCCACTGCCCTTCTTTCTTGTCATTTTTAAAATTTCCAGCACCTTTTAATTGTCCGTTTTTGTACCACCACGTCCATGCTCCAATTTTTTTACCGTGATTGTAATTTCCTTCTCCCTTTTTGATTCCATTTTTAAAATAAAAAGTAAACAATCCCTGTTTATCATCTGTGTTTAAGGTTAAGCTTGATCCTTTCATCTGAACCTGTCCGTCGGGAAAATAATCAATAACAATCCATAGGGAACCCGATTTGTACATGTCTCTATAATAATAAGATTGATAGTCGGAAGTAGGTTTCCAGTCTTTGTCAAAGTAAAAGCGAAGTGTATCCTGGCCTTTAAAAACAAGCGGTAAAACCATAAATAACCCTATAAGAAAGTATTTGTGCTTCATGTGTGAATTGCTTTGTAAGTGATGATTACTAATTACAAATGTAAAATAATTTCCGATGCAGATTAACGGCCATTGGTATGTTGGGGTTGTTTATCTTATGTGCTGATTATCTTTTCACTTTTTCAATCTGTATTAAAAGCTGATAATAAGTATGATGGCAGCCAATATTAAAAAAGTGTCTTCTCATTTTTGTCAGGAAATAAAGCAGGGTTCGTCTGTTAAAGCGAATATATTTTAATCAATAAATCTTTAAATCATGAAAACATTTTTATCAATTATATTAGGCGTTCTTTTTGCGGTTAATATATCAACAGCACAGGTGGTAATTACCTCCACCGAAACATTTCAAACCAAAGGACAGATGTTGCTTGCCAACGAAATTAACGAAAGTGGTGAGCCTTTTGCCGAAGCCCTGGGATACAATCTTGACGATTTAGATCCTATGGTTTTAAATCAACCCGATTCTACCGCTTACACCTTAGGAATCGAAAATTACGAGTACTCGCGTTATCAACTCGGAACGGTTATATCGCGTTCAGGCATAGGTTTACACATGATGTGGGGGCCTGTCATCATGCAAAAAGCAGCCATGGAACCCGATAGTTTTGATGGTCAATACACCGGTGGCACTCCCAACGGTTTTAAAAACGACGATGAATTAATGAAAACCATTATGCATTTCTCCATGCTTTCAGGCGGAATGGCACCCATGAACCCTTGGCCTCAGTTTGCCGAATTTCAGAGCGGCGACCCTCACTTGCCACAACCTGTAGCCGACGATTTCAGATCGAATTTTGCCTCGTTGCGGTGGGACAGAACCAAAATGGATAAAACTTTTAGTCTTGGTGCCATGGGACAAACCCTGATGAAACAATACCTTTGGGCTCAGGATATGCTGGGCGGTTTTCACGATTCACTGGACAATGGTATCGATGCGGACGGTACCAACTCGCCCGATTCAACCGGAAGTCCCAATTTCGACCCCGACAACAATATTTTTTATGGTGGCGACGGCACCGATGGTTTTATTGGCCAGGTATTGACTGCCGAAGCCATCAACAAAACAAAATTTATCCTTGGCAACCTTGCATACAACGGTGATTCGTTGGGCGCTGTTGACCCCATGACGTATGATCCAGCCAACGGAATACTCTATTTTCCTCATCAGATTGCCGTTACCGAAATTCCCGGTGGTACGATGATGCCTCCCAAAGCCGGTTCTTTTACTGTAACCGATGCCGGCAGCGACCTTTTCGACCAGCTGTCCTATCTGTGGGGAGCACTCAATTTCAAAAACATGATGGATCCTGATAACAGCAGCGATGCCGCCCATCTGGCATATCACGAAGTGTTTGACGGTAACCCGTTTCCGGCAGCCATGTCGCAAACAGGCATGCCCGGCCCCTTCGACCTGATGAAAGGAACAAGTAAAGTTATTTTTATGAACCTGATGGCCATGCACTTTAACGGCACCGAAGGAACTTTTGTAAACAGCTCGGAACTTATAAACGGTGCAGCACAGCCAGGTAACGATATTTCAGCCCTGAATGCAGGTTACATAACCATGGTTTTGGTTAAAATGCATGAAGAGTTTGCATCAACCCCCATGGAACCTATGATTTTAAACGCTGTTAATGCTCAAAGTAATTTTATTATCCATATGCTTAAAGACGCTGAAGGAGGTTTTTATAACGGATATTCTATTGGACAAGGACCCGACAACACAGCCAAAACTGCTGTTTCGCAGGCTGCCGTTGCCCGCGGGTTGTATGCTGCTTACAGCTTAACCTCTAACAACGACTTTTTGGATGCCGCCAACGAAGCCTATAACTTTTTAATAAACAACTATTATGTGCCTCAGATGATGGCCTTTAAAACAGAGCTTGGAAACGATATGGCTACCTATACTCCCATGAACTTTGCCGTTATTGCCGGTGCGCTGCGTGAAGCCACGCTGGTAGGCGGCCATACCGAAGGAGCCATGATTTACACGCGGTTCTTTAAAAAAGTTGCCAATGCCATGCAGCTGGCCGAATTCGATCCCACGGGTGAAACCGGTAACGACTCCGATGGCGACGGTATCCCATTCCTGCCGCAACAACCCGATGGTTTAGCGCCTGTGTTTGCAGCCGAAGCGCAACTTAACCTTGATGTTTCCGGAATTGAAGATATTATTTCAGGTGCGGCCGATGGTGTTTCCATCTATCCCAACCCTGTAACCAATAACATAACCATTAACTTTAATGCTACACGGCAGTCGGATGTTACCATCGAAGCCATCGACTTTACCGGAAGAACTGTTGCTGTTATCCTGAAAAGCAGTGTGGCTAAAGGAGTTCATAACTCAACATGGGATACAAGCTCACTTCCGGGTGGCATCTACTTTATTCGCATCTCGGTACCCGGTTCGGGAAGAATCTCTAAAAAAATTGTTAAGCTTTAATTAATCTTAAACAATGTGTGATAAGTCAACAAAAAACTCACGGGACATTTCTCGTGAGTTTTTTTAATTTTGATGCTGAATCACGAACCCGTTACCACCATTAAAATTAAAAACCCAATGAGTCCATTCCAAAAAGTTATCCGATGAATATAGTTGCAAAGCATCTACAAATATCACAACTGATAATCAGTTAAATAAGAATTCGTCGGATGACCATATATTTACCTTTAGGCTTTTCGGAGTGCACTTAAATATTAAAAAAATAATTTTATTTTATGAACACCAATAACCAATACATAGCCAATATTCCCGACAACAACAAAAAACGAATTGTAATAGTGGGCAGTGGGTTTGCCGGCTTAAAACTTATAAAAAAGATTGGCTGTGAAGGTTTTCAGGTAGTCGTTCTCGACAAAAACAACTTTCACCTGTTTCAGCCTTTGCTATATCAAATTGCTACGGCGGGACTGGAGCCGACTGCCATCTCGTTTCCGGTTCGCAAAATATTACAAAACGAAAAAGACATTCATTTTCGTATTGCCGAAATAACGGGTATTCATTCCGATAGAAACGAAATTTCTACTACCGTGGGCAGGCTAAAATACGATTATCTTGTATTGGCAATGGGTGTGAATACTAATTTCTTTGGGCAAAAGAACATAGAAAAGTTTGCCTACTCCATGAAAACCGCTTCCGATGCAATTTTAATCAGAAATACCATTCTTGAAAATTTTGAAAAAGCATTGTTGGAAACCGACAGCCGTAAGACGGAAGCATTTATGAATATTGCCCTCGTGGGAGGTGGCCCCACCGGTGTTGAGCTTGCCGGAGCACTGGCAGAAATGAAAAAATTTGTTTTTCCTAAAGATTATCCCGAACTGGACCTGTCGAAAATGAGAATTATGCTTTTTGAAGCATCACCAAAGTTGTTGGCTGCTTTGTCGGAGCACTCTTCCAAAAAATCAAAAGAGTATCTTGAAAGTCTCGGTGTTGAGGTCTTTTTAAATACACGGGTACTGGATTATGATGGGGATGTATTGCAGACCTCTAACGAAAAAAACATCCCTGTAAAAACGGTGGTGTGGGCTGCCGGTGTAATTGCCAATACGGTTTCAGGACTTAACGAAAGTGTTTTTACCCGCGGCAGACGTATTTTGGTTGACCGCACAAACTGCATTGAGGGGTACAGCAACCTGTTTGCTTTGGGCGATATTTGTTTGATGAAAACACCTGACTACCCTGACGGACATCCGCAGGTGGCGCAGGCAGCCATTCAACAGGCAAACCTGTTGGCAAAAAATTTGCACAAGCTCAATAAAAACAAACCGCCGGTTTTGTTTGAATATAAAAACAAAGGCTCCATGGCCACTATTGGTCGTAATCTCGCGGTAGCCGACATGCCTTTCGGAACTATTTACGGATTTGTTGCCTGGGTACTTTGGTCGCTGGTGCATCTGTTTACCATTATGGGTGTTAAAAATAAATTGTTTGTTTTCCTCAGTTGGTCGTGGAGTTATTTTACCTACAATCCGTCACTCCGGGTGTTGATTAAGCCTAAATTCCGGAATGTCAACAACTAACATTCGTAATCTCTTTTAAATGATGTCAGTAATTTGTAAAATCTGTCTAAAGGTCAAAAAATAAACTATTTTTATAAAATGAATTGACAGGTAACATCCATGTCGAAAATCTGACATACAGCAACATGATTAAGAAGCTCCGTTAGGAGCGGAATATTTATAGCCCCGGGTGTTAACCCGGGGTATAAAAAAAGACATAAGACCCGTTTTGGCGGGATTTTTGCCGCACGGCAGGCAAAAATCGTGACAAAACAAAGGAACATAATATCAAATTCATCCTTTGGAATAGTTTTTAAATTCCATAGGGTAAACAAAATTATAAATGCATGAAACATTCGTGATGAATAAAACTGATTATTTAAAACCTGATTCCAATAGTTTAAAAGATTATAAAGATATTAAAAACAATAGTTTATGAGTAATAAAGAACGAAAAAGTTTCACTACCGAAGAGGTCTTGAAACTAATTAAACAACAGAGCATCCTGTTGATTGATGCTCGTCAAATTGATGCCTATAACGGCTGGAAACTTCAAAATGAGAAAAGAGGCGGCCACATTCAGGGAGCTAAAAGCATTCCTTTCAAGTGGACAACCTACATCGATTTTATCGAAATACTCCTTTCAAAAGGCATTACTCCCGACAAACAAATAGTGGTTTATGGTTATGACCGGGAGGAAATCAACAAAATGGCAGATTATTTTAACCGGTTGGGATATGCCAACACAGGTGTTTATTACCATTTTAAAGATGAGTGGTCGGCCAATCCCAACCTGCCCATGGATAAGCTGGTTCGATATAAAAATCTGGTTTCACCACAATGGGTAAAAGCAGCAGTTGACGGTGAAATTCCTCCCGGACACAACGGTGGCAAAATCATGATTGTCCACTCGCATTACCGCAACCGAAACGCCTATCTTACAGGCCATATTCCCGGAGCTGTTGACATGGATACACTGGCGTTGGAAGCTCCCGAAACATGGAACAGGCGTTCCCCTGCAGAGCTCAAAAAAGCATTGGAGCAACACGGAATTACTGCTGATACTACGGTTGTTGTTTATGGAAAATACATGGAGCCCGATAACGCAGATGATTTTCCGGGAAGTGCTGCCGGCCACATTGGTGCCATCCGAAACGCCTTTATTATGCTGTATGCAGGCGTAAAAGATGTAAAAGTGCTTAACGGAGGCTACCGTTCATGGATTGATGCCGGCTACGATGTTTGCACAGATGATGTTGCAAAACAGCCTGTTACTGCTTTTGGAGCTATCATTCCCCAACATCCGGAGTTGGCTGTTGATGTTCCCGAAGCGAAAGAGATGCTTGCTGCTGCTGATGCCGGGTTGGTGTGCGTTCGCAGCTGGCCCGAATATATTGGTGAGGTAAGCGGTTACAATTACATCGAAAAGAAAGGCCGTATTCCCGGCGCCATTTTTGGTAATTGTGGCACCGATGCTTATCATATGGAAAATTACCGCAACACGGATCATACTACCCGCGAATACCACGAAATTGCAGCCAATTGGAAATCGGTGGGTATTACCCCCGACAAACATCTCGCCTTTTACTGTGGAACCGGCTGGCGTGGCAGCGAAGCCTGGTTTAATGCGTGGCTGATGGGGTGGCCCAAGGTTTCGGTATTCGACGGCGGCTGGTTCGAGTGGAGCAACAATCCCGACAACCCTTACGAAACAGGAGTTCCCGGGTAGAATTTGTTCATTTCAATGATTCGTTTGTAAGCACCAAAAAACAAGCAATAAATATCAAATAATATTCAATGTTCAAACTAAGAAAAAACCAAAAACAGGATGCCAACTATTCAAATTCCATGGTTCAGAAGTTTTTTAAATTGAGTACTGCATCTTAGAATTTATTTGAAATCTGATTATTGTCATTTTTAATTTAATAATATTTTTCAAACGAAACTCT
>CAYVWX010000017.1:0-234 GCA_964455635.1 uncultured Lentimicrobiaceae bacterium | reverse complement strand
TTCAAATTCCATGGTTCAGAAGTTTTTTAAATTGAGTATTGTCATTTTTAATTTAATAATATTTTCAACCTAAACTCTTGTGCTTAAAACGTATATTTTCAGCTAATTATTGCAACCAATGAAAAACAATACAATTACCTCGCCCATCTTTTTAAGTGATGTAATAGCGGGCCTTACTGCTTTGCCTAAATACCTGTCGTCGAAATATTTTTACGATGATGAGGGGAGCAGGAT
>CAYVWX010000016.1:0-21553 GCA_964455635.1 uncultured Lentimicrobiaceae bacterium | reverse complement strand
TGATTACTCATATTACTATGAAGAAAACGAATAAATAACAATAAAAAAGTAGTATCAAATAAAAATTTAGTAAATTGCACAAACTTTGAAAAGAGCCAGGGAGCTTAAAAGTTATTCTGGAATTTTTTTGTCCATTAAAGACAAAAAAAAATTACGGAAATAACTTTTTTGCGGACTCTGATCAAGGTAAATAATTATAAAAAAAGGTCAACCTATGTCAGGGTAATACAAAATGAAGGAATACTAAAATGTTTAAACGATTCAAAAAGAGCTTTACAATACATCAGATACAATTCCGCTACGTATAATATTGACAAATCAAAAATTGTATTAGCTGGAACTTCGGCATGGCCAATTCTCGCCGGTTCGCAGGTTAGGACGGTGAAATTTGAAACAGTTGCCAATTTAATAAGATAACCCTATGTTAACAAATAGGTTATATGATTCGGCCAGTAAAATTGGGGGCGAAATTTCGATGGTAAGGTATTTTGTTTTTGCTATTTTAATTTTTACCCCTGCACCAAAATTAACAGCCGGACAATAGTAAAAATTTTTTCGTATTGTTGTTTGCTCACCGGAATAGTATTCTTCAAATAAAAAAGCCAACCCAAAAGATAAGTAACCATAAGGAATAACCTTTTCCGTATTGGCGCTAATTAATAATCCGATGGGCATAAAATTGAAATAATGCATTGTAACAGGTTGATAATATAGAGATGTATCTCTTTCCTTCCGGGGATTCCAAAAATAGAGATAATTAATCCCTGCCCGATAGAAAAAAGAGTGGTTCATATCGGTCATCTGTTTTGCCAAAGAGGCACTTAACCTAACCTTTCTTCCATTTCGGTTTGCCACAGGCATCCCGATTAAAAAATCATGCGAAAAGCGGATACTGTCTTCATACACA
The DNA here is from genome assembly GCA_964455635.1 of uncultured Lentimicrobiaceae bacterium. Classification (GTDB taxonomy): domain Bacteria; phylum Bacteroidota; class Bacteroidia; order Bacteroidales; family F082; genus B16-G9. The sequence continues at coordinate 20,646 of CAYVWX010000016.1, read as the reverse complement.
TATAAAGGATAAGCATCTTCAAACCTTTTGTTGTACGAAACAATATACTGTTTCAGGTCGTTGGCGTTACTTTTTAGAGAATCAATATCCTTTTCAACGGTTTTGTCGTCACCGGTAATGCGTTTAATTTTACCGATGTATTTTGCAGGACTATACACATATGCATTACTATCTATAACAAATACATATTTGGTTTTTGGCGAAAGAAACTCCGTCAAATTTTTTTCGGGATTGTAAAGAATCGTATTCCCATAGGTTTCAACTTTCTGAGTATATAAATTAACTTTTCCGGTAATATTTTTTTTTGCAAAAACCGGAGTCTTATCACCGGGGAGCACAAAAGACTTAAACGATCTTTTATTGGAAAATACAAACCCCTTTATTTGGTTTGCATGATATATTTTGAAATTATTTTTCTTTTTTTCAGAATAAAAAAGAACTCCGGTGCTTAATTTTTTGTCCGTATCATATTTGAGATAACCTAAAATTGTGTCATTGTTATTGTTTATGATGTACCCTTTTAATAGATTGCTTTGCGCATGTGCCGACGCAGAGGACAAGAGTACTGCAATCAAAATCAATAGATTAAGACTATGTATTTGTGCTTTCGGAATATGTATCATACAATTATATAATTGTTAGCAGCCGGTTGTCATTAATGACTTCTTGAATGGTGTTACTGTGGTTCATTATTTGCTGAAAAATTAAATATAAAAATCTCTTTGTCTGTATCATTGCAATTACTTTCAGGCATAAATCCGTTTACTGTTGTCTTATGTCCGGCTACCTCCCTGAATTTCATTTTATTCCAATTATTCAAAAATAAGGTAATTTTTAGATTTTCACTATCAAATTAATCAAAATTTTTTTGCTTATTTTTTTTGGAAAGCATACCGGCCTAAAGGTCTATTTAATCAAGTTCCACAATGAATTATCTTAAAAGGCAATGCAAGCCATCCGAAACAACAAACTAAACCGGCACATTTGGTATAAATACACAAGTTTTCAGCCGGGTATTATTTTGAAAGTGGGATGGGTATCTTTTTCAGGTTTGACCAAGAACAGAAATTAACGGGTTCTGAATTTTTATGCGTATTCTAATGATAATCAGAACCTAAGATTTTTTTCTTTTTATTTGGAATAATGTAATGTTTCCGCAGGGGCTGCTTTTTGGGCGTGGCAGGATCAATAGATGCTGCTACATGGCTTTTGTGCTTGCCGGTATAAGCAGGGTATGATTTTTTTGCGCAGGATGACAGCGAAACAATGGATAGGGTAATAACAACAACAAACAAAAAGCGCACTAAAAATTTCATTTTTTTTATTTTTGATTTCGGGCGATAAAAATAACTAAAAAATAGATAGCAGAAAACTAATTTTTATCAAATAGATTGAGTGAAAAGCAAAAAGGTTGCAACAGTAGTTGCGTTAAAGAGTTTTGAAAGGTGTATAATCTTAAATGCTAAGCTAAAATACCGTCTGCAAAACCGGAAAAATCTCATACTTTTCTACTTCAATGCATCATAAAGAATCTCTATTGGATGTAATGCTTTGCGTTGGGTACCATCTTTTATTTGATGACGGCATGAGGTGCCCGGTGCCGCTATTATCGTCTCCTCGGATGAATTCCTTACAGCAGGAAACAGCACCAGCTCACCCACTTTCATCGATAGCTCGTAATGCTCTTTTTCGTATCCAAAGGCTCCGGCCATACCACAACAACCCGACGGAATTTCTTCCACGGTATAATTTTCCGGAAATCCGAGAATTTTTAAGGTGGGTCTGGTTGAGGCCAGCGATTTTTGGTGACAATGTCCGTGAAGTTTAATGTGCTTTGGCTCGGCGGTAAACTGTTTTTGTTTGATTCTTCCTTTTTCTATTTCGCCGGCTAAAAATTCATCAATCATCAACACATTTTCGGACAGTTTCTCCGCTTCATCTTTCAAATTACCTGCCAACTCAATGTATTCATCTCTAAAAGTGAGTATTGCCGACGGTTCAATACCTGTCAAAGGCGAACTGCTGCTAATCAAATCCTTGAGAAGCAGGATGTTTTTTTGTGCAATGGCTTGTGCCTTTTTTACCAACCCTTTCGACAGGTAGGTACGTGCACTTTCAAGGTGATGTGGTATAACAACCTCATAGCCGAGTTTTGTTAGCAGCCTGATGGCCTTAATACCAATATCGGTATCGTTAAACCGTGTAAACTCATCATTAAAAAGATACACTTTGCCATTGGGAAATTTTCGGGAATGTTCCGGTGTGTTTTTAGCGAACCATTTTTCAAGCGGTACTTTTGAAATAAGAGGGAATTTGCGCTGTGAGGAAAAACCCAGCAGCTTAGCCGAAACAGATGAAGTAAACCCGTTGGTTTGTAAAAAGTTGTAAAGCCACGGGACATAACTTCCCGCTTTATTAACTTTGGCAATGTTGGCAATCAGCTTTGCACGCAACGGAACGCCGTGGCTGTCGTAATAATGTTGCAAAAACTCCGCTTTCATTTTTGCCACATCCACTCCGGAGGGACACTCCGATTTACAGGCTTTACAAGAAAGGCATAAATCAAGCGCTTCGTAAATCTCTTTGTGGTCGAATGGATTTTTTGTATCCGTTTTATTCAGAAACTCACGCAAAATATTGGCTCGTCCGCGGGTGGAATGTTTCTCATCTCTTGTGGCCATATAACTGGGGCACATGGTTCCCCCGATAATTTCGCTCTTTCGGCACGATGCCGTTCCGTTGCACTTTTCGGCGGCACGCACAATGCCTAAATCCTTTGAAAAATCGAAATAGGTTTGTATGACAGGTGTGGGTTTGCCGGATTCCCACCTGAGTTGCTCATTCATGCGCGGGGTGTCGGTAATCTTTCCGGGATTAAAAATATTGTCCTTATCCCAGGTATGCTTAATGCTTTTCAGCAGATTGTAGTTGTGCTCCCCAATCATCAAAGGGATAAACTCACCCCTGAGCCTCCCGTCGCCGTGTTCACCGCTGAGAGAACCACGGTGCTTTTTAACAATATTAGCCGTATCGCGGGCAATTTCATAAAAAAGGTTTACATCTTTTGGCTCTTTTAAGTTCAGCACCGGACGTAAATGCAGCTCGCCTGTTGCAATGTGCGCGTAATAAACGCAACTTGTTTTGTGCTTTTCAAGCATCTTGTTAATGTCGGCAATATAATGTGGCAGCACTTTGGGATTTACCGCTGTATCTTCAATAACCGAAGCCGGCTTGGCATCGCCGGGCATGTTATTTAGGATACCCAGTCCGGCTTTTCTCAAATCCCATACCTTTTTAATATCGCTTCCGGTAATAAGCGGGAAATGGTATCCGTAACCGGCTTGTTGCATCGAACGTTCAAGGGCATCTGCTTTTTCACGAACCTGCTGTTGCGTTTCTTCGGCAAACTCAACAATTAACATGGCGGCAGGATTGCCCTTTACAAAAAACCTGTTCTTGTTTTGTTCGATGTTTTTTTTGGTGAGTTCCAAAATGGTATTGTCCATCAACTCTATGGCCTGAGGTTTATGCTTTAAGGCTATAAGGTTTGCTTTCAGCGCCTGCTCAATGGTTTCGAGGTGTACACAAACAACTCCTTTGTGCTTTGGAGGCAACGGTACCAAATTGAGCTTTATTTCGGTGGTAAAGGCAAGTGTGCCTTCGGAGCCGGCCAGCAGTTTGCAAAAGTTAAAAGGTTTATCGCCCTTAAAAGGGGAGGTGTTTAGCAACAAATCAATGGCATAACCGGTGTTGCGACGGGGAATTTCGGGGTCGGGAAACTGACTGACAATTTCTTGTTGATTTTCGGCATCGGAGAGAATATTTTTAATATTGCGATAAAGCTCTCCTTCCAAAGTCTCCAGACGACATTTATCTTCAAACTGCTTTCGGGTAAGTTCACCGAAAACCGCTTCGGAGCCATCGCTTAAAACTGTTTTTACTTCAAGGGTGTGGTCGCGTGTGCTGCCGTAAACCAACGAGCGCGCTCCGCAAGAGTTATTCCCGAGCATTCCGCCCATCATACAACGGTTGGAGGTGGAGGTTTCGGGCCCGAAAAACAATCCGTAAGGCTTTAGATACATATTCAGCTCATCAAGCACAACACCGGGTTGAACCCGAACCCATTGCTCTTCTTTATTGACTTCCAAAATCTTACCCCAGTACCGCGAAACATCAGCCACCATGCCGTTACCTACCACCTGACCCGCCAACGAAGTGCCGGCAGTGCGCGGAATGATACCGATGCGGTTTTTGCGGGCAAATGCAATAAGCATTTTAAGGTCGTTAACATCTTTGGGAAAGGTTACCGCCGTGGGAATCTCACGGTACGCCGATGCATCGGTGGCATAAAGCAACTTTGTGGTTTCATCCCAAAGGACTTCTCCCCGGAAATTTTGTTTTAATATGTTAAGCTCAGATTCGTTCATGGCACTTTTAAAAACCAAACAAACTTAACAACTTTTGCTTTTGAGCAGGGGAAATATCCAACTTTTCGGTTAACAACAAAGTATCTTCGTAACGGTGCATCATGCCGGCAAATACTTCTGCCAAACTGCTGTCGAATCCGGTAAGCTTAATCTGTTCAATAACACCTTTTTTAACTGTCAGATAGAGCTCCGCATCGTCAACACGGTTTTCAAACTCATAAGCAGGGGAGTAGCCGTAATTCCAGTCGATTGTTGCATACTTTTTTTCAATCAGCACTTTAATGGTGTTAACATCATCTTTGGAAAAAGAAACCGAACGGCTAATTTGATAGTAGTCTTTCAGAAATGTGGTGAGCTTACTTTTAAATTCCGAAATACTCATTGGAGAATATAGCGCATCGGCGATATTCATAACCGTTGCCCTGACAGATTTAACCGATTTGTCGCTGATTTGTGCTTTGGACGGGCGAATAACCTTTTCCAATTGGTCAATATTCGTGTTAAACAACAGCGTCCCGTGATGTATAACCCTGTTTTTGAATACATGTGCCGAGTTACCCGAAAATTTCTTTCCGTTGATGACAAGGTTGTTTTTCCCTTCAATATCCGCCTGAATACCAAAGGTTTTTAAAAACTCAATGACAGGGGCTGAAAATCGTTTGAAATCAATTAACCGGTTGCGGTTTTCTTTGGTTTGGATAAGCGTGTAGTTGATGTTTCCCGGGTCGTGGAAAACAGTTCCTCCACCCGACAGCCTGCGTATTACCGGAATATTATGTGTGCGTGTATAGTGAAGATTTACCTCTGCCACCAGATTTTGATGTTTACCCACAATAACCGACCGCTCGCTTTGCCATAGCATTAACACATCTTCGCTAAAATGCTTTAGTGTAAACTCTTCGGCAGCAATATTAAACAAAGGATTGGTGGTAGTCTGGTTGATAAATATCATGGGGTAAAAATAGTATAATTGTTTTTACCGACGTTGAAGAAATGCTTAAAGCATTTGAGCATATACATTGGTGACTTATCCAAATTGTAAGGACTCTTCACGAAAAGCCCTTGGATAAACACCTACATGAATACCTTTAGAAAAATTCCTCTTTTTTTTGTTGGCGGATATGAAACGCTTGGTTTTCACCATTCAGTTTTGGCATTTATCAGTAAAAAAGTCAATAAAAAAATATTTTTTTTCTTTCCTGTTGCTAATTGCTTATGATTTTGTAAATTTGCACCTCATTTTTAGCACATGCTAAAGATTGGGGCCTATAGCTCAGTTGGTTAGAGTCCCTGACTCATAATCAGGTTGTCCCAGGTTCAAGTCCTGGTGGGCCCACACCAACCAAAAAACCACAGAGTGTAATGCTTTGTGGTTTTTTTATTTTGATGGTTAAAAAAATTATCCGGGAAAACTTTAAACAGCTTCGCTTTCCGAAAGAAGTTATACAATAACAAGTTCAATTTGTAACTGTTTAATTCGGTTTTTTTCGGTTTCGGGAATAGCGGCATCGGTAATGATAACGTCAACATCGGAAATGGGAGCAATCTTGACAAAGCTTTTTCGTAAAAATTTTGATGAATCGCAAACGACTACCACTTTTTTTGATATCTGCATCATTACCCGGCAAAGAGTGGCTTCGTGAATTACCGGCGTATAAATGCCCTCTTCGCTGTCGATGCCGTCAACAGCCAAAAAGGCAACGTCGCAATGATAATTTAGAAGGCTTCGCTCGGCCATAGGGCCTATTAGTGACCTCATTTCCGGACGTAAAATACCACCGGGAACAATAACCTCAATACCTTTATTGTCAGCTACCTGGTTAGCAATAGGCAGGCTGTTGGTAATAAGATGAATGTCTTTAAATTTATGAAGATTTTTGGCTACCTCAAGGGTGGTCGAACCCGAATCCAATACCACTGTGTCGCCGTCTTTTATATAAGTTGCGGCTTGCTTTCCAATAAGTTGTTTTTCTTTTTTGTTTTTGTTAATACGTTGGTTCAGACTTAAATCGTAAGTGATGGGAACCTTTTTTATAGCTCCCCCTCTGGTTCTGATAAGCAAACCCTTCTTTTCCAGCTTCGATAAATCATTTCGGATGGTTACCTCACTTACCCCGTACTTTGAACTCAAATGAACTACCGACAGGTCGCCCTGTTTTTCCAGTAAACCGAGTATGGCCGATCGCCGTTTTAAAGTGTCGTTTTCGTTTTTTTTGCTCATGATTTTATAGTTTAACAAAAGGTTTTGAAAGACAAATGTAGTTTATTTTTTAAACAACAAATGCCGGTCGGTAATTTTTCTTTTATTAACTATTAACTGTAAGGTGTTCGTAATTATCTTATAATGCGTTTTATAAGTGTTCTTTGTAGAATGGTAGCAGCTTTTTAAATTGTTTAAAGTACCGATTACTTGTAGTTTGAAAAAAAAGTAAAAAAAACTTTGAATCCTTTCAAAAGCTTATTATATTTGTCGTCTTGTTATCTATAGAAAGGAAATAAAGGATAATTTTAAACCGTATGAAGATATTGGAAACTTTGGATGTTTATAGGGAGACGGCGCAGCAGCCTGAATTATGGCAAAAAATTTATGCTGACATGATGCTCGTTAAGGATGGGTTGCGCGGTTTTTTGGACAGCGTGTTAAAACCCGACAGTGAAGTTGTTTTTGTGGGTGCCGGCTCCTCTTTTTTTGTGGGTGAAATGGTGGCGGGGTATTTTCAGGAAAAAACGGGTTTTACCACAAAAGCTGTTTCCACTACTGAAATTGTAACCTATCCGGAGCATTATATTTCAAAAAGAAAGCCTGTTTTACTGGTTTCCTTCGCCCGTTCGGGAAACAGCCCTGAAAGTGTTGCTGCAGCTAAAATGGTTCAAAAAACAAATCCTGATACAGCACACCTTATTATTACATGCAATAAAGAAGGTAAGTTGGCAAAGTGTCATAGCTTTAAAAACAGGTATGTATATCTGCTTCCCGACGAGGCCAACGATAAGGCGCTGGCCATGACGAGCAGCGTTACATCCATGGCACTTGTTGTGTTGCTGCTGGCCGATTTAAAAAATTTGAATAAACAAAAAAAGAATATTGATCAGGCTGCCCTGCTTGCGCGCGAAGCTTTAAATAAGTTTAGCAACCTGCTGGCTCGCATTGCATCGGAAGACTTTGAACGTGCTGTTTTTCTGGGGTCAGGTCCGTTTTTCGGGGTTGCTCACGAAGCGCATCTTAAAGTACAGGAAATGACCGATGGCAGGCTGATTTGTAAATTCGACTCTTTTTTGGGCTTCAGGCACGGGCCCAAAGCGGTGGTTGACGACAAAACGCTGATGGTTTATTTTCATTCGCCTCATAACAGGGTTCGTAAATATGAAAATGATTTGGTAGAATCGATTAACAGTGAGCAAAATCCGGCGTTTAAACTGGGTATTTGCAGTCACTGTTTATCCGGCAATAATTATGATGCCGTAATCACCTTTTCAAACAAGGAAATCAAAATGGATGAAGCTTTTTTTATGTTGGTTTATCTTGTGCCCGTGCAGTTGTTCAGTATTTATAAATCAATCGAATTCGGGTTAAACCCCGATGCACCATCAAAAAGCGGAGCCATCCACCGTGTGGTTCAGGGTGTTAAAATTTATGATTAATCGAAAAAAATGATATTAGCTGTTTGTCCCAATCCATCTGTCGATACCTATGTTTACTTCAACCGGTTTGAAGGAAGTAAAGTGAATAGGGTAGTTGACGAGGCTCCTTTCCCCGGTGGGAAAGGAACGCACGTGGCTTTGGGCATAAACGAGCTGGGTGAGCAGGTTACTTTGCTTGGTTTTTGGGCAGGCCCGACGGGAGAGTGGATAAAACAAAAACTTGAGTCAAAAGGTATAAAATGCATCGGCCCTGAAGTTAATGGATGGTCGCGAACCTGCCTTACTTTTAAAACAGGCGACCTATTCGATGAAACGGAAATATTGGGTAAAGGCCCTGTAATTAATGCCGGCGACCTGGAAGCTTTTAATCTTCTTTTTAAAGATATGCTGAAAAAAGTTTCGTTGGTCGTTATGAGCGGCTCGTGGCCACAGGGAGCTCCCGACGATGCCTATGGAATATTGCTGGAAGAGGCAAATTTATGTCATATCCCTGTTGTGCTTGATGTTGCCGGCAGTAAACTTGAAAAAGCCATTGAGAAAAAGCCCGTTGCCATCCATCTTAACAAAGCGGAAGGGGCATTATTTACCGGCAGGCATAATATTAGAGGTATGTTAATAGATTTAGGAAGAAAAATTAAAAATATTGCCCTTACTGACGGTAGCAAGGGGCTTTATTATTTAAGTAACCATAAGCTTTTGCATGCCAACGTAGTCCTTGAAAATATACATAGTGCGGTCGGGAGCGGCGATGCGCTGACAGCGGGGCTTGCCGTGGCAATGTTTCACGAATACGATGTCGAAGAAACAGCTAAACTGGCAGTAGCTTGCGGTGCCGCCAACTGCCTGCGTGAGGAGTTGGGTATGTTTTATAAAAAAGATGTGGAAAAGTTAAAAGAAAAGGTAACGATTAAAAATATTGAAATGGAATTGCCATGATGTACAGATTTGACATATTGGTTGTGGGTGAATTAAATGTTGATTTAATATTAAATCACCTGCCTTCTCTTCCCATGGAAGGTAAGGAGATTCTTGCCGATGAAATGACTCTCACGCTCGGCAGCTCGTCGGCAATTTTTGCATCCAATGCGGCAGTATTGGGTAACAAAGTTGCTTTTTTGGGTAAAACAGGCACCGACAGCTTCGGCGATCTGGTTGTTAAAAGTCTGGAGGCCAAAAAGGTTGATACCGGTCATATTATTAAATCGTCAACCGAAAAAACCGGCGCAACCATTGTGCTGAATTATGGTGAGGATAGAGCCATGGTTACCTATCCGGGTGCCATGGAAACCATTACGGTAAACGATATTCACGACGATGTTTTGTTAAAAGCACGCCATATGCATGTTTCTTCCATCTACCTGCAGCCGGGCATAAAAAAAGAAGTGGTAAAACTGTTTGAAAGAGCTAAAAATCTCGGACTTACCACATCGCTGGATATGCAATGGGACCCTGAAGAAAAATGGGATATTGAGGTTGAGAAACTGCTGCCGCTGGTAGATGTGTTTTTACCCAACGAAACTGAACTGCTTGCACTTACAAAGACAAAACAGCTTGATAAAGCCATCAATAAGGTAAAACCCTATGTAAATATGCTGGCCATAAAAAGAGGGAATAAAGGCTCCAGAGGAATTTATAAACATGAGGATGTAACTGTTGAGCCTTTTTTGAACAAACAGGTAATTGATGCCATAGGTGCCGGCGACAGCTTTAATGCCGGTTTTATAACCAAATACCTGTCCGGTGAAACACTGGAGTCCTGTTTAAAATACGGGAATCTAACAGGCGCCGTAAACACCACGGCAGCAGGCGGTACCGGAGCTTTCGACAGCTTAAAAGATTTTAGAAACACAGCCCGTAAAACTTTTGGTATTAACATTTAACAGAGATTACAGCACATGAAATTGCAAAGTAAATACATCGAAATCAGGAAAGCGCGAAAAGCATTGCTTGCTACCAATTTCTATAATTACGAAACCCTGCGAGCCGTTTTGGAAGCTGCCAAAAGTTTTCATGCACCTTTGATTTTACAGCTTACCAAAAGCTCAATCGACTACATGGGCCTTGAAAATGCAGTGGCGATGGGTAGGGCAGGCCTTAAATATTTTGGCGTGGAAGGTTGGATTCATCTCGACCATGGCGGTTCGGTTGAATTGGTTGAAAGGTGCCTTCAGGCCGGTTTCGATTCGGTTATGTTTGATGGCAGCGAATTGCCTTTTGACGAAAATATTGAGCTTACCAATAAGGTGGTAAGCATGGCAAAACCTTTTAATGCCTGCGTGGAAGCCGAGTTAGGCTATGTGGCAAAACTGGGACAATCAACTGAAAAAACGGCATTTACCACTCCTGAGGATGCCAAGGCATTTGTGGATGCTACCGGTGTGGATGCACTTGCCGTGGCCATTGGCACGGCTCACGGATTTTATAAAAAAGAACCCAAACTCGATTTTGACCGTCTTGAAGCCATCCATCGTGCTACCGACGCCTTTTTGGTGCTTCACGGCGGATCGGGAGTCCCTGACGAATCCATCAAAAAAGCTGTACAATTGGGAATTTGTAAGGTAAACATTGCTACTGAAATTAAAAATATGTTTACCCGAACACTCAAAAACGAGCTTATGAACAATAGCGAAATAGATTTGAGAAAAACATTTCCTCCGGCCATAAAGGCTGTTAAGGAATTGATAGAGCATAAATTATCACTTGTAAATTAAAACCATTTGTTATGAAAAAAATTTTATTTTTATTTGGTTTTGTACTTTTGTTAACCTCGGCGTTTGCGCAAGTAAGCGGAACGGTGTTCGATGAAAACAACAACACTTTGCCGGGTGTTAATGTAATTATCAAAGGTACAACAACCGGTGTGGTTTCCAACCTTGATGGAAATTTTTCTATTCAGGCCAAAAAAGGCGATGTGCTGAGTTTTAGATATGTGGGATATCAAAACCAGGATGTTGTTGTGGAATCGTTGACCAAAAAATACAACGTCTATCTTACACCCGATGTGGTGAATATGGATGAGGTTGTGGTAATGGGTTATTCCAATAAAACAAAAACCGAGGTTTCAAGTGCCGTTACAGTGCTTAATTCCGATAAACTTTTAGATGCCACCACCGACGATGTAGGCTCTATGCTGCAGGGTAAAGTGTCGGGTGTACAGGTGGTTAGTGAGTCGGGGCAACCGGGAAGCGGTTCCCAGATTCGTATCCGCGGGATTTCTACCATTAAACCCGGCAACGAAGAACCGCTTTATGTTGTTGATGGAATTATTGGCGGAACCTTCGACCCCAACGATGTGGAATCGTTGACCGTTTTAAAAGATGCAGGTGCTACCGGTATGTATGGCGCACGTGCCAATAAAGGAGTAATTATCGTAACTACCAAACAGGGTACAAACGGCAAAACCCAATTTAATTTTAAAGCCGGTATCGGAATAAAAACTGCCGATCAGGGTAACCTTAAAATGATGAATGGACAGCAGTTTTTCGACTGGAGCAGCGAGCTTTATCGCGACCCCGAAACACACGAAATTGATAAAATAAAATTTTATAAATATTATCCGCGTGAGTTGGCCAATCAAAATTACGACTGGGTAAACAATGGGTTTAAACCGGCTGCCACGCAACAATATTACCTATCTGCAAGCGGCAGAAGCGATAAATTCAGCTATTACGTGAGCGGAAATTATTTTAACGACAAAGGTACCTTTAGAAATACCGGATACGAAAAAGTTAACCTTCGCTTGAATACCGAATACAGGTTTAACAAAAACGTATCGATAAAAAACAATTTCAATGCCTATGCCAACAAAGGTACTTATTACGATTATATGGATATGTACTATACCTATTTGGCACTTCCTTGGGATAATCCGTACAACGACGACGGCACCATCAAATATATCGATGGAAACACTCCCGGAAAATGGTGGTCGCGCGATAAAATCAACCCATTTCATACCATCGATCATTCCGACCATAACTCAAAAGGTTTCGGATTGGATTATGATATGGTGTTGAAAGTGAATATTACCAAATGGTTATCCTTTAGCAGTTCAAACCGTTTAAGTTTTAGTACCGACAAATCTCACGACTTTGTTTCGCCGGTTGCGGCAGGGCCTTTCCATGGTAAAGGATACATCCACGAACAGCAAAATAACTGGTGGGGTGGTATATCAACCAATATGCTGAATTTTAATTTCGACCTTGGAAAAAGCTCCATCTCAGGATTGGCAGGCATTGAGTTCGACGGAGGCTCAAGCGATTACTTATGGGTAGAAGGCAAAGGCCTTCCCGAAGGTTTTGATGTGCCGTCGGTGGCATCCAGCGAAATAAAAATCGGTGGTACCTCAACCCTCGAATACTTTAACTCGCTTATTTCGCAGGTAAATTATAATTACGACAAACGCTACTTTTTAACAGCTTCATTCAGGGCCGACAGAACCTCAAATTTTCCACCTGAACACAATACAGCCCTTTTTCCAAGTGTTGCCGCTTCGTGGTTGGTGAGCAACGAAAGTTTTTTTAAGGACAATGTATCGTTTATGGATATGCTGAAACTGAGGGCCAGCTATGGGGTAACCGGTGACCCCGATATTGGAGCGTCACGATTTATGGGGCTCTTTTCGTTAAGCTCGCAGTACAACAACAATTCGGCTGCCATACCTTATCAATTGGCTAACAACAACCTTACCTGGGAACGCACAAACGAAATAAATATCGGACTGGATATGAGCTTTTTTAACCGCATAAGCCTGTCGGCCGATTTATACAATAATGTTACCAAAGATTTAATTGTTTTGGTAGCTCAACCGCTTTCGCAGGGATTTGAACATCGTTGGGAAAATGCCGGACAGGTTACAAACAAAGGTGTTGAGCTTAATTTAAATGTTATTGCTGTTAAAACGCATGCTCTTGAGTGGAATATCGGCATAAATTTTGCAAAAAACAGCAACATTTTGTCAGGTATCGAAAATCCTTTTTATAATACGGTGAATGGTGTTTCGCAAATATACAGAAACGATGCTTCCATTTACACCTTCATTTTACCCAAATGGCTTGGGGTGGATACCGAAACAGGTGCTCCTTTGTGGGAAAAAATAAATGCCGACGGTTCAAAAGAACCTACCTCAAAATATAAGGATGCTACACCGCAGGAAGTGGGTAAAGCGTTACCCGATTTTGTGGGAGGAGCTTCTACTTCGGTATCATGGAAAGGACTTACACTCTATGCAAATATGGCCTATCAGTATGGTAATCAGATTTATAATTACACAAACAGGTTTATGGATAACGATGGCCACGAGCCGTACATTAATGCCATTGTGCCTAAAAGCGACTGGAAACGATGGGAACGTCCCGGCGATGTTGCTACGCATCCCAGCATGCAAAATGCCGAACTTTCCACCGAAAACTCATCAAGATACCTTGAAGACGGCAGCTTTATCAAAATCAGAAACATTACGTTAAGTTACACGCTTCCGAAAACATGGAGCTCAAGAATAAAAATGAGGGATGTGATAATATCCTTACGGGCCGAAAATGTTTATACCTGGACCAACTACTGGGGACAAGATCCCGAGGTAACGCTCTCAAAAGGCGACTGGTCGATGCCGGGGGTTTCCGACTTTAAATACCCCAACAACCATCAGTATGTTTTTAACGTTAATTTTAAATTTTAAACTCCTAAGCCATGAAAATTAAATATATATTTTATTTGTCGGCCGTTATTTTTGCCACTGTGTTTTTTACCTCCTGCGCAAAATGGGATGTTTCGCCACGCGATCAAATATCCACCGGCACAATAGCCAAAACAAAAGACGGCATTATTAATGTAACAAACGGGGTGTATGCACTCTTCAAAAATCAGGTGCAGTTTAGTGGTTTTATCGATGACAATAATGCTTATCTGCGCCAGTATTTTCAAATGTCCGATTTTGCATCCGACGATATTGTTTGCGGACAGGTTACCACCGACCCCCTTTATTACAGCTTTACTTATACCCATTCGCCCGACCAGTCGAACTCCCGTTTTTACTGGTATGTGTCCTATAAAATGATTAATGGTACCAATACCGTTATCGATATTGTAGAAAACAGCGGTGAAATTGAACGCACTCCTGAAGTAAATCAGATTTTGGGTGAAAACTATTTTTTGCGTGCTTTTAGCGAGTTCAACCTGCTAAAATTTTATGCCAATTTACCCACCGTGGGTAATCCCGATTCCGACCCCGGCATAATACTGCGCACCAGTGCAGATGAGCCCTCCAAAAAAGCCAGAGCCACCGTTACCGAAAGCTATAATCAGGTTATTGCCGATGCTAAAAAAGCTGCTTCGCTTATGAACACAAGCCGCGGCAAAGAGTTTGCTTCCAAAGAAGCTGCCTGGGCTTTGTTGTCAAGGGTATATCTTTATCTTGAAGACAACGACAATACCATTGCTTATGCCGACTCGGTAATTAACTCCGGCGAATTTAGTATCGAACCGGCAAGTTCGTTTCCGTCCTATTTTCCCAATGCCATTGCCAGCGACGAAACCATCTTCCTGATTGCATACACCCAGCAGGATAATCGTGGAAAATTCGGATCCATTGCCTCCATGATTTACAGCGATGGCAACAGCGGCTGGGGCGAAGAGTTCGCTTCAAAGTCAATTCGTGATGTTATGGCTGAGCACCTCGAAGATGTTAGATGGAAATATATCGACACGCTTTATAAAGATGATGGCTCGGTGATGACTAAAAACGGAATTCCTGTTTTTTACATCACCAAGTTTTCCTTTCAGGATGGCGACCCGAACCTGAGCTCTCCTGTGATGTTTCGTATTTCAGAATTGTATTTGAACCGTGCCGAGGCCTATGCTAAAAAAGGCGACGAAGCCAAAGCCTTGGCCGATGTTAACGAAATAAGAAAAAACAGAGGTCTCGAAGGTTCGTTATATACTGCTGTTCCCGACGGAAAAACTTTGCTGGATGTTGTCCTTCAGGAACGCCGTATAGAATTGGCATTTGAAGGGCATCGTATATTCGACTTAATCAGAAACCATCGCGATGTTGTTCGTAAATATTGGGGATATCATATTAAAGGCATTCAGGTGCCCGATATCGACCTGAGTCATCCGCCAACAGGATATCCTGAGCTGGTAATACCATGGAACGACCCTTCCATACTATATTACATTCCTGCGGATGAGATTTTAGCAAACGATTTATGTGTACAAAATCCATAGATTTATTAATTATTTTTTTAACCAAAATTTTATCATTATGAAAAAGACAAGTTTATTTAGTTTAGCAGCATTATTAATGCTCATCACTGCAGTAGTTTTTACCGGCTGTAAAAAAGAGACCCCTGCACCAACCATTACCGGTGATGCGCTGTTTTCGTTTGTGGCCGACGGATTAACCGTTACCTTTACCAACGAATCCGATGTTACTCCTCCGGTAACCTACCTATGGGACTTCGGTGACACCGAAACAAGTACCGAAAAAGACCCCGTACATACGTATGCCACCAAGGGTGAATACACCGTTAAATTAACCGTTACCGACCAAAACGGCGGAAAACACGATGTTTCAACAAAAATTACGGTTGACCGTAAAGGACGTATTAAACTGGACGACGGTACATTGGATGACTGGAATGTAGTTACCGAAGACCAGTTTGTTGTACCTTTGGGTGATAATGCCGGTGCTGTTGTTTCGGCAAAATATGAGTACGATGCCGACTTTGTGTATGCATACATTGAATTTGCAGGCACTTTAACCGACGAATTCCAATATGATGTTTTTATGGATTTCGACAACGACAGTACTACCGGATTTAAATCATATCTGTGGCCTGCTTCAGGTGCCGATTATCTCGTTGAAATTGCTCCTATTACCGACGCAGCTGTTGTTCCGGGTGCCTTTAACTATATCGGTGAACCGGGTGTTGAAGACTGGAACTGGGAAGAAAAACAACTTGCTGCCGGCTCTATTGTTATCGGAACCATGAAACAGGTTGGCGATAACGTTGCTGTTGAGTTAGGTTTTAGCAGAAGTGCAGTAGGCGATGGCTCCTTAAACAACGATGTTGTTTCGTTTGGTGCTTTTGTCAGTAATTCCGATTGGGCTGAAATAGGTTACGCTCCCGATGCTACGCAGGAAGGTGGTGTGCATACATCCTATTTTAAATTTGAGATGAAATAATTATTAGGGTAATTAATTTCATGGAGAGATTGCCGAAAATACGGCAATCTCTCTTTTAAATATTTTAATATTAACAACCTACAACGTATTTGTATGAAGCAATTGCTTTTTTTATGGGGATTTCTTTTTTACATCACCACTGTTTCAGCTCAAAATTTAACGGAGGTTGATTATACGGCTGACAATGCCAATTTCCCAAATCCCGGCAGAGGCTTTTACCATGCCGACGACCAGTTGAACCCCGAAACAATTGCTGACTATCCTTCTGAGGGTATTACCCTCATTTTACGCGAATATCATATCGATGATTTCAGAGATACCAAAATTCCCGTTTGGTATTTGTGGAATATCCAACGCGATTTAAACAACATTCGCAACGCCGGGCTGAAAGTCATTCTCCGATTCAGATATACCGCTAAAACATCTAAGCCTTACGGCGATGCTCCCCTGAATATTGTTCTGGAACATATTAAACAACTTGAGCCAATCCTGCGTCAAAACAGCGATGTTATTTTTACTTTTCAGGCAGGCTTTATCGGTGCTTGGGGCGAATGGTACTATACCGATTATTTTTCGGCTTCGCCCGGAAACATTACAGAACAAAACTGGATTGACCGCCGTGCTGTGGTCGATTCGTTGTTAAGTGCATTACCTCCCGAGATTATGGTTAATGTACGCACACCAAATTATAAACGACATTTATTAAACGAAGAGAGTTACAACCCTGTTACCGTTGCCGAAGCCTATAAAAATTTGCCGGTGGCACGTATCTCTCATCACAACGACTGTTTTTTGGCCAGCGTTTCCGATGTGGGAACCTATACCGATACAACGGTTCAAAAACCCTATCTTGCCGAAGATACCAAATATACGGTTATTGGCGGCGAAACCTGCGGCCAAAGCGGCTACTCGCATTGCGAGAACGCCCTTAAAGAATTAAAAAGATTTCACTGGAGTTATCTTAACCGCGATTACCATCAGGGTGTTATCGGCGACTGGATTGACGAAGGATGTTATCCCGAAATACAAAAAAAACTCGGCTACCGTTACCGGTTAATCAACGGCAGCTTTACCTCGGAGTCATCTCCCGACGGTACATTTTTGTTTAAATTGAACCTGATAAACGAAGGGTTTGCCAATCCATCAAATCCCATGAAGGTGGAAGTAATCCTGCGCCGACAATCGGATAAAAAAGAATTTGCCGTGCAGCTAAATGATGATATGCGCTTTTGGCCGCTTTCCGACACCATTAAACTCGACTACAGCTTCGGGTTTACCCAACTTATGAGTGCGGGTTACGGTTCATACGACTTGTTTATTAATATTACCGATGCACATGCCACGATTAAGGACAACCCTGCTTATTCCATAAGACTTGCCAACGAAGGACTTTGGGAGCCGTCAACCGGATATAATAAACTGAATGCTGAATTTACATTCACCGCTGAAGGTTCATCACAATATACCGGAGGCTATTTTTTCAATTTAAAAAACAGAGAAGCATGGAACCCGTATTTAATAATTGATGGCAATGATGAAGACTGGTCATCGATTCCTCCGGTTTTCCATAACCCGAATCAAAATGCAATGATTCTGAAAGCTTGGAATAATGCCGATTCGTTGTTTGCTTTAATTTCAGGCAACAATATGGGAGCGGAAACCATCTATTTTATCGATGCCGACAACAAGCAGACAACGGGCGATAACGGATTTGATTACAAAATTACACCCGAAAAGGTCTATTTTTTTAATAGCGATAATGTTTGGCAGGAAATGGCTGATGAAACACCCGATTATGCGGTTTCACCGTCAGGTTCCGTAAAGGAAATGGCTATGGCGTTTACTGCTTTTAACAAAGTGCCATTGGCCGATTATTATGGCTTGAAAGTTAAAAGCGGTACCGACTATTTGCCGGGTAACAACATGCCTCCGGCAGAAGTAATACTGCGAAAAATAAATTCAACTCCGCTTGTTAAAGTTCAAAACAGAGGAAATACCAACACCGTTTATTGGAATAGAAATGTGGATGATGACAAGGGGGCCGTCAGGTTATATCGTCATACTGTTGGCGGTAATAACAATAACGATACTTTGTTGGCTGTTTTGTCTTCAGGCACAATAAGTTATCAGGATTTTAATGTGGACCCGTCAAAAACATACATTTACAGAGCTTATTACGTAAGCGGAAATTTTATTTCACAAAGAAATCAGGAAGAACAGGAAGTTACAGCCGAATCGGATAAGCAGGATTACCTTGAAATTCATCTTGACGGAAATTTTGATGACTGGAAATTATGCAGGCCGGTGGCAACAGGTATGCCGGACAGGTCAGCCCTTAAAGAAGTAAGATTTTTTAATACCGCCGATTCGTTGTTTTACAGTTTTAATACCGGAAATGAGACAATAGAAGATTATCAACTCTATTTCAACACCGATGGAAACTCGGGGTTCGAGTTTAAAATAAGCAACGACTCGTTGTTTACCTATCAGTCGGACGGTTGGGTTTTAAAACAACTGTTGTTGTCCTATGGCTCCAATGGCTTTCTGGAAGCAGGGTTAAAACTTTCTGCAACAGGGCTTGATACAGAGGATTATATAACGGCATCAGCATTTATCAACGGAAAAGATATTTGGGGAAAGGGTGTTGAGTTTCCCTATCTGAAATACGAATCGCTTCCGGCTCCGTCAGGTTTCCGGTTAAAAGTATCTTCCGAAATGCCTTATCATCGTATTAAAATATCCTGGTCACTCAATACCAATCCCGATGAATATATCATTCAGCGGTCGGTTGACGACAGTCTGCATTTTTCTACCCTGATATCGCTTGATGGAAATAAATCTTATTATCTCGATGATGACGTTGACAGCGCCCATGTTTACTATTACCGTATGTTTTCTCGTAAAAATATTTTGCGTTCGGCTTACACCAAAATCATGTGGATGCGCCCCGGAATTGCAGGCATAAACAGTACGAGGTTTAATACCGGAAAAATCAGCGTTTTCCCTGTTCCTGTTACAGGCAGGGCAACAGTGGTAGTAAATTTAAACTCGCCCGATGATGTTAACGTTAGTTTGTTTACGCTTGACGGACAGCTGGTCAGAACAATATATCGGGGCAGGATTCAAGATGAAGAAACTGTTAGATTCCATACGGAAGCCTTGTCGCCGGGATTGTATTTTATAAAGGTAAAAGGAAATAATACATTAATGATTAATAAAGTTATTATAAGATAATTTTTCTCTCGTTCATTTTTTGGTTAATGATGATTTCCCGGGCTTTCGTCGTTTTGACGAAAGTTCCGGGTTATTAAAACACAAAACAGTATGAATAAAAAACATTGGCTCGTTTATGCTTTGGTAACAACCTTTTTTTGGGGGGTGTGGGGTGCTTTTAGCGAAGTGCCCGAAAAGAATGGTTTTCCGGGGACATTAATTTATGTAGTGTGGTCTTTTTCGATGATTATACCGGCAATTTTTGCTTTAAAGCAGGTAAACTGGCGAATAGAAACTGACAAGCGCTCGATAATGTACGGTTTGCTTATCGGGTTTCTCGGGGCAGGCGGACAATTAGCCCTGTTGTCGAGAGCCATTGTTACCGGCCCTGCTTATTTAATATTTCCAATTATTTCGCTGTCACCTGTCGTTACCATTATTTTATCAACCTTGGTGCTTAAAGAGAGAGCAGGGTGGAAAGGATGGACAGGAATCGTTATTGCTTTAGCAGCTATTCCGCTGCTGTCGTATCAGGCACCCGAAGACGGGCCTGCTAATTACACATGGCTTATCTATGCTCTTATCGTTTTCTTTGCCTGGGGGTTGCAAGCTTTTTATATGCGCAAGGCCAACGAAACCATGACCGCCGAAAGCATATTTTTTTACATGACGATCACCGGTATTGCCCTTTCGATAGTTGCTGTTTTTATGACGGATTTTACAAAAGAAATTAATTGGGGTTTCAATGGCCCGGGCCTTGCTTTTTTAATTCAAATACTTAATTCCATTGGTGCCCTGACCATCGTGTATGCATTTCGCTATGGGAAAGCCATTATTGTTAGTCCGCTAACCAATGCTGTGGCCCCGGTGATAACCATTATTATTTCGTTGATACTTTATGCCGTCTTCCCAAACAATATAGTGCTGACTGGTATGATATTGGCATTGGTTTCCATGCTGATATTGTCGTTTGATGATGAAGATTAATGGCATCATTATCAGAAGTTAAATAATTAAAATTGTTACAGCCGTCAGAAAGTATAAAATTAAAAAAGATGAAACATCCATGTCGAAAATTCGACACAAAGAAGCATGATGATAAGCTCCGGAGGAGCGGAATATTGATAGCCTCGGGTGTTAACCCGAGGTAAAGAAAATAAAACAAGACCCGTTTTGGCG
>CAYVWX010000015.1:0-21654 GCA_964455635.1 uncultured Lentimicrobiaceae bacterium | reverse complement strand
GGCAAATAAAACAGTTTTTATCTTTTTCATGAATATTATCCGCAGTTTATAAAATGAATCGGATTATTAATATTTTCAAAAATACAAATTGAAGTTGTTTAAAATTATCTCATCCCCCGTTACCTCACAATTTGCAACCGTGAGGTGACTAGCCCAAAAGCCATTTCCAAACTGGTAATACCGTTATCTCCACGCCATTTTCAAAAAGGGTAGTTTCTTCTTCGTAAGTTAATATCAGGTTTTTTGTATGTGATAACTCCGCGGCTGCATCAACTATTGCTTTTATTTCCCTTTTGGCAGTACTCACAGCATCAAGGCTATATGAAACCTGTATTAAATGAAACGCTTTGTTTTCGTGATACAGAAAATCGATTTCCAGATTTTTTTTTGTTTTATAAAAATAGAATTCCTTTTTGCGCCGTTTAAGTTCAATAAATACCAGATTCTCTAATAATCTGCCTTTATCTGTGCTAAACATCAGGGCTACTTTATTTCTGATTCCATTATCAATTACAAAAATTTTTTTGTTTGAAACAAACTGCTTTTTTAATGAGTAATCGTATTTATACAGCTCAAAAATTAAATAACTCTCTTCCAAAAATGAAATATATTCCTGCACAGTAGTGGCACTTTTAATATTCAATGCCGATTTAAGTGAGTTGTAACTAATACCATTTGTGAAATTTGTAAACAAGTATTGCGATAAGTTTTTAAACTGCTTAATATTTTTAATTTTACATCTAATTATCAAATCTTTATAAAGAATATCTTCATAAATGCGCATTAAAAATTCATCTTCATTGTATTTTATCATTTCCGGAAAACCGCCTACGGGTAAATAATAATCAAACAGGGCCATTATTTCCGACCTTGTTGACGAGGAAAGTTTAGCGTAGTTTACATTGTGATATGAGAGAAGTTCGACAAACGAAAACGGAAACAATTCTATTTTTATATAACGTCCTGTAAGGTGTGTTGCCAGTTCGGATGAAAGAAGTTTTGCATTGCTGCCTGTAATAAAAATTTTATAATCCTCATCAAATATTCTTCTTATAAAACGTTCCCAGCCCTCAATATTCTGTATTTCATCAAAAAATACAACTTTAGATTTTGTGAATTTGGCAAAAACCGATAACAAGGTCTGAAAGTCGGAAACACTGAAATTTAACAAACGTTCATCATCAAAATTCATGTATGAAAACTCCTCGTAATTTTCCATTAATTGCAGGAGGAGTGTTGATTTTCCACTTCTTCGGATTCCTGAAATCACAGCAATCTGTTTTGTGGAAATCAATTTCTTAAAATCAACGTTACGTGTTAACCCTTTCTTTTTCCTTTTCAGTAATTCTCTTTGGTCTAAAACAAGTGTTTCTATTAGTTCTCTTTTCATAAATATCAACTTTTCCAAATAACAGATTACAAATATACTATTTTTTCACGCTGTCAATGTTGATATTTACATTTTATTTACATTTATAACGGTTAAAAATTAACTAACCGTTTACAAATCAGCCATTGTTGGTGCCTAAATAACGTTGACCGTTTTGTGCTTCATTATTTTAAGCACTCAAATACACCAACTGCACGTCGGTATTTACCATGTCGCCCGCTTTAACGGCTACCTTTTCAACGGTGGCATCTTCAACGGCAATAATGTTGTTTTCCATTTTCATGGCTTCAACCACAACAAGAATGGTTCCGCGGGTAACCTTGTCACCCTCTTTAACATTTACCTTGATGACTTTGCCCGGCATGGGGGCAAACAGTCCGTTGTCGTTGTTACCCGCACCGGCGGAGGCGTAGTCATCGGTTTCAACAAGAATATCCAACCGTTTTACCTTAAAAATATGGCCGTCGATGGAAACGTAACCCTGCCCTTTTTCATCCGCAGAAACTGCAGCATTATAAAATCTGTCGTTAATACGAAACCGGATGGTTTTGTCATCCATCTCCTTAAGGCATATTTCAAAATCGACACCTTCAAAGGTTACCTGCAACAGGCCATCGCTATGACTGTTGATGATTATATTTTTATTTTGGTTTTCTATTTCAAAAGGAATCTCCATCATATTTCGCCAATAGCCCAGTTGCTGCCAAACATTTGCCGCTTCTAACTTTTGCCGGTAGTTAAGGCTGAACAGCAGATAAGCAAACAGGGGAACTTCCACACCTGTTTTTTGTTTTGACTGTTCGATGCTATCCAGTATTTCGCCGGTATGCTCGTCGCAAAATTTTGTAGAGATTTTATTTTCTAAAAACGCTTTGTGCTGAAGCAGTTGCAGCAGGTAAGGAATGTTGGTCCTGATGCCGTGGATATCAAACTGTTTAAGTGCCGACACGCTTTTTTCGATGGCAATAGTGCGTTCTTCGCCCCACACTATCAGTTTGCTAATCATCGGGTCGAAAAAGCTTAATATTTCCGTTGCGCTGTCGATGGCGGTATCGATACGGATATTTTTTCCTTCAGGTTGGCGGAAGAGGGTCATTTTGCCGGGAGAGGGCAGGAAATTGTTTGCGGGGTCTTCGGCATAAATACGGCACTCGATGGCGTGTCCGCTTTGCCGGATATTGTCTTGCGACAGTCGCAGGGGATTTCCGGCGGCTACCAAAATCTGTTCTTCAACCAAATCAACGCCGGTAACCATTTCGGTAACGGGATGCTCCACCTGGATACGGGTGTTCATCTCAAGGAAATAAAAATTGAGATGTTTGTCCACCAAAAACTCAATGGTTCCGGCACTGTTGTATTCGATGGCTTTGCCAATGGCTACGGCGGCATCGCCCATTTTGGCACGTAAGTCTTCCGTCAGGGTTGGCGATGGCGATTCTTCGATAATTTTTTGATACCGCCGCTGTATGGTACATTCACGGTCGAAAAGATGAACTACTTTGCCGTGTTTGTCGCCGATAATCTGAAACTCGATGTGACGAGGTTCTTCGATATATTTTTCAATGTAGATGGTACCGTCGCCAAAATAGTTTTTTGCTTCGCGGGCTGTTGATTCGAGAACATTTTCCAGTTCGGAAGGTTCGTAAACAATGCGCATGCCTTTACCTCCGCCGCCGGCAGCCGCTTTTACCAACACCGGAAAATCGAGTTGTCCGATGTTTTTTGAAAGCTCTTCGGGAGTTCCGGTAATACCCTCCGTCATGGGAATACCAATATTTTTTACAAAGGCGCGGGCTTCAATTTTATTGCCCATCACCTGCATGGCACGGGTGTGAGGGCCGATGAACGTTATGCCGTTTTTTTGGCAGGCTTTAACCAAAAGCGGGTTTTCGGCCAAAAAGCCATATCCGGGGTGGATGGCATCGCAACCCGATTTAATCGCAACATCAATTATTTTATCAATGTTAAGATAGGTTTCACTTAATTCCTGTTTTCCTATGCAGTAAGCTTCGCCGGCATGCCGCACGTGCAACGAGTCTTCGTCCACTTTTGAATAAACAGCCACGGTTTCGATGCCCAGTTTACGCGCTGATTTTATAATTCGTACCGCTATTTCGCCACGATTGGCAATGAGTATTTTTTTAAAGAGTTTCATGTGTTTATAATTATATAATATTTTGATATACTGTGCTTTTGTTTTGTCATGATTTTCGGCTTCGCCATCGAAAATCACGCCAAAACAGGTCTTGGGTTTTTCTTTACCTCGGGTTAACACCCGAGGCTATAAATATTCCGCTCCTAACGGAGCTTTTTAATCATGCTTTTATGTGTTAATTTGATACTTTTGGTGTTTCATATAATTTATGTTTTATTTCTTTATTTACAAATTTTCCAGAATCCGCCTTTGTCAGGGCCAATACGTTCAATAAACTTTTTGTTTTTCAATTGTTGTATATTTTTTTGAACATTACGGGTGTTTATTCCTATCAATTCAGATAATTCTTTAGCTGTTATTTTAGAATTTATTTTAATCTGTTCAAAAATCAATTTTTCACTTCTTGATAGTTTTTCTACGTCTTTTTCTACGTCTTGTAATCCTATTGCACTAAGCTCTTCAAACGATTTGTTTTCTTTTTTGAACAAAACCGTCAATCCTTTGTTGTTAATTCCTATCAATAATTTTCCACCTTGTGCATTTGCAAAAGCACAGATTGATTTAAGATAGTCGTCTTTCCAAATTTGTTTAAACTCCGTATGTTGATTTTCAATCATTTATTGAACTTGATAAATTACTTCACCCATTCCGGTTTTCTTTTTTCCAAAAAGGCTGCCATCCCTTCTTGTCCCTCTTTAGAGGCACGAAGTGTGGCAATAAGGTGTGCCATGCTATCGATTGTATTGTCAAAACCGGTTGATGTTATTACCTCCGAAATCATCTGTTTGGTTACCTTAACTGCTTCGGGAGCCGCCGTAAAAAACTGTTTTATGTACAACTGTAATGTTTCTTCCAGTTTTTCATGCTGTACCGAAATGTTTACCAGGTGCCATTTTTCGGCTTCGGGGCTTTTAAACCGTTTTCCGGTCATCATCAGCTCTTTGGCACCAAACTCACCGATGCGTTTTATCACAAATGGCGAAATGGTTGCCGGTGCAATACCTATTTTAACTTCGCTGAAAGCAAAGGTTGTGTTCTCCTCCGCTATTACAATATCACAGGCAGCGAGCAGTCCGTTGGCCCCGCCAAATGCAGCTCCGTGTACCACAGCAATGGTTGGAACAGGACAACTGTAAACAGCATGAAACAGCGCAGCCAGTTTTTTACCGTCTTTTACATTTTCTTCAAAGCCATAACCGGCAATGCCTTTCATATAGTTAAGGTCGGCCCCGGCGCAAAACGATTTTCCTTTGCCGCGCAGTACAATCAGACGTACTTTTTTGTTATCGGGTACTTTGGTAAAAGCCTCCGTAAGCTCTGCTATCATAATGTCGTTCATGGCATTGTGCAGCTCAGGGCGGTTCAGCAATATAGTTGCAACACTATCCTTATTCTCAATTTCAATTGTTTTGTAATGTTTACTCATGGGGGTTTAATAATATGTTTTCCAAAAAGCAGTTTTTCTGTGAAATGGTTGTTTACAAAAGTGCATCTTTTTTATAAATAGAAAAAAGATTAGAAAATTATTTTTTTATTTTAATAAATCAATCCAAATAACCACAACGGAATAATGTTTCTTGCTCCGGTTTCAATATCATCTTTTACAACAAAAGCATGATCAATATCAGTAATTTGTTTTTGCTTTTTGTTTTTTCCTCCCACTTCAAACAGGTAGGTGTCGTTTAATAAAAAATCTCCTTTGTCAGGTAAACTAACATGATTCAAGAATCCGGTATGTTGCAAAAAAAAGGTCTCTCTATGTGTTCCTATGTTGGTATTATCTTTGGCAATAGCGTAACTGAGGTTGGTATTGTGTAACCATATTTTATCGGGTTTATTCAAAAAACTAATGCTTTTATTTTGTTTGATACAGGTTTGTATTAATTCGGCCTTTTCCATTAACCGCAAAGTTTCAATTACAAGGTTGCGGTTAAGGTTGACTTTTTTTGCCAACTTGCTTATGTTGGGAATAAACGGAACATTACTTGCCAACACGTATAGCAACCGTTTAAACTTGGCGATATTGGCGTACTCAACTCCTTTTACACCAGCTATATCTACTTCTAAAATAAGGTTAATCGTGTTTAAAATTGCCTGATAATACTCCTCCTTATTACCTGAGTAGTAAGGATAAGCACCAACCTGGTAAAAACCGCGTAAGTATTTTAACGGTTTGAAAACACGAGATAACTCAATTGAAATCTCCGTATGGTTACTTATAATATCCTTCAACGGAATAACGGATAATTTTATGTTTTCATAAAACAAAAGATATTCTCTGAACGACATTTCTTTAAGATGATAGGCCACTGCCCGGCGACTTAAATCGTAATCTGCCCTGTAAATATCCAGCACAGATGAGGAAGTAAAGATTACCTTAAGTTCGGGGAAATCATCATAGATAAGTTTAATTTCCTGCGACCAATCGGGATATTTATGCACTTCATCCAACAACAACAACTCACCTCCCGTTTTGTAAAAGTCGGATGCTAAACCGTACAAGTTGTTATCCGTAAAAAACAGATCGTCAAGGGCAACATACAAACTCTCTTTATGATTGAAATATTGGGCTATTTGGAGTAACAGCGTTGTTTTCCCGGTACCTCGTGCACCGAGAATTGAAATTAACCGGTTGTCAAAATTTATTTTTTCAAATAAATAACGTTTGAAACCAACGGGAACATTAGCAATCTTTCGTTTTGATTTTATTAACAGGTTTTCCATAGCAAATATTTTAAATATAGTTCACAAAAATAACAAAATTGCTATACAAATAAGCAATTTTATCACATTATTGCTATTTACAAAAGCATTTTATTGATAAAATAACTTTATCAAAAAGCAAATTGTATGTTTTAGTAATATTGGTGCAGCTTAATAAAGATAAATGAATGATAGGGCTCTCTGTTCAAAACCCTATTGGTGAGTCCACTCCGAAAAACCCAAAAGTAAATATATAGTCATCCGATGAATTCTTATTTAACTGATTGTCGGTTGTGATATCTGTAAATATTTTGCATATATATTCATCGGATGATTTTTCGGATCGGACTCATTGGTATATTTTACAAAAAACATGCTTTTTTGTAAAGTAGTACTTTACAAAAATACTTATAAAATTACATTCTAAATACCCCGTATTTTTGTTCGGGATATTTTTTGTTGAGCGACATGGCAATGCCCATGGCAAGCATTTTCCGGGTGTCAACGGGGTCGATAACGCCGTCGTCCCACAAGCGGGAGGTGCTGTAATAAGCCGAGCCCTCTTTTTCATACTTTGCCAAAATAGGTTTGCGCAAGGCTTCAATCTCTTCCTGAGGCATTTCAAGTCCTTTGGCACGATACTGATCCTGCTTTACCGTTACCAACACAGTGGCTGCCTGCTCGCCACCCATCACCGAAATTTTGGCATTGGGCCACATAAACAGCAGTCGCGGATCGTAAGCGCGGCCTGCCATTCCGTAATTTCCGGCGCCAAAGGAGCCGCCAAACATAACCGTAAACTTGGGAACATTGGTGTTGGAAACGGCATGAACCATTTTGGCTCCATCTTTGGCTATTCCTTTGCGTTCGTACTCTTTACCCACAATAAATCCGGATATGTTTTGCAGAAAGACCAAAGGTATTTTACGGCTGGTACACAGTTCTATAAAGTGAGTAACCTTCAGTGCCGATTCGGAAAACAGAATTCCATGATTGGCGATGATACCAACAGGAAATCCCATGATATAAGCAAATCCTGTTACCACTGTCGGAGCATATTTGGCTTTAAATTCCTGAAAGCGGCTGCCGTCAACCATGCGCATGATTATTTCGCGCGGGTCAACCATTTTACGAAGGTCAACGGGAGCAATGCCGTACAATTCCGAAGGGTCGTAAATGGGGTCTTCGGGAGTAACAATATCCAGCTCTTGTTTATCGCGATGTTCCAGGGTTTCAAAAATATTACGACATATTTGGATGGCGTGGGTATCGTTTTCGGCAAAATGATCGGCAACACCCGAAATGGAAGTATGTACTTCGGCACCACCAAGCTCTTCGGCGGTAACCTCTTCACCCGTAGCAGCTTTTACCAGCGGAGGACCTCCGAGGAATATGGTTCCCTGTTCTTTAACAATGATGGTTTCGTCGCTCATGGCAGGCACATAAGCCCCGCCGGCAGTACACGAACCCATTACAATGGATATTTGCGGAATGCCTTCGGCTGACATTTTAGCCTGATTGTAGAAAAATCTTCCGAAATGATTTTTGTCGGGAAAAACCAAATCCTGTTCCGGCAAAAAGGCTCCGCCGGAGTCAACCATATAAACGCAGGGCAGATGGTTTTCCATGGCTATCTCTTGCGCTCGCAGATGCTTTTTAATGGTAAACTGCATGTAGGTACCACCTTTTACGGTGGCATCGTTGGCAATAATTACCGTTTCGCGTCCGTGTATCACCCCTACTCCCGTTACAATTCCCGCCGACGGAAAATCGTTGTTGTATTGGTTGTAAGCTGCCATGGGCGACAACTCCATAAAAGGTGTGTTGGGGTCGATAAGCAGGTTTATCCTTTCGCGGGCAAGCAGTTTGCCGCGCTCTTTATGCTTTTGTACCGACCGTTCGGAACCGCCCCGTGTGGTGTCTTTTAAAATTTGTCTGTATTCGTCAAGCAGTTTTGTAAACTCCTTTTTGTTGTTTTTAAACTCATCCGACTGCAAGTCGATTTTGGTCTTTAATGTAATCAATTTAAAACTGTTTTTAGTTATACATCTGCCCGTTAATTTTTGAGCGTATGCAATGATATGGAAAATCGGGGATATTTAAAAATAATGTTTGTGGTAAAGTGGAAAGGAGATTGCAATTTAGATTGGAATTAAAATAATTGCCGGATAAAAATTCAAATAGAGAGTTTCCGGGCATCAATGTTGTTGTATAAGATTGTTTAGAATAAAGTTGGTTAAAGTTAATAAACTAAAATAGTGCTGATTTTCCAATACTTACACAGGGAATATTTTATTAGGGTTTAACAACTTCAACCTAATTCACAGAACAATCAACCGGTTAAAGGGCACTATTTATGTACTTTTTTAATAAACGCTTCCACTTCGGGAACGCCACCCTGATAAACAAGATATCCGTTGTAAGGTTCACGCAGGGTAATTTCATCGTTTACAGGGGTAAGCATCATCTCTTTTACTTTTTCAGGATTGTTGGTCTGACCTAATATCCACGAAAGTTTAACCCAGGCAACTTCGGGCAGCATATTGCCGGCAGGAATTATACCTTTTGCCATCATATCGCGACCGGTATCGTACACAAACATCTGAACATATCCCCAAATGGTTTGCAGGGTCATAAACATATGAACTCCTTTGGCATGAGCACGTTCAATGGCAGGATACAGCTCTTTGTTTACATGGCCAAGGCCGGTTCCCACAAAAATAATTCCTTTATATCCCGCCTCCACCATGGCATCGAGCACATCGGGTTTCATGCCCGGCGAATAATAGAGCATGGTAACCTCATCGCTGAAATAGGGAAGAATTTTAACCTTTTTATCTTTTCGGCGATGATTGTATTGTTTTTTTATGGGCGTAATTTCTTTACGGCTAATCATGGCAAGTGGTGTGTCGCCAATGGTACGGAAAGTAGAGCGATATGAAGAGTGCATTTTACGCACTCGCGTACCTTTGTGCAGCAGCCCGTACTCGTCGGAAGTGGGCCCGAACATACACACCATTACTTCGGCTATATCGGAATGTCCGGCTGCTTTCATGGCATGCATCAGGTTGAGTGCAGCATCGGAACTCGGCCGGTCAGACGAACGCTGCGAACCCACCAGCACCACCGGAACAGGAAGATTTTGACACATAAATGTTAAGGCCGCCCCTGTGTGATGAAGGGTGTCGGTACCGTGGCCGATAACAATTCCATCTACCCCTTTTTCAATTTCTTTACCAATGACTTTGGCAAGCGAAACGTACTGCTTTCCACCCATGTTTTCGCTAAATACGGCAAACACTTTTTCGGTCTCCAGATTACAAATGTCAGCCAACTCGGGAACGGCACCATAAAGTTCTCCGGGCGAAAAAGCGGGAATAACGGCACCGGTACGGTAATCTAATCGCGAAGCAATGGTGCCTCCTGTTCCAAAAAGTTTTACTTTGGGAAGCCCCTTTGTAACGGGAAATTCTTTTTCGGGAATTTTGTAGTTGGCTTTTTTATACCCCGTTTCTTTCATGGTTTTGATGGTGGTAACATCAATGCCAATGTTGTAGCCGGTAATAATTTTAATAACAATATGTTGGTCGTCGTCGTTTTCGGCCCGTGGCAACACGGTTCCTTCAAAAGTACCCCTTGTGGTGTCAATAACAGCAGCACCCCATACACGTACTTTATACTTTTGTAAAATTTTTAAAGCATCGCCTTTATATCCCTGAAAAATATCGTTATTCATTGTTTTTGTTGTTTTCAAATTGATTTTCAATTGCTTTTTTCTTTTTCTTAAAAAGGCCTATAAAAGAAATAACGGCACTTTTTGAAAGAAAAAAATAACCTGCCGATGACACCATCAGAAACGAGATAAGCTGAAAAATTAACGAGTAGAGAACCGACAGGGTTAAACTGTTACCATGATCGTAAAACCATGCCCCTACAAGTACCGAAAGGGTAAACCATCCGATAATAAAAAAGATGAGTAATACCACCGAAACCATTCCCAGCGAACCAAATATTTTCAGCTCTTTCGAGGCTGTTTTTGCAGCTGTTTTAACGGGACTTGTGATAAAACTTTTTAACACCGGTATAAAAAGCAACACGGCTTTTTTAATAAATTCCAGGTTAATGGAAACCTTTTTTTCAACGGTCAGGTTGTTTTGTTGCAACAGCGCTGTTTTTTCGAGCAGCAAAGGTTTTAACTGTTCAAAATAACTGTGAAGTTCTGTTTCGATAATTTGTTGTGGCTTGTTCATTAATCTGATAATCGTGATCCGGTTATTTCATCACTCAACGCTTTCATATCCATATTTCCGAGCGCCATGTTCCTCAGTTGCCCCATCACATAATTTACTAAATCGGTTTCAACAATCAATTGTTTTCCCCGGGCAAATTTATCGCTGAGGATTGGTATTTTATTGATAATTTCTTCAGCCGTGTAACGCTTAAACTTAATGGTATTGAGTACCGATTCAAATTCCATTTTAGGATGTTGAATCAATTCGGGTATCATGCGCAGCGCCAACTCCTCACGCAACTCCGCTTCTTTTAAAAATTTGAACATGGGATACAGCACCGAAAATTTAAATGCTCCGGCGGTTTTATAGTGTCCTGTTAAAAATTTAACCCGATGGCCTAAAAAGTTACCCAAAAACCTTGGTGACACCTGTAACTCATTAATTATTCGCTCCATAAGCGGGAAAAGGTTTTTTGAAAAAATGTAGGTATAAGTGTCTTCGGGCACACCCCATTTTTTTAACTGCTTATAACGTTCGATAATGTGCGACGGCAGGTTTTGTGACAACCGCTTGATGAAATCGTTTTGCAGAGGGATGGGAGCCGAATCGGTATCGGGATACATACGGTCGGCACCGGGAAGTACCCGTTCAAAAATTGTTGTTCCGTCTGCCAGCGACTTCCGGGTTTCGGGCGGAACACCTTCAAAAGCCATTTTACAACGTTCTTCGATGGTTTCAATAGCTGTTGGAATATCGGCATCGCTGCCCCAAATAATTACCTGGGCATCATTGTTTTTTGCTTTGAGTTTTGTTTTTATTTTATTCCACGTGGCCTCGTCAATAAAAGGCTCAAACTCTTCCGAATGGATAAGGTTGGGTTTTTCCAGACAGGCTATAACTTTTAACCGGTCGGACAGCTCGTTGGCAAACATTTTACCGGGCTGTGTAAAGTGCGACAACACCCCTTTAAAACCGGGCAGGTTAATGGCCACAACCCTATGTTCGGTTGGTAACGGATCTTTTTTATGAATACTGTCCCAAACAACTTCAACGGTATTGATTTTCCATTTTGCAGTATCTTTTACTTTTTTGTTCAAGAGCGCTTTTATCTGCAGCAAAGCCCACTGCCTGAACATTTCGTTGTGAGTTAATTCGGGAATCCATTTAGTGTGAGCAACCCCTTTAATTTCAACACGCGTTCCCCCTTTACAACTAACATTTACATCTTGTCTGCCGGCACCCACACCCGTTCGTACTTTTCCGGTACTTCGGTTTAAAAACCGGATGTAATCGCAGGTTTCCTTAACCTCGTCGGGAGTAACACAATCGGGATACGTTACCGTTTCAATCAGCGGCATGCCCAGCCTGTCGGTTTTGTAAATTCGCCGGTGTCCAATGTCCGACACCTCGCGACAAGAGTCTTCTTCAATACTTAACTGGATGAGTCTTATGGTTTTATGTGGTAACTGAAGTTCCCCTTCCACACCCAAAATGGCCGTTCGCTGAAATCCGGCAGGAATGCTGCCGTCGAGATACTGTTTGCGGGTGATGTGTACTTCGCCCACAATGTTTAATTCTGAAAGCAACGATATTTCCAGGGCTATTTCAAGTGCCTCTTTGTTAATGGGAAACGGCGGTGTATCGTCAATGTCGTATGTGCAGGCATTTTGATTGTTAATACGGTAAACAATCTCTTTGCGGGTTTTAAATTCCATTAACGCCGTGCCGTCGTATTCGCCCAACTCGCTGAGTGTGGGACGCATATGACGAATTAACTCTGCATCAAAATCATCATCTTTATTATAAATGCCGGCAGGACAATGACAAAACAACTTTTCTTTGGTAAGAAGTTGCTGATGAACTTCCAACCCCGACATAAAACCATATTTTTTGTAAACATCGCGTGTGGCACTTTTGCGGGCAACATAGCCGGTTTTTTTGCGGCTATCTTCGTAATTGCGTTTGGGGTCAAACTGCATAAGGTTATAAATTACATGTATTTTTCAAAAAGCCCAAATGTAGGAAAAAATAGCCCTTTGCCACGATGAAAAATCAAATAATTTTACACCGCTCTTTTCGTTACTTTTGCAGCATAAAAATTTAGTTATCGTTGAATAAAATTTTCAAATATTGGATTCCGGTTTTATTGCTGCTTGTCAGCTTTTCGGCCTTTGGCCAACCTAAAAAGAAAAAAACAAAGGTGTATGTGGAACACGCCGACGTACAGTCGTATGATGAAAAAAAACTGGGTAAAAATATTGAAAGCCTTACCGGCCACGTTAAACTGCGTCACGAAAACACTATTTTTTATTGCGACAGTGCGTTGTTAAATAAAAAATCGAAAAACTTTAATGCCTTTAACAGGGTACACATTATTATTAACGACACCATTGAACTGTTTAGCGACAGTTTATATTATACCGGAAGCACAAAAATGGCCGAGCTTTTCGGAAAAGTTAAACTGGTGGATAAAAACACGGTATTAACCACAAAGCACCTTCTTTTCGACCGAAAAACCAATATCGGGTATTATTACAACAACGGTAAAATTGTTGACAATAAAAATACGCTCACCAGCAAAGAAGGATATTACGTAACCGGTACAAAAATCTTTTATTTTAAAAAAGATGTGGTGTTGGTAAACCCCGATCAGGAAACCTATTCCGATACTTTAATTTATAATACCGTTAACGAAACAGCCTATTTTAAAGGGCCGACGGTTATTCGTGGCAAAGAGGGAACG
Organism: uncultured Lentimicrobiaceae bacterium; assembly: GCA_964455635.1. GTDB lineage: Bacteria > Bacteroidota > Bacteroidia > Bacteroidales > F082 > B16-G9. Next base: position 8,431 of record CAYVWX010000015.1, on the reverse strand, counting down.
CTCTATTGCGAAGATGGCTGGTACGACACCAAAAACGACCTTTCCAAACTGGTTAAAAATCCCACCATCAATCAAAACGACCAGTTTTTATCGTCCGACAGCATTATGTTCGACAGTAAAAACAACATTGGCCATGCTTACGGAAGGGTTCAGATTTTAGATACCTCCATGCGTGTATTAATCAGAGGTACCATTGGCGAAATGTGGAAAACCCGTGGAATGGCTTATGTTACCGACAGTGCCACAGCCATTTCGTACGACCCGTCAGGCGACTCGCTATACATTAGTGCCGATACATTGTGGCTGTTTTTTGATAAAAATCAAAAAACCAAAAAAATGCTTGCCTATTATAACGTGCGGTTTTTTAAAAAAGATATGCAGGGTAAATGCGATTCGCTGGCCTACAGCATGGAAGATTCTACCATCAGGCTGTATTACGAGCCTGTTTTGTGGTCGGAAAAAAACCAGCTTACCGCCGACTCGATGAATATTGCCATTGTAAACAACCAGCCCGATTCGTTAATTATGTATAACACGGCCTTTATTGTGATGCAGGATACGACCGATTCGTTTAACCAGATTAAAGGACGCGATATGGTTGGCTACTTTTCGGGCAACAAACTTAAAAGCATTGTTGTTGACGGAAATGCCCAAACCATATTTTATCTCAGAGATGACAACAATTATTTGATTGGCATTAACAAAGCCGAGTCAAGCACCATGGAAATACGGTTGCAAAACGGCAAAGTAAAAACAGTAAGCTATAACGAAGATGCCAAAGAAACCACCTTTCCTCCTGAAAAATTCCCGGCCAAAGGAAAAAAACTAAAAGGTTTTAACTGGTACGAAACCTTACGCCCAAAAGATAAATTGGATATTTACAGGAAAGAATAAGGATAAGATATTTTGCCCGGTTGGTGGTGTTAGCGCCTTGTCGGTTTTTATTGCGCACAAGCAAAACAAACAATATTGCTATTCGGTTATTCAAAAACATTCCCAATTCTTGGGAAATGCTAAGATTTACTGTCTTCCATAAATCCATTACAACACATTCCGCCGGTTGGCATCTTGTTTTATAAAGATAAAAAGCAGGATGGTAAAAGCCCACAACGACGAGCCTCCGTAACTAAAAAACGGCAACGGAATACCCACCACCGGCATCAGCCCTATGGTCATGCCCACATTAACCGCAATATGAAAAAAGAGCACCGAAGCTACCCCGTAACCATATATACGGCTAAAGGCGGAGCGCTGTCGTTCCGCCAAAAAAATCAATCTCACCAGAAGCGTCCAAAACAGCAATAAAAGAATGGAGCTTCCTATAAAACCTCTCTCTTCGCCCACCGTACAAAAAATAAAATCGGTACTTTGCTCCGGCACAAAATGATACCGTGTCAGCATTCCCTGTTTAAAACCTTTACCGGATAACCCGCCCGACCCGATGGCAATTTTCGACTGGTTAACATTGTAGCCTACTCCGTGAGGGTCGTGCATCATTCCCAACAATATTTTAATGCGGTTCCGCTGGTGAGGTTGTAAAACCTCTTCAAAAGCAAAATGTACCGAAAACACAAATATGGACGATACCACAAACAACAACAAAATGGTTTTATAATTTTTGCGTGCTTTTTTAAAAGCCCAAATTACCAGCAGAGCCAACAGGGCCAACGCCGATATTAAATACAGTTTTCCAACTAATAAGGTTAACACAAAAAGCACGGCGGTAACCAATCCTATAACAATAAAAATACCTGAAAACCCTTCGCGATAAAGCACCAAAACAAATGAAAAATAAACCAATGCCGAACCGGTATCGTTTTGAAGCAGGATGAGCAGAGCCGGAAACATAATAATGGTAAGAGCCACCAGTTTGGTTTTTAGCAACCCTATGTTAACATTCAGTTTTCCAAGATATTTTGCCAACGCAAGGGCGGTGGCAAATTTGGCAAATTCGGCAGGTTGTATGGCAAAACTTCCTATTTGAAACCACGATTTGGATCCGGCTACCGTTTTACCAAACAGCAATACACCTATTAAAATAAAAACAACAAAAAAGTAAATCCACCAGGCAAAAGCCGAAAAAAACTTAGCATCAATAATCATAATAACAAAGGCTAAACCCAGTGCCAGCCCAATCCACAAAGCCTGTTTACCAAATCGCTCCGACAGGTCGAACATCGACACATCAGGGTTGTCGAATGATGCCGAATAAATGGTAAACCATCCTGCTATTACCAGCAACAGGTACAACCCTACGGTAATCCAGTCGGTGTTTGCAATTATATTATCTCTTTTTCTCACTTTTTCTTTTTCGTATGAATTAAATCACCGTTAATCATTCTTTTTTCAAGTTTTTTGCGTTTTACGCTTCCCGTTAAATACTTTTCAATTAACAGGCTTGCAATTGGTGCTGCCCAACGCGAACCGTAACCACCGTTTTCAACCACCACCGAGACGGCTATTTTCGGTTTGTTTAATGGTGCAAAGGCAATAAACAACGAATGGTCTTCGCCATGCGGGTTTTGAACAGTTCCCGTCTTTCCGCACTGTTGCAAACTGTCCACCTCGTAATAATGTGCCGTTCCGTGTTCCATGGCAAACACATCGCGCATAGCATGCTGTACCACCTTAAAATATTTTGGATTTACGGCTGTGTTTATTTTTGTTTTATACTGAGCCATTATACTGTCTTCACCTACTGCCTGTTTTAAAAAGTGCGGCGGGTAATAAAACCCTTTATTGGCTATTATTGCTGCCAGATTAGCCAGCTGAATAGGGGTAACCAGTATTTCACCCTGACCGATAGACAAAGAGCGTACCGTCAATGCATTCCAGCTGCCGCGATATACCTTATCATAATAGGATTTCGAGGGTATGTTGCCTTTAAGTTCAAAAGGGATATCGGTATTAAACTTTTGTCCAAAACCAAAACTCTTCACTTCGTGATACCATTTTTCGTAAGCTTTGTGTACGCCTCCCAACGATGGTTTATTTAACAAACTGTTAAATGTTTTCCAAAAATAGGAGTTACACGATTGTTTAATGGCTTCGTTAAGTTTTAAAGGGGTTTTATGATTATGGGTACACTTAATGGGAACAGACAAAGGCCCCTGACAGGTAAACGTTGTGTTGGGAGTAATGGCATGCTCTTGTAAAGCTATCAGTGCATTTATCATTTTAAACGTTGAACCGGGCGGATAGGCTCCCATTACAGCACGGTTCATTAATGGTTTTAACGAATCGTTGCGCAAAAATGTGTAATTTTTCGATCGTGCCCTGCCTATTAATAAACTAAGGTCGAAACCGGGACTGCTTACCATGGCCAAAATATCTCCCGATGCAGGTTCGATGATGACAATACTACCCACTTTATTTTGCATCAACTCTTCGCCGTAAGCCTGTAAACCGGCATCAATACTAAGGGTTAAATTTTTTCCCGCAATGGCCAGCGTATCATATTTTCCGTTTTGATAGCTTCCTTTGTTGCGGTTATGTACATCAACCTGAATCATGGTAGTTCCTTTGGTTCCCCGCAACAATTTCTCGTAAAACCGCTCAATACCCGATTTACCTATGTAATCGCCCTGTCGATAATAGCTGTCGCGCTTTAGGTCGCGTCGGTTAACCTCACCTACGCTGCCCAGTAGATGACCTGCAATGTGAGCCGTATATTTTCGAAGTGCCCTTCGTTGTACAAAAAAACCTTTGTATTTGTACATCTTATCTTCAATTTTGGCATATTCATCTTTCGACAACTGCTTAATAAATACCGAAGGTTTATACCTTGAGTACCGGATGGCTTTTTTCAACCTCTTCTTAAAAAAAACAGTATCAATATTTAACAGAGAGCAAAATTCGTTTGTGTCAAGATTTTTTATCTGGCGCGGAATAACCATTAAATCGTAAACGGCATCGTTGTAAACAATAAGCTTACCGTTTCTGTCGTAAATAAGCCCTCGCATGGGGTATTCGGTAACAGTACGTATTACCAGATTATTTGCCGATGTTGAATACTTATTTTCAACAACCTGAAGATAAAACAGCTTAACAATATACAAAATCAGAATCATTGAAAAAATGACAATGACAACATATTTTCGTGATGAATAATCTTTTTTGTACATATTTTATCGGCCGGCCTTTTGTTCTTAAACCGGAATTTCTGTTATTATTAAACCCTATAACATTGCAGCTGAAATCGTTAGCAGAAAAGCTACAAATTAACTTTAATAAAAATTAATTGGAATTACCGGTACACAAAAGTAGTACAAAAATGTACAAACGTTTGCATAAAGGATTGTAAATAGTTTTAAAAAGAACGGGGTATGTTAAAGCCAATCTTTTGCCGGAAGTTAACACAAGCAATAATAATTCAACTATTTTTGGCATCTGAATTAAAAATGTAAAAATTATGAAACGTTTATTAATAGCTACCGGTGGTGGCGATTGCCCGGGTTTGAACGCCGTTATCAGAGCGGTGGTTCACCGCGCCTCGCAGGAAAAAGATTGGGAAGTACTTGGTAGCATTCAGGCATTTAACGGAATATTATGGGAGCCCACCGAAATAGTTCCGTTGGACAACAAAGCTGTTTCCGGAATTCACTTTCAGGGAGGTACAATTATTGAAACAACCAACAAAGGAGGCCCTTTTGCCTGGCCTGTTAAAAACAACGATGGGAGCTGGACTACCGTTGACCGTTCCGACGAGATGATCAGAAAATTACAATACCTGAACATTGATGCCGTAATTAATATTGGTGGCGACGGTTCACAACGCATCTCGAACAAACTTTATCAAAAAGGATTAAATATTATTGGCGTACCCAAAACCATTGACAACGATTTAAGCTCTACCGATTCTACTTTTGGCTTTCAAACAGCTGTTCAGGTGGCCACCGAGGCCGTTGATAAGCTGGTAACCACAGCCGCCAGTCATAACCGTGTGTTTTTTCTGGAAGTGATGGGCCGCGATGCGGGATGGATAGCTTTAAATGCAGCTGTGGCCGGTGGTGCCGAAGTGTGCCTGATTCCTGAAATTCCTTACGATATTAACAAAGTTAAAGAAGCACTTGAAAAACGTTTTCATCACGACAGGGGCTTTGCCGTGGTAGTGGTTGCCGAAGGAGCTTTCCCAAAAGGTGGCATGCCTGTATTTGAGCAACCCAAAGAACCGGGTTACGAAAACCGCATGCTCGGAGGTATTGCCCGTAAATTAATGAATGACCTTAAAGAAATTGGGTTTGAACCCGAAATGCGCGAAACCGTACTGGGACATTTGCAGCGCGGAGGGGTTCCGGTAGCTTACGACCGTGTGCTGTCGGCACAGTTTGGTGTAAAAGCTTTCGAGATGGTGCTAAACAACGAATTTGGTAAAATGGTGGCCTATCGTCATCCTGAGTTTTTGGCTGTTCCCTTAAGTGAAGCCATTTCAAAACCAAACCTCGTTACCATGGATAACGCACTGGTAAAAACAGCCTTGGGATTGGGAATTTGTCTTGGCACCTGATTACCCTAAATCCGCAAGCGGATTCTCTTTGTCCGCGAATTACACGGATTTACACGGATTTCATCTCATTAAAATAAGTGAAAAATATTATGCCTAACCATCTTATTTTGTTACACTAATAAAAATCCTTGCGGATTTAAGGGATTACCTGACGGGATTTATCATTTAAGATATTTGGCTATCTTTGCCACCATAATTCTTTTATTATTAACAACTTTAATTTATTTACTATGGATTTTGATATGTCTAAAATGATTAATGAAATTCAACCGATTGTTACGGATTATGGCTTAAAACTAATTGGCGCCATTGTTGTACTTATCATCGGTCTGTGGATTGCTAAACTGATTACCAATCAGTTGGGAAGGCTTCTAAAAGCCAAAAATTACGACCCTTCATTACAGGGATTTATAATGAGTATGGTAAGCATACTGTTTAAAACCTTGGTTTTTATTGTTGTGCTGGGCATGATGGGAATAGAAATGACCTCCTTTATTGCCATCCTCGGTGCCGCCGGTCTGGCTATCGGCATGGCGCTGTCGGGTACGTTGCAAAACTTTGCCGGTGGCGTAATGATTTTAATTTTTAAACCCTTCAAAGTTGGCGACTTTATCGATGCTCAGGGTTATATGGGTGTTGTTAAAGAGATTCAAATTTTTGTAACCATTTTAACTACCCCCGACAACAAAACCATCATTATACCCAATGGAGGTTTGTCAACCGGTTCGTTAACAAACTTTAGTACCGAATCTAAACGGCGTGTTGACTGGACAGTTGGATTTGGTTACGGCGACGACTACGACAAAGCCAGAGAACTGGTGCTCGGAATTTTAAAAGCCGACAAACGCGTACTGGCCGATCCGGAACCTTTTGTTGCTTTAGGTGCTTTGGCCGACAGCTCGGTAAACTTAACCGTTAGAGCCTGGGTTAATGCCGCCGATTACTGGGACGTATTTTTCGATTTTAACGAACAAGTTTACAAAGTATTTAACAAAGAGGGTATTAACATTCCGTTTCCGCAAATGGATGTTCATATTCAAAAATAATTTTTTAATAACGGCTGTAACTAAAAGGCTTTTAGTACTTTTGTTACAGCCATTTTTATATCTTTTTTTATGAAAAAAATAACGTTTTTACTGTTGATTGGGGTACTGGGCTTATTCAGTTCGGTAAATGCACAAAAATTTTATACAACCTCGGGAGGTGAAATGATTTTTTCGTTTGCCACCATCGACAACAACGGAAGCGACGGTAACAACATAATGCGTTGGTCGCCGGTTTTTAATGCCCAATTTTATGGTAATTACGATTTTTCCAAATATGCCGGATTTATTTTGGGTGCAGCCATCAGAAACGTGGGTTATATTGATGGAAAACCGGATGTTAACAACACCGCATACAAAAAAAAATACCGCAGCTATAACTTTGGAATTCCGGTAGGTATTAAAATTGGAAACCTTGACAAATTTTTTGTTTACGGAGGATACGAAATTGAATTTCCCTTTCATTACAAAGAAAAAACCTTTGTTGACGGCTCAAAACAAGACAATAAAATTACCGGTTGGTTTTCGAAACGAACCCCTGTTTTATACAACACGGCATTTGCGGGAATTCAGTTTCCTTACGGGTTAAACCTTAAAGTAAAATATTATTTCACCAACTTTTTTAACGAAGATTTTGAGCAGGTTACCGATGGCAACATCACCAAACCTTATGCCGGCATGAAAGCCAATATTATCTATTTTTCGTTAAGCTTCGATTTGTTTAAAAATTACAACATCGATTACCACAGTATAGAGCATAAAACAAAAGCCGAAAACATTTATTAACACATAAAATCGTGTCAGGTATCAATAACAGAAAACAAACCAAACGACAGGTTGGGGCCTCTTACGTAACAACCATAATAAGTATTACACTGGTATTGTTTACGCTTGGTTTTCTGGGACTTATACTGCTGCAGGCACGCTCGCTTTCTCGCTATATAAAAGAAAACATCGGATTTGAAATTGTTATAAAAAAAGGGGTAAAAGATGCTGATATTTTCAGACTTCAAAAAATGCTCGACGCCCGTAACTATGTTAAGTCAACCGAATATATTACCAAAGATGAAGCTGCCGATCGATTAAAAAAAACCCTTGGAAACGATTTTATCAGTTTTTTGGGTGAAGAAAACAATCCGTTGTTGCCTTCGTTGGAGGTGCGGTTTAATGCTGACTGGGCCAGTCCCGACAGCTTAAAAATCATAGAAAAAAACGTGCTTAAAAACAGTATTGTTAAAGAGGTTTACTATCATAAGTCGTTGGTTGATGTAATCAATAAAAACATTGGGCGCATCGGGTTTATTTTGCTCGCCATAAGTTTAGTGCTGATTGTTATTTCCGTTGCATTAATTAACAACACCATCCGGCTGGCTGTTTTTGCCAAACGTCATATTATTAAAAGCATGCAGCTTGTGGGTGCCACCAATGCTTTTATCCGCAGGCCTTTTGTACAACGGGCTGTTTTACACGGTGCTTTAAGCGCTTTGCTGGCTTTGTTATTGCTTGGCGGCGTTACTACGCTGCTAAAAAGCAACATACCCGAACTGCAGCTGCTGGAAGACCGTTTTACCATGCTTATTCTCTATCTTTCGGTAATTGTTTTGGGCATTACCATTTCATCGGTTTCTACGTGGCTGGCGGTTACGCGATATTTAAAAACAGGTTCCGATAAACTTTATGGTTAGTTTTGACAGATTTCTATTACTTTTGAGAAAAATTTTTTAGTACATGAAACATCCATGGCGGCAGGTTAGCACACAGCAGCATGATTATATGAAAGCTTCGATTTTTATGCTGCCCTTTCAGGGCGCATGTTTGGTTTTAGGTAAAAGTACAAAGGCGTTGCCTTTGTTTGAAATAGCCTGCCCTTTCAGGGCGGCCC
>CAYVWX010000014.1:0-22377 GCA_964455635.1 uncultured Lentimicrobiaceae bacterium | reverse complement strand
GGCAGGACTCGAACCTACGTCCGCCGCGGCGGATATGAGCTCTAAAAGATTTACGGCAGCAAAGTCTTTATAAAATCTCTGCCTTTTCCGGTTTTCAATTCTTTTTCACGAAGTAAAGCATCTTTTTTTTCTGCAAACTGTTCCGTATAAAGAATGCTCCATGGCCGGTATTTTATTGTCCAACCTTTTTTGCCTAATTCGTTGTGCGACTTAAGCCGCTCCTCCAAGTTAGAAGAATATCCTACATAAGTCTTTTTGTATTTAGCTGAGTATAAAACGTAAACTGTAAACATAATATTTGCGATTAACAAAAAAACCGATGATTTCTCACCGGTTTAATTTTTAGTAGCGGGGGCAGGACTCGAACCTACGTCCGCCGCGGCGGATATGAGCTCTAAAAGATTTACGACAGCAAAGTCTTTATAAAATCTCTGCCTTTTCCGGTTATTGTAAAAAAAAGACCGCCATTTCTGACAGTCCTTAATTTTTAGTAGCGGGGGCAGGACTCGAACCTACGTCCGCCGCGGCGGATATGAGCTCTAAAAGATTTACGGCAGCAAAGTCTTTATAAAATCTCTGCCTTTTCCGGTTTTCAATTCTTTTTCACGAAGTAAAGCATCTTTTTTTTCTGCAAACTGTTCCGTATAAAGAATGCTCCATGGCCGGTATTTTATTGTCCAACCTTTTTTGCCTAATTCGTTGTGCGACTTAAGCCGCTCCTCCAAGTTAGAAGAATATCCTACATAAGTCTTTTTGTATTTAGCTGAGTATAAAACGTAAACTGTAAACATAATATTTGCGATTAACAAAAAAACCGATGATTTCTCACCGGTTTAATTTTTAGTAGCGGGGGCAGGACTCGAACCTACGACCTTCGGGTTATGAGCCCGACGAGCTACCACTGCTCCACCCCGCAATATTGTTTTAATTGGGAGTGCAAAAATATATTTTGTTTCTTTGCAAAACAAGTTTTTCCGAAAAAATATTTTTTATGCATAAAGCAGGTTTCGTAAATATAATAGGATATCCCAATGTGGGGAAGTCAACACTCATGAACGCGCTGGTTGGCGAGAAGTTATCGATAATTACCTCCAAAGCCCAAACAACCCGTCACCGGATAATGGGAATTGTTAATGGCAACAATTTTCAAATTGTTTATTCCGACACACCCGGTATCGTCAGAAATCCGGCCTATAAAATGCATGAATACATGAACAAATTTGTAGAATCGGCACTGATTGATGCCGATATTATACTTTTGATGACCGAGGTGGGGATGAAATTTGAAGAAAATGAAATTATTCAAAAAATTATTCATTCGTCAGTACCTGTTATTCTGCTAATAAACAAAATAGACCTTTCCGATCAGGAACGTATTACACAGGAAATGGCCTACTGGCACGAAAAAATTCCGGCGGCTGAAGTTATTCCGGTATCTGCATTGCTGAAGTTTAATGTTGAAAAAGTGTTCGACACCATTTTGGATTTACTTCCTCAGGGACAGCCCTATTTTCCAAAAGATGAACTTACCGATAAGTCAATGAGATTTTTTGTTTCGGAAATTATCAGAGAAAAAATATTTCTTAACTACAAAAAGGAAGTCCCCTATTCCACCGAAGTAGCTGTTGAAGAGTACAAAGAAGAGGATAATTTGGTGCGCATCTATGCCTATATTTATGTAATTCGCGAATCGCAAAAAGGTATTGTTTTAGGCCATAGAGGCGAACGAATTAAACGGGTGGGAACACAGGCACGTGAGGATATTGAAAAATTTATCGATAAAAAGGTTTTTTTGGAGTTGCGCGTAAAAGTCAACAAAGACTGGCGCGACAGCGACCAAACACTTAACCGGTTTGGTTATGGCCAGGGGTAAACTTAAACAACTGCACAAATTCCGGCATCAAATCACATACAAATAAAGTTCCTAATAAAAAGCACACTTTTGTTTACCGGCAAAAAAAGGTAAATTGTTACTCAAAAACTTGAGTATCTTTGCAAAAAAATTTCAGCAGCCATTGTATTATTACTTTTTTGAACCTTGCTGAAAAAAATTTAAAAGAATTTTATATGAAAAATATATTAGCCATTGTTGGCCGTCCTAACGTTGGAAAATCAACACTGTTTAACCGTCTTATACAATCTAAAAAAGCTATTGTTGAGTCGGTTAGTGGTGTAACGCGCGACAGGATTTACGGTGACAGCGACTGGAACGGATATGAGTTTTCGGTGATTGATACAGGCGGCTATGTTGAAGGCTCCGACGACACTTTTGAAAAAGAAATTGGTAAACAGGTGATGTTTGCCATCGACGAAGCCGATGCCATAGTTTTTGTTGTGGATGCCCGCGAAGGGGTAAGTCCGTTGGATCAGGATGTAGCTGACCTTTTGCGCAAAGCAAAGAAAAAAGTTTTTTTGGCGGCTAATAAAGTGGATACACCCAACCTGTCGGACATTGTAGGTGAGTTTTATGCTTTGGGATTGGGCGAAGTATTTCCGGTATCGGCTGCCACCGGAAGTGGTACCGGCGATTTGCTGGATGAAGTGGTTAAAGTCTTCCACCGGGATGATGAAGAAAATGAAGAGCCGGAGCTGCCGCATTTTGCAGTAGTGGGACGTCCTAATGTTGGCAAATCATCGTTGGTGAACACCCTGTTGGGTGATGAGCGAAATATTGTTACCCCCATTGCAGGCACCACCCGCGACACCATCAACACACGCTATAAAGCTTATGGCATGGACTTTATGCTGATGGATACAGCGGGATTGCGTAAAAAAGGAAAAGTGTATGAAAATATTGAGTTTTATTCCACCTTGCGATCCATCCGTGCCATCGAAAGCTCCGACGTGTGCATTGTAATGATTGATGCTCAAAACGGTGTTGAAAAACAGGATGTTAATATCTTTCATCTTGCAGTTAAAAATAAAAAAGGGGTAGTGGTAGTGGTTAACAAATGGGATTTGGTAAAAAAAGAAACCAATACCCATTTAACTTTTGAAACGCAAATAAAGGAACGTTTTGCCCCTTTTACCGATGTTCCCGTAATATTTACTTCGGTAAAGGAAAAACAACGGATTTTTAAAGTACTCGAAATGGCTTTGGAAGTTTATAAACGACGCAGCACACGGATTCCCACTTCCAAACTCAACGACTTTTTATTGCCTCTTATCGAAAACAATCCGCCACCCATGGGCTCGCGTGGCCGCTATATTAAAATTAAATACACCATGCAGCTAAAAACTCAAACGCCTCAGTTTGTGTTCTTCTGTAACCTACCGGAGGATGTAAAAGAAAATTATAAGCGATTTTTGGAAAATCAGCTACGTAAGGAATACGATTTTCACGGCGTTCCCATTCAACTCTTTTTCAGAAAAAAATAATGGCCGGCTCTGTACGCATCGATAAATGGCTTTGGGCAGTCCGCTTGTACAAAACCCGAACGCAGGCTGCTGATGCCTGTAAGGGAGGCAAGGTAAAAATAGAGGGTGTTAATGCAAAACCTTCGCGCGAGGTAAAAACCGGTGACGTTATCGAGCTGAACCACAACCACATCCATCGCACGGTTAAAGTTCTTGTGGCTACAAAAAACAGGGTGGCTGCTAAGCTTGTTGCCGGCCTAATGGATGACCTTACTCCTGCGGAAGAGTTTGAAAAGCTGGAGATGATGAAACAACTGAATCAGGAAAAAAGAGACCGGGGTGCAGGCCGGCCAACCAAAAAAGAACGCCGAACCATCGACCGATTAAAAGGCCCGTTGTAGCACTATTAATGTAGGATGAATATTAATAACCCGGTTTTAATATATTCACGGTTTAAATAACTACTTTTGCCCAGTTAATTACCAGCCTGTTATCAGGTTGTTTATTTTGATTTTTTACTTTGAAACACCCCATGGTTGTGCCGGGTAAAATTGCAGAATATCAATAGATTAAAAAATATCAAGATGAAAAAATATTTTAATATTGCGGCCATAGCACTATTTTTTATCTATCTTGTTTCGGCCTGTGCCGATAAAAAAGAAGATAAATTTAGTGTTGCCTTTTATAATGTTGAAAACCTTTTCGACACCATCAACGACCCTCAGGTTAGAGACGAAGACCATCTGCCCACAAGCCGTATTCCGTGGAACACCCAACGCTACAATCACAAACTAACGAACCTTGCCAAGGTTATCAGCTCCATAAAGCCGGGTGGTTTTCCTTCGGCTTTCGGATTGAGCGAGGTTGAAAATCGTCAGGTAATTGAAGATTTATTAAAACAACCCCTTTTAAAAAATGCCGGATATAAAATTATTCATAAGGACAGTCCCGATGAAAGAGGTATTGATGTGGCGTTGCTTTACCGGCCTGCCGAGTTTAAGCCTCTTAAAACCGAATTTATAAGATTGAACTTTCCGGGAGACAGCAGCCATGCCACACGTGATGTGCTGCATGTTTTGGGAAAAACAAAAGGCGGAAGTGAAATACACCTGTTTGTAAACCATTGGGTTTCGCGCTGGGGCGGACAAGAAGTTACCGAGCCTTTCAGAATATATACCGCTGAAAAGTTATGGAGCATTACGCAGCAAATTTTTTCTGACAATCCCAATGCAAATATTGTTATTGTGGGCGATTTAAACGACAATCCCACCAATAATAGTCTTGTGGACGGCCTTCAGGTGCTGGAACCCAAAAAGCCTTTGGAAGAAAAACGGCTTTACGATTTGGCCATTATTCCTTATAAAAACGGAAAGGGCTCGCTTTATTACAAAGGATGGGATATGTTTGACCAGATTATTGTCTCCACTCCGCTGCTTACGGGCGAAAACGGCATGCAGGTTGCCTCTCCCGCACAAACAATTATTAAACACGACTGGATGCTTTATCATCCTAAAAAAGGTGAACCCCGTCCCAACAGAACATCAGCAGGAAAATATTATGGCGGTTACAGCGACCACCTGCCTGTGTATATTGAAATAAACATTGGAGCTGCAAAAGATATTTTTACCATTATTTCAATACATAATGCTTTAATTCCTTTATGGTTCCGTCTTCCTTAAAAATTTTCCAGGTTCCCGATTTCTGCCCTTTGGTGTAAAAACCCTGATACCTGATTTTTCCGTTGGTATAATAAGCCGTGGTAACACTGTCGGAAAGACCATTTTTAAAGTAAATCTTACTCCACAACTCGCCGGTTTTATAATAGGTTTTCCATAAACCGTTGCGTTTGCCGTTTTTATAAGGCCCCTCTTTACTGATTTGGCCGTTCTCAAAATATTCAGTTTGATAAACAGGAACAAGCTTGTTACCCGACCTCTCCATTTTTTTTACAATCCGGGGCTGGCCGTTGGCATAGCTTTCAACATATTTTTCGCCGGGTTTTAAATTATCGGCTTTTATTTTTTTAGCCGTAGCAGCAGTGTTGTTAACGGCTTTATTTGTACTCTTTTTTTCCGGTTGGTTACCGCACGAAACCATAAAAAGAGCCAGGCCGGCGATTATTAAAATTCGTTTCATAAACTGTTTTGGTTTAATGTATGTTGTTATAAAATTTATTTATTTCAAGCCAAAAATATACGACCGTAACGGCCAAAAAGCATAATTACCGGTTATTTTAGCAACAAATTTTTCTGTTTCCAAATCTGAGTATAGCTGTCACTGTTACGTGGAGCCCCTGATAATTAATCTGGGCTTGATGGTGATGTTTTCAGTCTTATAGTTGTAATCCTGTTCATTAATTCGTTTTAACAACAAAGAAGCTGCTTTTTTGCCAAGGTCGAACCCAAACTGATCAACAGTAGTTAGTTCAGGATCAACAACTTTTGAGCTTCGGCTGTTTTCAAAACCGGCAATCTTCAATTCATCCGGAATTTTTATCCCCAGTTCTTTGGCTACCTTTAGCACGCCAATGGCCGTCATGTCGTTTACGGCAAAAACAGCGTCGGGACGATTTCGTTTTTTTAAAATACTTCTCGAAATTTTAACAGCATCCTCATAGGTATCGCACGAATAAATTAAATCGGTATTATACTTAAGCCCGTTGTTTTCCAGTGCCTTTCGGTATCCGTCGTGTCTTCCTTTGGAGATTAGCAGATGGCGAGGTGAAGAGTATAAAGCAATATTTTTACACCCTCTTTTAATCAGATGTTCCACGGCAATGTATGCTCCGTGAAAATCATCGGAAACAACGGTGTCGGCATGCAGGTCGTTTACAACCCTGTCGAAAAATACCAAAGGAATCTCGTAATCAATTAACTGTTTAAAATGTGAGAAGTTGTGTGTTTCTTTTGAAAAAGATGCCAATACCCCATCTACCCTGTTGGTGGCCAATGCCTGTAAGTTAAGTACCTCGCGCATGTAGGATTCGTTGGATTGAAACACCATAACATAGTAATTGTTTTCATAGGCAACCTCCTCAATACCGTTGATGATAGAGGAAAAGAAATAGTGTTCCACTTCGGGTATGATTAATCCGATGGTATTTGTTTTGCTGTTTTTCAGGTTTAAAGCAATGCGATTGGGCCGGTAACCTAAAAGCGCGGCAAGTTGTTTAACTGCTTCACGGGTTTTTACACTAATGTCGGGATGATCTTTTAAAGCTCTCGACACCGTGGAAACAGAAAAACCCAACTGCTGGGCAATATCTTTTATGGTTACCTGTTTTTTCATTGGCTGCAATATTTAGCGAAAACAAAAGTAAAATATTTTAACGATTGCAGGAGGTGTTTAACAAAGTTTTACTATTTCAGCGCTCCAAAAAGTTAATTACCGAATAAATATCAATGCTCCGCCGGCCGTCAACGTAAAATATATCGCTTAAAACAGGAGGTACCGTACCATATTTTAAATAGCTGTTCCAAATGTGTTCCATATACCATTGGGGCTCTTTTCCCCAGCGAAAGTCGCGCGCTTTTCGCTTAAAAAATGTCTCCTTGTCAATTTTTACAAAAAGCCTTTTGTTAAACAGGTCAACGGTTTGACGATGATAATAAATCATCAGCCCTTCGGCAATTACTATGTCGTATTTTTCCGAAGCCAGCACAATGGCTTTGTAAAATTTTTTAAAGTCAATCGACTCGGGTGTTTCCCAGTCGATGTGGTTTTTGATTAACGGAATCTCCGGTTCGGGTTTTACATAGGAATCCTGACAAAGGATTTTAACTTTCTTGTGGTCATATACTTCACCAATTTTAGCAGCCAGGGTTGACTTGCCTGCCGTGCTGGAACCTCCTATGGCAATAATCATTGTTTGTTACATGAAATACTTTGCAATAATAAGGATTATTTTTTGCCCTGGCCGGATTCAAACTCATAAGCTCCCAAATCGGGCAGGCTGCCGCGGGGATTGCCTAAAATATCGTTTGGTATTTGAGATGAAATAGTGGTGCTGCCTTTGTCGATGGCGGGCGATAAAGTATCTAAGCGATAATCGTTTTCCTCGCTGTTAAAAAACAACGGATCCTGGTTTATTTCAACAGATTTGTAATAATCGGTATTGCCAACATCCCGCGAGGTTTTTAACAGAGCATGGTCGAAAAGGTATGCCGAGTCGGCTCCTTCCGTCATTTCGGTTCCAAATTCATCGTTGTTGTAGCCGTAAACAATGCTGTTGCCCATGTCGAAATGCATGGCAATGGGGACAGGATTCTCCAGCGAATCGAGCAAAAAGTTATTCAAAAACAGAGCGGGTGTTTTTCGTACACCATATTCCCAGTAGTTGGCCACCGTTGACTGAATAAAATTGTAATTCCCACCTCCGGTAAGGGCGATACAATACCCGCCGCAGTTGGCTACCACCGTATTTCCTCCTAAAATATTATAAATTCTTGAAAAAATACCCATGCCGGTCATGTTGCGAATGATAACGTTTTCGAGGATGAGTTTATTGGTAGTTACATGTAAAAAGCTTTCGGCCTGTATGCCGATAAAACCGTTTTCGATGATGGCATTTCTAATTTCATGGTCTTCGCCGGGCTGACTTTCCATAAGCCATATTCTGTCCCATTGTCCGGGCAATTCGCTATATTCATTTTCTAACCTGTCGCCTTGAAAATGAACAGGGTTGTCCAACGTGCCTTCCACTTTTAACACGGCATCGGAATATGCCAGCAAGCCTGATTTGTCGTGAAAATAAAGGTGTGTTCCGGCATCAATAATTAATTTACCATACGAATCAATTACTGCATAACCATAAATAACATAGGGTTTGTCGGCTGTCCAGTGTACGGTTTGTAAGCTGTCAACCACTACTTTATAAGGAGGAAACCCCGTAGTGTATGTATCGGCTAAAATGTAATGGGCATTTTGTCCCCAGGCTACCAGTTTAACAGACTGACTGTTTCCGTTGGTAAGAAATTGCAGGTCGTCTTCCACCACGAAAGGATTGTTTTGGTTGGTTGGATCGATGGTAACCCTGAGAAAAATAAAAAGGCTGTCGCCACCGTTCAGCTCAATATTGTTAACTGTTGCTCCCGGCTGTCCGTCCACATTAATTCTAAAATCGGAGCCGGAGCCGTTGGCAAGGGTAATGGAAGCAATTTTTATTTTTGAAGAGGAAGGATTGTACACCATCAGCCTGCGGGTTGCCGACCCCAATGTAGTAAATACCGTGTCGAAAATGACCGAATCGGCCGAAAATGTCAACTTTAACGACGGATCATTATTTAAGATATCTTTCTTGCAGGATGACATCCAAACAAGGATTATCGAAAATGCAGAAAAAATGAGCAACCTTTTCAGTAAGGTGATATTCATTATTTTTAATTTTGTTTATTCTATCGGGATATCTTTTTGATAAATTGCCGCAAAGATAGGGTTTTAACAAAATGATAAAATACATATTTAAATCAATACGAATCAATACGAAAAATATTGTATTTTTAGCAAGATAATTAAACACATAAATCTGACAAGCAGGAAAAGCTAAGTTTATAAATGGCAAAAATCAGACAAGGGGAAAAAGGATGGTTATGAATAAAATAATATACAAGCCGATAGGCATAATACACAGCGCTTTTACAAGGCCCAAAGGGACACCTATTCAGCCCACGGCCTCGGTAAACAACAAAGGAAAGGTTGAGCTTTTTGACGAATTTGCCGCCGGGTTAAAAGATTTAGATAAATTTTCACACATTTTCCTTATCTATCATTTCCATTTGGCAAAAAAAGCATCATTAATGGTTAAGCCTTTTATGGATGAAAATGAACACGGAATTTTTTCCATAAGAGCACCCGGCAGGCCAAACCCTATTGGAATTTCGATTGTACGCATCGATAAAATTGAAAATAACATAATCTACATTAATGATGTTGATATTATTGACGGAACTCCTCTTTTGGATATTAAACCCTATGTTCCCGAATTTGATATCAGAACCGATACAAAAACCGGTTGGCTTAGACAAAACGTACACAAACTTAACCGGACAAAAGACGACGAGCGGTTTGTATAGATAAAAATGATGAATAACAATCAAATACAAAATTATAAACACATGAAACATCCATGGCGGCAAGTCGCCACACAGAAGCATGATTATAAGCTCCGGAGGAGCGGAATATTTATAGCCTCGGGTGTTAACCCGAGGTAACCCCGAAAGCTTTCGAGGGGTTTGGCGGGATTTTCGATGGCGAAGCCGAAAATCATGACAAAACATAAAAATCACAATATTAAGTATATATAATTACAAACACATGAAGATAAGATTATTAATCATCGCAGCCATAGTTTTTAACTTTGCGGCTACACAAGCACAGTACAAAAATACTACAGGCGAAAAAAACCCCACAAACCACAACGGACAACCTCAAAAACAACCCTCTCTGTTAAGCAAAATTTACATTGGCGGTAACATAGGTGGCGGATGGTCGTCCAACAGCGCCTACTTTCAGCTGTCGCCCATTATCGGATACAGGATAACGCCGCAATTGGATGCAGGTACACGAATAACATACATCTACAGCAAATATAAATCTTATGGATACACCTATGCTTACAACGATTTCGGCGCCAGCATATTTACCCGCTATCACCTGTTTAAATTTTTGTTTGTGCAAGCTGAATTTGAAGAGCTGAGCACTCAATATTATTTAGTTGACGGCACAAAAAGCCGGCGCTGGGTTCCGGGACTTTTTCTCGGCGGCGGTAGATATCTTCATATGGTTCCCACCTTTTTGCATGTGGGTATTTTGTATAATGTGCTCGATACGCAGTATTCGCCCTATTCAAATCCGCTGTTGCGCATCGGCGTAGGCGTTGGCCTGTAATCTAAAAATTAAAAAGTGTGAAAAATCATAAAAAAATAATAGCTTCCATCCTGAAAGAAATGGGAAAACCTGCCCCTTTAAGCATTACACCACTTCCTCCGTCAGGCTCTGCAAGATTATATTTCCGATGCACTTACAACAACGGCGAAACCCTGATAGCTTCGTATAACCCCGATGTTAAGGAAAACACTGCTTTTTACACTTTTTCCCATCACTTTAAAAAAATCGGATTACCGGTTCCCGCATTACTTGCCCGTAACAGCACGTTTGAATATTTTATTTTAGAAGATGCCGGCGAAAAAACCCTGCTCGACATCCGGCTGCAGGAAGGCCTTTCCGAAAGAGTTAAGCAGCTCTATCTCAAGGCAATTGAAGACCTGGTAAAGTTCCAGGTTGAGGGTATTAAAGGACTGGATTTAACCGTTTCTTTTCCAACCGACAGATTTGACAAACGTTCCATAATGTGGGACTTAAACTATTTTAAATACTATTTTATTAAAACCAACAATATTATTTTTGATGAAAATCTGCTGGAAAATGAATTTAACGCATTGGCAGAGCAGTTGCTTGAAGCCGATTCCGCTTTTTTTATGTATCGCGACTTTCAGGCCCGCAACATCATGGTTAAAGGCAATAACCTGTCTTACATCGACTTTCAGGGCGGACGCAGGGGCCCCCTACAATACGATGTTGTTTCGTTGTTGTATCAGGCAAAAGCAAACCTTCCCGATGTATTTCGCAAAGAGTTGTTAAATTTCTATTTTGAAAAACTGCAAGAAAAAATCCCAAATCAAAAAAACAAATTCTTAAAAACCTACCCGTTGTTTATCTGTTTCAGGTTGATGCAGGTTTTGGGAGCATACGGATACAGAGGTATTTATCAGCGTAAAGGACATTTTTTACAGAGCATCCCCTATGCCCTTAAAAGTCTTGACAAGGTATTAACTAATTATCCTATTTCGGAATATCCGTTATTAAATAAAATATTCAAACAAATTGTTGAACTAAAAAAATACGACTTCCCGGCGGTTAATCAAAACAAGCTCACGGTTACCTTGTCGAGTTTTTCGTATAAAAAATCGGGAATACCGGTTGACATTACCGATAACGGGGGTGGTTTTGTCTTCGATTGTCGCGCCCTGCCAAACCCGGGACGAATTAACGAGCTTAAAATGTTTACCGGTTTACAGCCTCCCGTCATCAATTATTTTAAAGACAAAAAAGAGATGACCGATTTTTTAGCAAATGTTTATAAGTTGGTTGATCAGAGTGTTGACAACTATTTAGCGAGGGGGTTTAGCAACTTAATGGTTAGTTTTGGTTGTACGGGCGGCAGACACCGGTCGGTGTACAGTGCCGAAAATTTAAAACGGCATTTAACTTTTATCTATGGTGACAAGCTGAACATTCAACTTGTCCATTTGCAACTTAAGGAAGAAGGTTTGCTATGAAAGCTTTTATTTTAGCTGCCGGATTGGGGTCGAGGCTGGCCCCTCTTACCCATACAAAGCCCAAAGCACTGGTTGAGATAAATGGAAAACCCATGCTGCAACACCTTACGGAAAGGCTTATACAACAGGGGTTTGATGAAATACTTGTTAATGTACATCATTTTAGCAGGGCTGTTATCGATTTTTTGGAAAAACAGCATAATTTTGGCGTTTCCGTTTCCATTTCCGACGAGAGCACTCAACTACTTGATACCGGAGGTGCCATTTTAAAAGCTGCTGATTTTTTTAAAGGGAACGAGCCAGTATTGGTTCACAATGTGGATGTTTATACCGACATGAATTTTATTAAGCTGATGGAGCAGCATCAAAAATCGAAAGCTGTAGTTTCGCCGGTGGTGCGCAACCGCCATTCGACCCGAAAGCTGCTTTTTGATAAAAACTTTTTTCTGGCAGGATGGAAACATCTTCAAAAAAATGAAGTCAGATGGGTTCATAACCCCCTTAAGGAGGTTGTAGAAAGAGCTTACAGTGGCGTTTATGTGGCTTCACCGCAATATCCTGAAATGTTCGATTTAAAAGGCAGTTTTTCGATTATCGACCAATGGCTTTCTATGGCGAACCGTTGTGTAATCAGGGGTGTTGAATATAACAAAGGGTTGTGGTTCGACCTTGGAAGTGTGGCTAAAATAAAAGAGGCTGAAAATAGTATCAACGGCTTAAGTAATTAAAACATCGATGGATAACAAAAAATTTCTGGAAAAAGTTGCCGAAGTATTGCTTGGCAGAAGCAAGGCTGATTTGTTGGAAACGGTATTGGTTTTTCCCAACAAACGCCCTGAAATATTTTTGAAAAAATATTTAAAAGAACGCCTTGAAAAGCCTTTTTGGATTCCTGACGTTCGTTCTGTGGATGAGTTTATCACGCAGTTGTCACCCTTTACCGTTCAGGATGTGATGGTCAGCTGGTTTGAACTTTTTGAAATACATAAGCAACTGGAGGGTGAAAAGGCCGTGCTGCCCGACGAATTTATGAGTCGGGCACCTGTTATGCTGCGCGATTTTAACGATGTTGATTTGGCTATGACAGACGTTAAGGAGCTGTTTACCTTTCTCTCAAAAGCCAAGGCGATAGAACGTTGGCACCCCGACGGCACATCGCTTACCGGTTTTGAAAAGGCTTACCTCGATTTTTACAACAACCTGCTGCAATATTACAGCATGCTTAAAAACTCGTTGACTCATAAACAGATGGGTACCAAAGGCATGGTTTATCGCCATGTGGCCGAACACATCGAAAGTTACAATAACCTCCCCTGGAAACAATTTATTTTTGCCGGCTTTAATGCCCTGACACGGGCTGAAGAGCAAATAATCGACGGACTTCGAAAAAACTATGCGGTAACGTTTCTTTGGGATGCCGACGACTACTACATCAACCCGAAAAAGTATAATTTGCCATGGCAGGAAGCAGGCCGGCCCATGAACAGAATATTTAAAAAACTTAAAATAAACACTCCTCAATGGGTTGAAAACAATCTTTTGGAAAGCGAAAAAAATATTACCATGGTGGCTGCCCCCAAACAGATTAGCCAGGTAAAGTTTACCGGACAGTTGCTGGAGCAATGGAATCAAAACAAAGCGGGAGCATCTCCTGTTGATACTGCAGTTGTGCTGGCCGACGAAAAATTGCTTATTCCGCTGCTTTCATCACTTCCCAACGACAATACCGTTTACAATGTTACGATGGGTTATCCTCTGGCATTGGGAAACCTTACCCGCTTTTTTGTCCTTTGGATTGAACTGTTGGTTCGTCGAAGTGAGCAGAAAAACCATACTTTTTCCACTGCTCTTATTTTAAGCATGCTTCAAAACTCCACTTTACAATATTTGCTGCACTCACCCGAAACGGTAATTTCAAAAGTAAAAAATTACAACACCGAATTTGTTAACAAAAACAAGGTGCTTGACTGTTTTTTACAAGCTGATGAAGCTGTTGCCGATATTCTGTTTGGCCGCGAGGCGAACGGTGTGGTGGTTTATAAAAATATGATGCAGCTGTTGGCACTGTTTAAAAACAGGATTGATGCCGATATAAAATCGACAAAAAAAACAACTATTCCTGAGCACTCCATCATTCAGCAGCAGGTTTCGGTGCTGTTACAGGTAATGAAAAAGCTTTCGCTCATTGCAGATGCCAATGCCGATGCTTTAAGTTTAAAAGTTTTCCGGAAATTGTTTGTCAGGCTTGTTACATCCTCCGAAATAAGTTTGAAAGGTGAGCCGTTAAACGGTATTCAGATTATGGGAATGCTCGAAACAAGACTGCTTGACTTTAATAAAATAATCATTCTTTCGGCCAACGAAGGCATGCTTCCCAAAAGCAATGCTTCCGATTCATTTATTCCTTTTGATATTAGAAAAGAGTTCGGTCTGCCGCTTCCCGATAACGAGAATGCCATTTTTGCCTACCACTTTTTCAGGTTGTTGCAACGGGCTGACGAAGTTGTTTTGGTGTATAATGCCGAACAGGGCAATTTTGGTGCCGGTGAAAAAAGCAGGTTTCTGCTTCAACTTGAGATAGAAGCAGCCAAAGCTAACCCTAAGCTGCATATCGGCCATCACTACCTGAAATTGGAAGCCGACATCAAACCGGATGACAATACCATCGAAATTGCAAAAAGCAACACAATTTTACAAAAGTTGGAGTATCTCGGCAAACAGGGGCTCTCCCCTTCCGCATTAAACCAATATGTAAAATGCCCGCTACAGTTTTACTTTGCACGAATATTAAAACTGAATGCTCCCGACGAAATTAAAAGTAATTTGGAAGCCGATGTGTTTGGAACCATTGTTCACGAGGTGCTCGAAAAAGCTTACGATCCTTTTATCAACAAACCCATCGACCCTAAACAGTTGGAAAATTCAATGGCCACGCTGGATGAACAGATAAACCAAAGCCTGAAAAAAAACTACCGTGGAGATGTTAACCATGGTAAAAACCTGTTAACCATGCAGGTGCTCCGCAAATATTTAGAACGATTTTTAGCCGGAGAGGTAAAAAAATTACAAAAAGAACCACGGGTGCTGGTGGCTGTTGAACGGGAACTACAGGCTGACATTGTGCTGGAAAACGGCAAAAATGTGCTTATTAAAGGTGTAATCGACCGTGTGGATAAAGCAGGCTCGCAGCTCCGGATTTCCGATTATAAAACCGGTAGTGTGTCAAAAAAAGATGTCAACTTTAAAGAGTGGCATCAACTGATTGACGAAAGCAAATATTCAAAAGCATTTCAAACCCTGCTTTACGGGTGGATGTTTAAAAAAAATTATCCTCAAACCGGACATCTTGTTGTAGGCCTTTTCAGCCTGCGCAACCTCTCGGAAGGGTTTATTTCGCCGGCCATACAAGCCGGCAACCCCGACAACTGGCACCTTCAGTTTGAATCGGTTTTACGCACCCTGCTCAGCGAAATTTTCGACAGCGAAAGAAGCTTTTGCCAAACGCCTGACAACTCAAATTGCAGCTATTGCGATTTTAAAAATATTTGCAATAAATAGCCATTTTGCTCCTTTTTTAAAAAAGGATGTGCTATTATTATGAGCAAAGTGCTAAAATTGACACCTAAGAACTTTGTAGGTAAATATTTTTACATATATTTGCTATTGGCCTTAAAAAGGATTACATTTTACTGGTTAGGAAAAAGAAAATGTTATGGTAAAAAATATTAAATTCAATATTTTAATTGTTGACGATCATCCGGAAAACCTGCTGGCACTGGAAAGTATCCTGGAAAGCCCCGATTTAAATATTTTAAAAGCCTCTTCCGGTAACGAAGCCTTGGGGATTATGCTCGATTATGAAGTCTCTTTGGTTTTACTCGATGTTCAAATGCCGGGCATGGATGGTTTTGAAACTGCCGAACTTATGCGGAGCAACGAACATACAAAAAATATTCCCATCATTTTTGTAACCGCCATAAGCAAACAACGCAAACATATTTTTAAAGGGTACGAATCGGGGGCTGTTGATTATCTGTATAAGCCGCTTGATCTGGAAATATTAAAAAGCAAGGTAAATGCTTTCATCGAGTTTTTTAAACATAAAAAAGAGCTTGAACTTACTACCGAAAAACTTAAAAAAACCGTAAAAGCGCTTAATGAGGCAAAAAGATATGCCGAGCAATCTACCAAATCGAAATCGCTGTATCTGGCCAACATGAGTCACGAAATACGAACCCCCTTAAACGGAATAATCGGCATTGCCGAGCTGGGCCTGATGGATGCCGAACTAACCGAACTGCAAAAAGAACGACTTCAGGATATTAAAACATCGGGCGAAACATTGCTGGAAATTATTAACGGCATCCTCGATATTTCAAAAATTGAAGCCAACATGCTGGAGATTGAAGAAGCCGAGTTCAGTTTGCGCAACATGATCGAAAGAGTGTTTGCCATTATTTCGCTCAAAGCTTTGAACAACGGCAACGAATTAATTTGCAACCTTCAAAACGATATACCCGATATCCTTATTGGTGACTCACTGCGTATCCGACAAATATTGGTCAACCTGCTTAGCAACGCCAACAAATTTACCAAAAACGGAACCATAACGCTTACCGTACGGCAGGAAGATTTAATCGAAGAACAAATACGCCTTTTCTTTTCGGTAAAAGATACGGGAATCGGTATCCCGCCCGATAAAATTGATTCCTTGTTCGATACTTATACCCAGGCTCATAAATCAACCACCCGCGAATTTGGCGGTACCGGATTGGGGCTCTATATTTCGCAAAGCCTAACAAAACTAATGGGCGGAAGAATTAAAATAAAAAGTGTTTTAAACAAAGGAAGCGAGTTTTATTTTACACTAAATCTTTTAACGGGAAAACAAAAAGAAGACCTTTCGAAAATAAAACTTCCGGCAGGAAAAAATAAAGTCAACGCACTTATTATCGAAAGCCATGAACAAGCCGCCGGAATTTTGTCAGGGCTGTTATCATACTGGAAAATAGATAATAAAATTGTTGATTCTATCGAAAAAGCAGAAGAGATTTCAAAAAAACAACATTTCGACTTTATATTTTTAACCATTCACCCTACCGAAAATAATATCGACAGCCTGAGCAGCTCCATTAATTTATTAAAGCAAAAGTCCGATGGTTTATATTTGCTGTCCGAAATTAAATCGAGTACCTGGGTTGAACAGATAAGAAAAAGGAGCAACAGCAATTTAATTGTAAAGCCGGTTTCGCAAAATGTTTTAAAACGAGAAATTGAAAACTCGTTAAATGGCCTCAAAACAAAAACACCTGTTACCGCTACCTCAAAACCCGCTAAAAAACCCAATACAGCCAAACAGCCTGACGATAATGTAAGCGGGCTCAATGTTTTAGTGGCCGAAGATCAAATTATCAACATGAAAATTGTGGTACAGCTGCTTCAACGCAAGAATTTTAAAATTGTTCAGGCAAAAACCGGTAAAGAAGCACTGGAAATTTATAAAAAACAATACGATAAAATTGATATCATTCTGATGGATGTCCAGATGCCCGAAATGGATGGTATTGATGCCACCAAGCGCATTAGAGAATTTGAGCTTGAAACACAAAAACACACACCCGTTATAGCCATGACGGCGCATGCCATGAAAGGAGATAAAGAGCAGTTTCTCTCCATCGGTATGGATGACTATATATCAAAACCCATACACCCTCAGCTTCTTTACGAAACCATCAAATTAAACCTTAAAAAGTAATTTTACCAAACATTGCCGGCAAATGAAAGATTTTATTGATTACAATGAATCAAAAACCTGGGATAAGTTTAAACACTCCCTGCGTTCGTGGAAATATATTGGTGTTGGCAAGTCGCTGCTAATCTGGTTTATGGCCATCTCAATTATCCCCTTGGCCATTGTCAGCTTTGTTAACTTTTTAAATGCCTATCAGGGCTTAACCATTGTTACCGATAAGTCGTTAACCTCCTCTTCGCAATTGCGGGCAAAATATCTGACAACTTTTTTTAGCGAAGCAAAAGACTACCTGGAGATTACTTCCGGTTTGGAAAACAATGCCAATCTTATTGAAAAAATACATCGGGCTAAAAATACGCAGGGGCTTTCCATGAAAGAATTTGCAAAAACCGATAATTATAAAAATCTTGTTGCCGGATTAAAAAACGATTTGCACGAACACATTAAAAACATAGGTTATCAGGATCAGTTAATTGTGGATGCCAATGGCGCAGTGTTGTTTAGCGTTACCAATCCCTATTTGGTTGGATTGAATATTTTTACCGATACATTGTTCCAAACTTCACGGCTGACCAATACCATTAAAAAATCGTTTCAGGAAGATAAGGTGCTTTTTTCCGACCTCCAAAGATTTAAGCCTTCGGGCAATTCCATTTCCGGATTTTTTGTAAAAACCATTAAAAACAACCATAAAATTGTGGGTGCCGATATAGTGCAGTTTTCGGTTGACCGGCTAAACAAAATTATTGGCGATGTAGGTGGTTACGGCGAAACCGGGGATGCCTTTATTTTGGGATCCGATCTCTATTTACGAACAGCCACCCGCTTTGGCGACAACAGCGAGATTTTAACAAAACGTGTTGTTAATACCAAATCTAAAATGTGGAAAGATTATATCAACCACATTAATGAACCCTCGTTTTTGGTTGCCCACGAGCTGGATAAAGAAAAAGTGTCCACCTACAACAGCGATAACAAGGTTAAATATGTCCTTGGAATATATCGATACCTGAAAAGCCTTGAACCTTACGGCGTTAAATGGGCTTTGTTTGAAGAAATTGAACACAACGAAGCATTTGCCTATGCCCGCAGACTCAGCGACTACGTTAAGGTGTCGTTTTTACTTACCTTTTTATTGGTGTTTTTGGTTTCGATTTTAGTTACGCGGTGGTTTGTAAGCCCCATCAAACACCTCTCGTCGTGGGGTAAAGAGGTGGCCAGCGGCAAACTGGAAATTAAAACCATCAAAGCGCCCAAAAACGAAATCGGTGAGATGAAAGATACCTTTATCACCTTGGTAAATTCGTTTTTAAACTATGCTTCGGTAACAAAATTAATGGCTAAAGGCGACTTTGCCGAAAAGGTAAGAATAAGGAGCAAAGACGATATCTTGGGCAAGTCCATCAACCAGATGGTTGAAAGTTTTAGGTCGGTAATTAAGCAAGCCAACAAAATTGCCAAAGGTGATTATTCGGCAGTAATTGAACCCAGAAGCGAAAACGACTCATTGGGGAAAGCCTTGTACAGCATGACCGAAACCCTGCGTACCAACGAAAAGCAAATTAAAGAACAAGATTGGCTGAAAACAGGCCTGGCCAACCTCGATAAAACATTAAAGGGACATACCGATATCGGGAAACTGTCGGATGATGTGCTTTTCTTTCTCTGCCGTTATCTCGATGCACAAAGCGGTGTACTCTATTTAACCGACGAAAAAAATGTGCTTCATCTGCAGTCAACTTTTGCTTTGTCGGGACAAGAGGTAAAAAACATTAAAAAACTGAAACCCGGAGAAGGGCTTGCCGGCCAGGTGTTAAAAGAAAATAAACGGCTCGTTATAAAGACCGGAGAGGGACAAAATCTTCCCGATGTTCCGATTACCGCCAAAAATTTAAAACAAGCCGAGTTGCTTGTTGTGCCGTTTTCGTATAAAGATATTGTGGTTGGCATTATCGAACTGGCTACCATCAACAGCTTTAGCGAGTTACAATTAACATTTTTAGATCGCGGAATGGTTGATATTGCCCTCTCTGTAGTAACACTTCAATCGTATATTAAGGTAAAAGAGCTTTTGGAAAAAACCCAGATGCAGGCACGCGAGTTAGAAGTACAACAAGAAGAGTTGAGACAAACCAACGAAGAGTTGCAGGAACAAACAAAAGCCCTTAAAAAATCGGAAGAAATACTCCAAAGCCAAAAAGAGGAGCTGAAGGTTACTAACGAAGAATTGGAAGAGCGCTCCAACGCACTGGAACTACAACGCGATGCCATTAAAAAGAAAAACCGCGAGTTGGAACAGGCCAGAAAAGAAATCGAGAAAAAAGCCAAAGACCTCGAAATTGCCAGTCAGTATAAATCGGAGTTTCTGGCAAATATGTCGCACGAATTGCGAACTCCCCTTAACAGTATTATTGTTTTGTCGCAGCTTATGGCTGAAAATAAAAATAAAAACCTTACCGAAAAACAAATTGAATTTGTTACTACCATCCACTCTTCAGGAATGGATTTACTCGATTTGATAAACGATATTCTCGACCTCTCCAAAGTTGAATCGGGTAAGTTGGAAGTGAATCTGGAGCAACTTTACCTCGACGATTTAATAAACTCGTCGCGACGCATATTTGAACCTGTTATTGAAAAGAAAGGCCTTAAATTTAAAACCGAGCTCGATAAAAACCTTCCCGAATACATTGTTACCGATATTCAAAGGGTACAGCAAATACTTAAAAACCTCATTTCAAATGCCATAAAGTTTACCGAAAAGGGTAGTATTACTTTAAAAATCAGCAAACCCGTTCGTGGAATTGATTTTATTAATAAAAACCTGAAACCCGACAATACCGTTGCCATTTCGGTAATTGATACCGGTATTGGTATTCCACGCAACAAACAAGACCTTATTTTCGAAGCCTTCCGCCAGGCCGACGGTACAACCAGTCGCCGTTTTGGGGGAACCGGTTTAGGCTTGAGCATTTCACGAAACTTCTCTTCGCTGCTGGGTGGCGAAATGCGGCTCGAAAGCACTGAAAACAAGGGCTCTGCTTTTACGCTTTATCTTCCCTTTGAAGCTCCTGAAATAAAAGACACCCATTTTCCCGAAATAATATCGAAAAAGGTTAAACCTGCCGGAAAATCACGAAAAAACAAAACCCCTGAAGCAGAAGAGGTACCTAAAATTCTTGACGACAAAAAACGAATTGATGAGGGCGACAGCGTCATTCTTATTATTGAAGACGACAACAACTTTGCCAAAGTGCTGATGAATCTGGCTCACGACCATGGTTTTAAAGCCATTATTGCACCCACCGGCGAAATAGGGTTGTTCCATGCCGATTATTATGTGCCCGATGCAATCATTTTGGATATCGGATTGCCCGGTATTGATGGTTATAAAGTGCTCGAAAAATTAAAAGGCAATGCCAAAACACGACATATCCCGGTTCATTTTATCTCGGCAGCCGACCGCGACATTGAGGTGTTTAAAATGGGTGCCGTAGGCTATTTAACCAAGCCCGTGAACAAAGATATGCTTGACAATCTGTTCAACCGCATCGAAAGTATTTTATCGAAACCGGTAAAAAAACTGCTGATTGTGGAAGATGAAACCATAATGAGGAAAAGCATTATTAATTTAATGCGCAACGAAAATATTGAAATTACTGCTGTTGACGAAGGTAATGCAGCATACAGCAAACTGGAAAACGAAACCTACGATTGCATGATACTGGATTTGGGTCTGAAAGACATGACCGGTTTCGAGTTGCTCGAAAAAATGGATAAAAACAATATTGCCAGAGATTTGCCCGTAGTAATTTATACCGGTAAAGACCTGTCGAAGAAAGAGACCGAAACCCTCGAAAAATATTCCAAAAGTATTATTTTAAAAGGTGCTCAGTCGTTTGAGCGGCTGCTGTCCGAAACTACCCTTTTCCTGCATCAGGTTAAAGCCGAGCTGCCCGAAAACAAACAGGAGATGATTGAAAAGGTGCAGGGAAGCGATAATATCCTCGAAAACAAAACCATTTTATTGGTGGATGACGACATGCGAAATGTTTTTGCACTATCGAGCCTGCTCGAAGGTTATCAGGCTAAAGTAATTGTGGGTAGAAATGGAAAAATAGGCTTGGAAAAACTTAAAGAACATCCTGAAACCGATTTGATTTTACTGGATATTATGATGCCCGAAATGGATGGCTTTGAGGCCATGAAAATTATCAGAAAAGATAAAAAGTTTAAAGATATTCCAATCATAGCACTTACCGCCAAAGCCATGAAAGAGGACAGAGAAAAATGTATTGCAGCCGGTGCCAACGAATATCTTTCAAAACCGGTTGACAGCGAAAAACTTATTTCGTTGCTAAGGGTATGGCTTTATAAATAATGGTTTTGATTAAACCACTATGGATTTTAAAGTACACAGGTTTAAATGACGAATGAGGTTCGTTTGTGAGCACCAAAAGACAATTAACAATTATCAAATTTAACGATTGTAGTTTGTAATTTAAATTTATATTATTTTGGAACCTAAAGACATACACTTATCATGCATAATTTCAGCTAACGATTACATCCAATGAAAACTCCATCACCCGACGAAATAAATAACATTGAATTTGATTTGCTGCTCGAAGCCATTTTTCGAGGTTACAATTTTGATTTTAGAAATTACAGCAAAGCACATATTTTGCGCAGGATTACCTATTTTCAAAATATTAACGGCTTACAAACGTTTTCGCAAGTGCAGGATTTGGTGCTTCACAACAAAAGCAAAATGCGGGAGCTGCTCGGTGAACTGTCGATTAAAGTTACCGAGATGTTTCGCGACCCTGCTTTTTACCTGACTTTGCGTAAAAGAGTAATTCCTTTGCTAAAAACATATCCTTTTCCTAAAATATGGATAGCAGGATGCTCTACCGGAGAAGAGGTGTATTC
>CAYVWX010000013.1:0-23997 GCA_964455635.1 uncultured Lentimicrobiaceae bacterium | reverse complement strand
TCGGGTCGATGCCCACATATCCACTGGTAAGCTCTTTTAACAGTTGTTCTTCGGTTCCGGGGGTTACATCATGTATCATTCCCCTCCAACGCAGCTCTTCAACAAAATTTTTAAGTTCCATATTTCCGGTAAAATTTTTGCGCAAAGATAGTTTTTTGATAATTATTAATTCCGATGTGCTTGTAATATTTATAAATGGTATGCTTAATTTATTTACTTTTGACATAAATGATGCTTGTTTAATTTCAAATTACGATGCCATGAACAGAGCTGTATTTCCCGGGTCGTTCGATCCCATAACCTTAGGCCACGTTTCGGTTGTAAACCGCGCACTTCCTCTTTTTGATGAAATTGTTATCGCCATTGGAATTAACGCCGAAAAGAGAGGCATGTTTAGCTCGTTGCAACGAAAACAATGGATAGAAGAGGTGTTTGTAAATGAACCGAAAGTTCGTGTGGAAACTTTTGAAGGACTGACGGTTGATTATTGTAAAAAAATTCATGCCCGCTTTATTTTGCGGGGGCTGCGCACGGCTGCCGATTTTGAATTTGAAAGAGGAATCGGTCAGGTTAACCGGAAACTGGCTCCTCAAATTGATACTATTTTTATTTTAACCGAAGCCGAATATACTCCGGTTTCATCCTCTATTGTCAGGGATGTGGTGCGACATGGTGGCGATATATCCGGCTTGGTTCCCAAAGTTGTAAAAATATAAAAGACAGCTTGTTGCTTTGCCTTGATGTTGCTTTCGTTTAAAAAAATCTGTTGGAACTATGTACTGGTCAGCACGGCCTTTTGTGAGAATCTTTTTCTTTCTGTCTGTAGGAATCTTTTTTTATTTTAACGTTGATTTCTTTGGCGGTGTTTCTGCTTTTGCTCTTTTGGGCTCGGTGTTGCTTTTGCTTGTTGTCGCCTATTTGCTGTTGCCTAAAAGACTGCCTTACAAATGGCATTGGATTAAGGGTGTTGTGTTAGCGCCGGCTTTGGTTTTAACCGGTATGCTTGTTGCTCAGCTGCAATATCCGCCACAAAAATTTGCCGGTGGTTCTTTAAACGGTTCTTTTTTGGGTATCGTAAACGGACAACCCTCGTAAACGGAAACAGCAATAAAAGTTAAGGTGAGGCTTGTAAAAAGGCTTGATTCTATAAATTGTCCGTTGCCTGAAAATGTATTGCTTTATTTTGAAAAAGATACGTTAAGCTTGAAATACGGCGATGAAATTTTGTTTTCTTCCGCTTTGAGGACCCCTGTCGGGCCTGCCAACCCCGAAGAATTTAATTACAAAGCCTTTTTAAAATACAGGGGTGTGGCCATGGTGGGTTTTGTTTCGAATGGTCATTTTAAAGTGGTTGGCTACAAACCTCCCAACAGATTGCTTGGCTTCGCCATTGGGTTAAGACAGAAGCTGTTGGAAGCACTTCGCGCCAATGGCTTGTCGGGAGATGAGTATGCTGTGGCTGCTGCCATTGTTTTGGGCTACGACGATGTGATGGACGATAACATTCGACAAAATTACCAGAGGGCAGGTGCCATGCATGTTCTTTGTGTGTCGGGTTTGCATGTGGGCGTAATTTATCTGGTAATGCTTACCCTGCTCCGGTTTTTAAACAAAACAAAAAAAACTAAAATAATAAGGGCTGTTTTACTGCTGTTAACGGTGTGGTCGTATGCTTTGCTTACGGGCCTTTCTCCTTCGGTGTTGCGGGCTACCGTGATGGTTAGCTTTTTTATAGTGGGCAACGAGGTTGAACGCGATAAAGATGCCTATAATACACTGGCCATGTCGGCGGTATTTTTATTGCTGTTTAACCCTGCGTTTTTATTTAATGTGGGTTTTCAGCTTTCGTATGCAGCGGTGGTTGGTATTGTTACCTTTTATTTACCCTTTTACCGGCTGCTCTATTTCAAAAACGCAATAATAAATAAATTGTGGGCGGCTACCGCCGTTTCCATGGCTGCGCAGCTGGGTGCCTTTCCGGTGGCTGCACATTACTTTCATTTTTTTCCGGTATGGTTTTTACTCAGTAATCTTATTGTAATGTTGTTTTCAACGGTTATTATTTCAACGGGAATGCTGTTTTTGGTTGTGTCCTGGATTCCGGTTGTCTCAGGGGGTGTGGCGCTTGTTTTGTCGGGGTTGATTTATTTGATGAACTATTTAATTGAGTTGGTCGGGCATTTGCCGTTTTCAGGTATCGACGACCTCTATTTTCCATGGTTTGTGGTAACTTTGGTTTATTTCATTTTATTTTTTGCTTTCAGGCTGTTTCAAAAAAAAGAAACGGGTTTTATTATCCCGCTATTAAGCGTGGTTTTGGTGTGTGTTTTGTTTGTGGTTTCCCGCCGGTATCAAATACTCACTCAAAATAGTGTTGTTGTTTATAATGTAGGAAAAAAACATACTGCCATCGACTTTATTAGCGGAAAGAGGCATGTTTTGCTCTGCGACTCCGTTTTGTTTAAGCATCCTGAAAAACTTGGATATGTAACCGAAAATTACAGAATTAAACAAGGGCTTGATAAAAAGGTTGTACCCCTTGGCAAGGCCGGTAATGTTGACAATTTAAACCTTTGGAGCAATGAAGATTTTATTGTCTTTAACGGTATATCCATGCTGCTTTTAAATGATACTCATCTTCTTCCGGTTTCAAAACCGCTTCATGTTGACTGGATTCTGATACGGGGAAATCATAAAATTGATGTTGAAAAATTAATGCATATCTTTTCGTTTGATAAGGTCATTATAGAGCCGCCGGTTTATGCAGATAATGTTAAAGAGATGGAGCGAAAACTAAAAGAAACGGGAGCTTCGGTTTATAACATTGGTGAGCAGGGTGCTTTTGTTTATAATGAAAACTTTGCAAAATGAAAGCTCTATATAAAATGTTGTAATCCGGTTTTATAAAGTCTTCTGGAAATAAGCTTTCCTGCAAAGTCGTCAATGGGTAAAGCAGAAAGGGGTAAAAAAAAGGCCGCCTCATTCATGTTGAGACAGCCTCTTTTATGTTACTTGCTTGTTTTTATTGAAGCACTATTTTTTTAACGGTTTTTCCTTTGCTGCTGACAATGCTCAGCATATAAACTCCTTTTGCCTGATTACTCAGGTCGATGCTGTTGTTGTAGCTGCCGTTTAACGTATTTAAGTTATCCTGATAAACAACCTGTCCGTTTATATCGGAGACAATTACTTTAACATCCGATGCTTTTTCAACATCAAAGTTAACGTTAAGCATGCCGTTGGTTGGATTGGGATAGACGTTCAGATTGCTGTAATTGTTTTCCTGTACGCCAACGCCGTCAACGGTAAAGTCAAAACTCCAGCCCTGATCGTTGATGGTAGCATTGGTTCCCCAGGTCATAATGACCATGGGACTTGAAATGCTAAAGGGTGTTGGCAACGTTGTTCCCGAATACTCTGCAATTAAGTTGTTGGAACCGTCGTAAACAGTCAGCTTGTCGTTGTCGGGTTCGGTGGCAAAATCGTTAAACTCAAAGTTGTATTTTACAGCTTCGGGATTTTGGAATATAAAAATACAGGTGGCACCGTTGTTATAATAAAAACCGTTTATCGAACCGTCGGTAACAGTTCCGTTGGGGTCGGTAATCACCGTATTTCCGTTACACCACGACGGTGCTGAAGTTGTGTATTCGATGTTAAACCCGGGAGCGGTACCTGTTGAAGTAAAGGTTATAAATACCTCGTTGTTGTCGATGTACAAATTGTCAGGCAGGTTGCTTCCTGAGTAGTCACCTATTAACGAATCGCTGTCGGAATTTCCGAAATAAATTTTAACGTGGTCGCTCGTGGCGGTGTTAAATTTTATAAAATTCAAATTAATACTTGAAACCGAATCGGTAGCTGTTTGGGGAGAAATTAACCATGAGGCATTCATGCCGGCAGGATAATCGGCTACAGGGCCGCTGCCGTCGGTAAGCGAACCTGCATTGCATACCAAGGTGTCGGCTCCGTTAGCTACATACGGATAAGAAGCTTCGCCGGGATAGATGTTGCGAACCATACCTTGTCCGGCACTAAACCCGTTAACGCTTTGTAAGGTGTAATAGCCATTGGATGCACCGCTCCAGCCAAAATTAAAATGGTAATAATTTGTGCCCTGATATCCGTCGCAAACAAATGCATGACCGCCATCCGAACTAAATCCCGAATAGTAAAGCGGTTTGCCTGCATCAAGATTCGATTGCATCATGTTTTCCCATGTTGATTGATTGTAATTGTTTTTTTCGAGATATTGAGCCGAGCCGGAATATCTGAAATAGTTGATTAATGCACCCGGTACTCTTGTGCTGTTTGAGCCTGAACCTTGTGCGCCATATTCCATTTGAACGGCTACTCCGGCATGAAAACTAAGTAAGGCTATGTCCCAAATATTTCTGTTGTCAATGGAACATTTCATTCCTTCCCAGTTGTAATGGGTTGTGTCAAAATTTGCACTGATAACACCATAAGGTGCCTGATAATATTGTTTTTGACCGTGGCCTACTAACGGGAAACGCCAGTAATACATAATTTGGCTCATGGCTGTAGCAACACACCCAACCAACGCATGTCCGCCGGGGCCGG
Organism: uncultured Lentimicrobiaceae bacterium; assembly: GCA_964455635.1. Classification (GTDB taxonomy): domain Bacteria; phylum Bacteroidota; class Bacteroidia; order Bacteroidales; family F082; genus B16-G9. The sequence continues at coordinate 19,413 of CAYVWX010000013.1, read as the reverse complement.
CAGGGTCAACAGGACAGTCCATGTTGTAAGGGTCGGGCTGATCCCATGCAATGGGGTCGATTAACGGGTCAACATCACGGTCGCCTTTTAAATTATAACTCTGCGGATTGGTGCTGCTGTATAATTTCCACTGATTGGCAATATCTTGCCCCGCTGTCAGGTTATGAGCTTTGGCATAGTTAACTTCATCAACATAATGTGTTAACCAGCTTTTTGAATTTCTGTCAAGGGCATCGGGAGCCGGAAAGTTTCCCGTAAAATTGTAACCCAATACCGGAGGCAATGCGTCGTCGGCACTTATTAAAATCCAGCCTTTTTCAAAATTAATGACATAATAAGCATTTTTAACATTATAAGCATCAATAATGTTTATGTCGAAATAATTTACCTTATCGGCGTATTGATTTGACTTTTGGTAAAAGAAATTTACAGCTGTTTTTTCTGCTGTTGCCTTGTTTACCTCTTTGGCTAACAGGCCGGTAGCAAAAATAAAAAGTGCAAATAAAACAAGTGTAAAATGTTTGTTCATGGGATTTGGTTTTTGTTAATTTTACAATAATCGAGCACAAAAATAATATAAATGTAATAGGTATAATAATTTTTTGCTCTATGTATCATAAGGACAGTGTCAAATATTTAATGGTTGTACGGTTTTTGGTTACTTTTGTTTAAAAAAATTATATGGCACTATTAATTAAAAATATTAAAAAACTGGTACAGGTTGAAACCTCCGGAACGAAAAAGTTTGTTGCCGGTAAGGATATGGCAAGTGTTGAATCGGTTAAGAATGCTTTCCTTTTTATGGAGGATGGTAAGATTGCGGCTTTTGGAAAAATGGACAAGCTTTCCGAAAGTGGTTATTTTTGGGAAAACAAAGAGGTTGAAGTGATTGATGCTGAAAACCGGTTTGTGCTTCCTTCGTTTGTCGATTCGCATACACATCTTGTTTATGCCGGATCGCGTGAAATTGAGTATGTTGACAAAATAAAAGGGCTTTCCTACGAGGAAATTGCCCGCAGGGGAGGGGGTATTTTAAATTCTGCCAAAAAGATGCAGCAGATTAGTGAGGATGAGCTTTTGCACGATGCCTTAAAGCGTTTGGATGAAATTATTTTATATGGTACCGGTGCCGTTGAAATTAAAAGCGGGTACGGACTTACTTTTGATGCTGAACTGAAAATGCTCAGGGTGATAAAAAAACTAAAAGCTTTGTCGCCATTGACCATAAAATCTACTTTTCTGGGTGCCCACGCAGTGCCTGAAGCTTATAAAGGACGGCAATCGGAATACGTTGACCTGATTATTAACGAAATGTTGCCACAGGTTGCACTGGAAGGCCTTGCCGATTATATTGATGTGTTTTGCGACAAAGGTTTTTTTACGGTGGAAGAAACCGAACGTATTTTGGAAGCCGGAGCGCAATACGGACTTCAGGGAAAAATACATGCCAATGAACTGGGCTTTTCGGGAGGTGTACAGGCCGGAGTTAAACACAAGGCTTTGTCGGTTGACCATCTTGAATATGTGGGTGATGATGAAATAAATGCCCTGCTGGGTTCGCAAACCATGCCAACGGTATTACCCGGTGCCGCTTTCTTTTTGGGGATGGTGTATGCGCCGGCGCGTAAAATGATTGATGCCGGCCTGCCGTTGGCCATGGCTTCCGATTTTAATCCGGGCTCTTCCCCCTCGGGCAACATGCAATTTATCCTTTCCATGGCAAGTATTGCCTATAAATTGTTGCCTCAGGAGGGGATTAACGCAACAACCATTAATTCTGCTTACGCCATGGATTTAAGCGACCGGTTGGGAACCATTGCCGTGGGTAAATTAGCCAATGTTTATATAACCAAAGAGATTCCTTCGCTGGAGTACCTGCCTTATTATTATGGTGTCAACAAAGTTGATAAAGCTATCTTAAACGGAAAAGTAGTTGCCGGTTAAAACGTTGCCTAAACAATCTATTACCGGTTTATTTCAAAAACTTTTGCATCTCAGCCGGCGACGGAAAGTCGTTGTAGTGCCATTTTTTTATAACAACACCATTGTGCAGCAATATCATACCCGGATTTGACCGAATCATAGCTTTTAGCTCAATGTCATCGGCGTAATATACCGGATAAGTGATGTTAAAAAGTTTAAGATATTTTTGAACATCCTCAGGGCCTGTAGCACTAATTAATGCTGTTTCCACATTTTCCGGTTCCAAAGAAGATGCCAGTTCGGCTGCTTTAATCATGGCCTCCCCGTTGGCATGGTCCAAATCAGGCGAAATAATTAAAAGTTGAAATCCCGGGTTTTCAATTACACCTGAAGTTACATCGTTTCTGTCAGCATCTTCAACAATTAAATCGTGGGGCTTAATTACCTGCGAATCGTCAACACGCTGGTTAACAAAAACCCAGTTGGCGCGCCAGGTACTGTCGTTCCAAGGAAAATCGGACGAAAGATACTCTTTTGTTTCGCCGGTTTTTTTGTTTTTATAAATGACATAAATTTTTTGCTTGTCGGCATTTTTAATTTTCATGTCTTTTCCCTCTTTCCATGCTCTGAAATCGATGAGTGGCAGATGGTTGTAATTGTAAAGCTGAAACCAAACAAAGCCTGCGGCAGCAAGGGTTAAAATAATGTTTTGTAAAATGGGTTTGGCGCGCTGTTGTCCCTTTTGGGCAAAAAGCAACATAAATGCCATCACGGTAAAAACAATGTTCTTGTAAAAGGTAGCCCAATTTGAAAGTTTTATGGCATCGCCAAAACAGCCGCAGTCGGGAACAAGGTTTTTGGTGGCGTCAAACCAGGTAACCACCAAAAAGAAGATCATCATTAAAAAAGTCCCGCGGGCTGCAATTTTGTAACGCAGTTTAAAAAGCAGGGCAAAACCTAATACAAACTCGGTGGTAATTAAGGCAATTGCAAAATAAAGTTTTAACGCTGTTAAGCTGTCAAGACCGTAAGCCAGCAAATAATCTTCAACACGATAAGCGGTTCCGATGGGGTCGATTCCTTTAACAAACGACGAAAAGATAAACAACAGCCCCAACAAAATTCTTACAATTTTCAGGAACTTGTTTTCCTGTTTTAACAGTTTAGGCTTCTTCATTTTCAAGCAGGAGTTTGATAAGTGCAAACAACGAATAATTAATTATATCGGAATAGTTGGCATCCAGCCCTTCCGATACCAGTGTTTTTCCTTCGTTGTTTTCTATTTGTTTTATGCGTAACAGTTTCATCAAAATAATATCGGTAAACGACGAGATGCGCATATTCCGCCAGGCTTCATCGTAATCATGATTTTTATCAAACATCAAATCACGCGATTGATAAATAAACTTGTTGTACAGTTCCAATGCTCTTTTTTCATCCAAATCGGGACACTCGGCAAACCCTATATCCAACTGAACCAACGCCATAACCGAGTAGTTAACAATGCCGATAAATTCAGGCACAAAGCCTTCGTTAACTTTTTGTTTACCTTTAATCTGAATGCTTCTTATCCTGTTTGCCTTAATATAAATTTGGTCGGTAAGGCTGGCGGTACGCAAAATTCGCCACGCAGTTCCGTAGTCTTTTAATTTGTTTTTAAAAACAGTACGGCACGCATCTATTACCTGTTCAAATTGCTGTTTGGTTTTTTCCATATTATCTGCACTTAAATACATAACTTTGCACCTTTTGGTAAAGGTTGCAAAAATGGTTGATAAAAGTACATCTTTTGAGTTAAACGGCGATAAAAAAAAACAAAGCAATTTTTTTGATTTTGATTTTACCTCCCCGTTGGTGATGGGTATATTAAACACAACACCCGATTCGTTTTATGATGGCGGACAATACAACGAAAAAGAAGATTGGTTTAACAGGGTAGGTGCCATGGTTGAAGAAGGGGTGGATGTTATTGATGTGGGGGGTGTTTCATCACGGCCGGGTGCAGGATTTGTGTCGCAGGAAGAGGAGTTGAAAAGAGTGCTTGAGCCTTTGCGTTTGATTAAAAAGGAGTTTCCTGATGCAGTTGTTTCCGTCGATACCTTCCGCTCGGAGGTTGCCACAGCGTGTGTGGCCGAGGGTGCAGGCATGATAAACGATATTTCAGGCGGACTGTTTGACCCTAAAATGTTTAAAACCATCGCAAGGTTAAAAGTTCCTTATGTGCTGATGCATATGAAAGGAACCCCCGAAACCATGCAAAAAAAACCTCTTACCAATAATGTGATCCATAAAGTGCATAGCTTTTTCAGCGACAGGGTCGATAAGCTCTTTAGTCTGGGCGTGTCGCAGGTGATTTTAGACCCGGGATTCGGCTTTGGAAAAAGCCTCGAATGCAATTACGCACTTTTGAAAAACATGGAAAAGCTCAGAATAAAAAATTTGCCGCTGTTGGCAGGCATTTCCCGTAAATCGATGATAAACAAGGTGTTGGGAACAACGCCCGCCAAAGCTTTAAACGGAACAACTGCCTTGCATGTTTTGGCCTTGCAGCAGGGAGCTGATATTTTGCGTGTTCACGATGTAAAAGAAGCAAAAGAGGTGATCAGGCTTTTTGTGTACAGCAATAAAAGCAGTTGTTCGTGAAGTAGCGGGTAAGTGCAGGAGCTATTTTAAATGCTTTTTCCAAACAGCAACCTCCGGATTGTGTTTTTTTGTATTTTATATCTTTATCATGGTTTATCAACCTGTTTGGAACAGGTTATTAAAACAGATTAAGTTGCTCTTTTAAAAAACAATTAATCAGTATTTAGCAAAATCCGACTAATGTTCCTATTTTTGTCACCTTATAATAGTTTTTTTTAAACTACAACAGAATGATAAATATATCGGAGAAAGTACTTACTTGCGATGAAATACAGCGACTGCTGTATGAAAACGATACCATTTCTATTGATAAACAAACACTTGGCAGGGTTGAAAAAAGTTTTCGTTTTTTAATTGATTTTGCGAAGGATAAAATTATTTACGGAATAAATACAGGATTTGGGCCTATGGCTCAATATAGAGTTGATTCTGCCGATTTAATAAAGCTGCAGTACAACCTTATAAGAAGTCATTCTGCCGGAAGCGGTACGCCGCTCAACCCGATACAGGTTAAAGCTGCCATGATTGCGCGGCTTAAAACACTGTCGTTGGGCTATTCGGGAATACATAAAGAGGCTGTTTTAATTTTGGAGCAGCTTATTAACAACAATATAACACCGTTTATTCCTCAACATGGTGGTGTTGGTGCCAGTGGCGATTTGGTTCAGCTGTCACATCTTGCTTTGGTAATTATTGGCGAAGGCGATGTTTTTTACAACGGTAAACAGGCCAAAACAGAAACCGTTTTTAAAGCACTTAACATACATCCGCTTAAAGTACACCTTCGCGAAGGCCTTGCCCTGATTAACGGTACATCGGTTATGACCGGCATAGGGTTTGTAAATCTTTTTAAAGCAAAACACCTGTTAAACTGGTCTGTTGCAGCTTCGGCAATGATAAACGAGTTGGTACAGTCGTTTGACGACCACTTTTCGCAAGAGCTTAACCAAACCAAAAAGCATAAAGGACAGCAGGTAATTGCCAATGCTCTTCAAATGTTTTTAACCGACAGCAGGCTTATCCGTAAACGCGACGACCATTTGTACAATGGCCGTCACAGCGAAAAGGTGATAAAACAAAAAGTTCAGGAATACTATTCTCTTCGTTGTGTGCCACAAATTTTGGGCCCTGTAATCGATACCCTGCACTATTCAAAAGAAATTTTGGAAGGGGAGATAAATTCGGTTAACGACAATCCGGTTATCAATTTTGAAAAAGGAACCGTGTATCATGGTGGTAATTTTCATGGCGACTACGTTTCGTTTGAGATGGATAAAATGAAAACCGCCATTACCAAGCTGTCGATGCTGGCCGAGCGACAGTTGAATTTTTTGCTTAACAGTAAGCTCAACGAAATTCTACCCCCCTTTGTTAACCTGGGCACGCTGGGTTTAAACCTCGGTATGCAGGGGGCACAATTTACCGCCACCTCTACCGTTGCCGAAAATCAAAGCCTTTCGTTTCCCAATTATATCCATAGTATTCCAAACAACAACGACAATCAGGATGTAGTAAGTATGGGTACCAATTCGGCACTTATGGCCGATAAGGTTATTAACAATACTTTCGAGGTGTTGGCCATCGAGCTTATGACCCTCTCGCAAGGATTTGCAAAATTAAAACTGGAAAGTAAAGCATCAAAAAATACACAAAACATCCTTGAAAAGGTGCGTTCAATATTGCCGGTGTTTAAAGAGGACAATAGTTTATACAAGCAAATTGCCGAGCTTACCGAATATTTAAAAAACAACGACATTCAACTTGTTAAATTATGAAATATGCATTGGTAACAGGAGGTTCCGGCGAAATTGGAAAGGCAATTTGCGAAAAGCTTTCCCAAATGGGTTATTACCTTCTTGTAAATTATAACAGCAATCGCGAAAAGGCATTAAAAACCCTTGATGCTCTGACTGATAATGGGGGTGTTGGTGAAATAATACAGTTTGATGTGGCCAACCGGCCGATGGTGAGGAAAGTGTTGGAACAATGGAAAGAAAACCACCCTGATAACTACATATCGGTTTTGGTAAACAATGCCGGCATCAACAAAGATAACTTAATGTTATGGATGGAAGATGAAGAGTGGGACCGCGTTATCGATACCAATTTGAATGGTTTTTACAATGTAACCTCAGGCCTTTTAAAAGATATGGCATTAAATAAATTTGGCCGGATTATCAACGTAATTTCATTATCAGGATTAAAAGGTTTACCCGGGCAAACCAATTATTCGGCAGCCAAAGCGGGTATGCTGGGGGCTACCAAAGCTTTGGCACAGGAAATGGGACGTAAAAAAGTTACCGTTAACGCAGTGGCACCCGGATATATCCGTTCGGAGATGACCAAAAATCTTGACGAAAAACAACTAAAAAAGCTTATTCCTGTAAACAGATTCGGTTATGCTGATGAGGTTGCCGATTTGGTTGCCTTTCTGGCATCGGAAAAGGCAAATTATATTACCGGCGAGGTAATTAGTATTAATGGCGGATTATATACTTAATATACTATAGTTATAGCTAATTATGAAAAAAACAAATTCAGATAATATGAAATCTTTGAAGACCAATATCTATTTTAAAATTAGTGCAATAATTATAATCGGACTTTTTTTGCTTGTCCCGACTTCGATGATTAAAAGTCTGATTCGTGAAAGAGAAAATACACATCAAAAGGCAATTTATGAAGTCAGTTCAAAATGGGGAAAAGAACAAACGTTAACAGGACCTTTCATAACAATACCTTACATTAGATATATTAAACAATTTTCAAAAAAAGATTCTGTCGAAAAAATTATTAAAGTAAAGGATTATATTCACTTTTTACCAAGCAAACTTATTGTCAACGGTGAAATTAATCCAGAACGAAGATACAGAGGTATTTATGAAATTGTTGTATATAATTCTGTTTTAAATATTTCGGGAACCTTTAATAAATTGACTTTTACTAATTTTGATATACCATTAAAAGATATTCAATTTGATAAGGCGACATTATCGCTAGGTATAAGTGATTTGCGAGGAATAGAAAATCAGGTATCACTAGACTGGAATAGTGAGTTATTTACTTTTAACCCTGGTACAGTTACGAATAACCTAATTGCAAGTGGGATTAATACTAATATCCCAATCAATAGTAATGACATTTCTTCATATAAGTTTTTATTAAATTTAGATTTAAAAGGAAGTCAAAAGTTATACTTTATACCAGTTGGAGAAGTGTCAGATGTAACCATCAATTCTAAATGGAATAATCCAAGTTTTAATGGGGCATTTTTGCCTGATTCAAGAACTGTTAAAAAATCAGGATTTACTGCAAATTGGAATATACTTCATTTAAATAGAAACTTTCCTCAAAAGTGGATAGGCAGTATTAACAATATAAATAAATCGGCATTTGGAATTGATTTACTACTTCCTGTTGATAGTTACCAAAAATCAATGCGATCTATCAAATATGCTCTGCTTTTCATAGCCTTTACTTTTATTGTTTTCTTTTTTGTCGAAATACTAAGAAAAGTATTTATTCATCCTGTACAATATATTTTAGTCGGAATAGCATTAATAGTATTTTATACGTTATTATTATCAATCTCAGAGTATTTGAGTTATAATCTTGCTTTTATTATTTCTGCGGCTTTAACCCTACTATTAATAATTGGATATGTCAAAGCTATTTTGAAATCAAATCAACTGACTTTACTTATTGGTGGAATTCTTACAGTTTTGTATGCTTTTATTTTTGTAATTATTCAACTTCAAGACTATGCGCTATTAATTGGCAGCATTGGACTATTTATCATTCTCGGACTAGTAATGTATTTCTCTAGAAAAATTGATTGGTATAGTATAAATTTGGATGAAAATTAACTGGTTATAACAATGCATATGGCTTATGGCGGGCGAAGTGGTATAAATGAAAGAATATGAATAATTTAAGTAACGGCGTAAATATGAAAATAAGTGGTAAAAAACCCGCCACAAGCCAAACGAGTGGCCGTACATCCGTTAAAATAAATTGCAAGAAGCAAATATAAAAATGTTTATGGAACGAAGAGTTGTAATAACAGGTATGGGCATCTATTCGGTGTTGGGAAAAAATTTAATGGAAGTTAAGGACTCCTTGTACAGGGGAAAATCAGGGATAGGTATTGACCCTCAACGGGAGGAGATGGGATTTCGTTCTTACCTGACGGGCCTTATTGAAAAACCGACTTTAAAAGGAATTCTGCCCCGCAGGCAACGCATCGGCCTTGCCGAACAAGGTAAGTATGCCTACCTGGCTACATTGGAGGCTGTTAACAATGCCGGTATTGATGTTTCCTGGTTTCAAAATCATGAAGCAGGTATTTTGTATGGAAACGACAGCTCAGCCGTTCCGGTAATTGAAGCTGCCGACATTTTACGGGCAAGAAAGGAAACTGCACTGATTGGTTCAGGGTCTATTTTTCAGTCGATGAACTCTACCGTAAGCATGAACCTGTCGGTAATTTTAAAACTTAAAGGGATAAACTTTACACTAAGCGGTGCGTGTGCCAGCGGCTCACACGCTATTGGTGTAGGATATATGTTTATTAAACAAGGACTTCAGGACATGATTATTTGCGGTGGAGCACAAGAGGTGAATGCCCTTTCCATGGGCAGCTTCGATGCTATTGCCGCTTTTTCAACACGCCATGACCAACCTTTTGCAGCTTCCCGCCCTTTCGACCGCGACCGTGACGGACTGGTGCCCAGTGGAGGTGCTGCTACGGTTATCCTCGAAAGTTATGAGTCGGCAATAAAAAGAGGGGCTCCTATTATTGCCGAGGTGTTGGGCTACGGATTTTCATCCAACGGCGAACATATCTCGGTTCCCAATGTTGACGGCCCTGTTCGTTCCATTAAAAAGTCGCTCGAACAGGCAAATCTTAATCCCGGAGAAATTGATTATCTGAATGCTCATGCCACTTCAACTCCTGTTGGCGACAGCAACGAAGCGCAAGCTATTCATCAGGTTTTTAAAGGAACCAACATTCCCATAAGCTCTACAAAAGGCATGACCGGCCACGAAATGTGGATGGGTGGAGCTTCGGAAGTTATCTATTCCATGCTGATGGCCCAAAACAACTTTATCGCTCCCAACCTGAATTTTGAAAATCCTGATGAATACTCCGAAAAACTCAACATTGTTTCAAAAACCCGTGATGCTGACATTGACATTTTTATGTCGAACTCCTTTGGCTTTGGCGGAACCAACAGTACCCTGGTGATAAAAAAAGTAACAAATAGCCAAATTTAAAATTCAAAATACCATCAATCCGCAAACATTTTGTTTTGCTGCAAATACTGCTAATTTGCTCGAATATTTCTTCTCCCGTTTAGGTGAAAAAGATGATTGCTTTTTTTTTGTGCATTCGTGGCCTTTATTGATTTGGATTAGCGGATGCGAGGAAATACTAAAATGAAGATTCCTGAATTTTGTTGACTTTACGAGCCAACCTGCTTGCGCAAAAGTTCCAATTTTCATTTCTTGTCCCCTCGTTCTTTCGTCCCCTCGTTCTTTCGTTCCCTCGTCTTTTTGTCCTCCGGTATCTCTACAGCTTTAATCTCACCTGAGCTTTTATTTCCGTTTTATGGTTTCCGGTAATTTCATCGGCTCCCGAGCCAATGGAGTTGCGATCGAAAAAAGTTGTTTGTGCAACGCGAACCCAAACCGACACTTTTCTTCCTGCCCTGATTTTGGCTGTCAGATAAACACGCTGGCCGTTTCCGTAATAGGCAGGCACGCTAAAGGCATACAGCACATCATTTTCGTAAGCATACATGCGGCTGTTCCACGAATCGGTACTAAACAACGCATAGCGTACCGTTAAGGTAACCGGAAAATGCACCGGACGGTAAAGCACATCCTGATAAAGCAGGTAGCCGGACTCGGTTACGTTTTCTTCGGGGCTGAAAAAACGAACATATTCCAGCCGGTTTTTTAAGCTGATAAAACGGTTTAAACTCCACGACAGGTTAAATCTGAAATTGTCCTGTGCAGTGTTGTTGGTTTGAGCCAGGAAATCATAGTTGCCGTTAAAATTTTCCTGTTTTAGCTTATGGCGATATTTTAAATACATGGTCACATGTCGCGCCGGTGAATAGTTTAGTTGAAAAAGAAAGTCTTTTCCGTAGGAGGGAAAATCCGACTGAAAGCGTAGCCATGGAAACCGGTAAAAATCAACGTAACCCGAAAGAGAAAAACTCTTTGACAGAAGTGACAAAAAACCAAAATAGATTCCCTCTTCATTGTTTCCGTTTTGTGTGGCTCCAAACGGATACCCATAAAAATTATGAAATTCTTTGCCATAATTATGATAGGTTATGTTAAACAAAAATCGATCGGTAAACCCTGTGTTTAATCCTGAAACAAAAGCATAACCTCCGGTTTGAGTTACCGAAATCTCGCCAAAGAAATTTATTTTATTCAGTACTATGTTGTAGTCCAGGCCGTAATGAGTCTCCTCTTTTCCGCTGAAAGCGAATTTTTTATAGGGAGCATCGTCGGCAGAAACAGGTTGGTTTAAGGAAGAATGGATTACTGTTGCACCCATCAGCACAGACTTGTACCTGAATTTTAAATGGCCGCCATATGCCTGAAGATTGATGGCATCTTTGTCGAGCAGTTCGTTTAGGGTGCGATGCATACCCGTTTCCTGTATGGTGGTTACCACGGGTTGTTCCAGCGTATCGGTTTCCAAAAGGTTGGCATCAATATTATTGTTGGAGTAAAAGCCCGTAATTTGCAGTCGGTTCCATTGCACGGTGGCAGCGGCCCCTCTCAGAAATCTGTTTTCGTTAACGGAGGTATTGGGGCGCAGTCCGCTCCCATACCGTTTTACATAGATGGCCTGCGCCGATTTGCCAAAAGCCAACCCCGTCCACAAATTTAGCCCCTGACCAAATTCCAAATGGTAATCACCGATAACTATTTTTTTTAGCACACCCATGTTGGCCAGATAAATATGAGCTGAATAGAAATCGGTGAAATTGGTGATCTTTTTTCCTGCAATCTTTAAAACGGTATCGGGTAAATTGTTTTTGTTCCAAACTTCACCGGCATCTTTTTCCAATGTAAAACCCATGCGGATTCGCTTTTTGTATCGAAAAGCGTAACGGGTATAAAGCTTGACAGGGCTTCCCAAAAACGCAGTGCCTTTGTTGTAAACGGCAGAGTCGATGGGTATTTTATAACCTGCACTTTTTTCAGATGTTTGCTGATAGCGAAGCAACAACTGATGTTGCCCATACCGGAAAACGTTTTGTATTTTCAGATGTTCCGGTTTTTTAACCATTCCGAAACGTACAAAGGGCAACAGTCGTTGTATTATTTCGTGGTTTAGTCCGTCAATGTATGCCAACTCGTATTCCGACATAATATCGCCATGCCATTGCCGGTATCGTTTTATGTTATTTATCTGAATATCATTGAGCAATTTAAGCTTCTCCAATTCATCTATTTGAATTTTATCATTTATATTGACAGGATGTTTCCGGTAGTAATTGTAATCGTCAGTAAGGTCGGAATAATCCAAATTCACATCGGTTCCCGAGGCAATGTCTTCCAGTTGGTCGGTAATAAATTCCGTTTGATTAACAGCTGTGGTGTCAGGCTGTTGGGCCAGCGCATAAAGTGGCAGCAAACACCCTAAAAGTATTGTTAACCGGTAACTGGTATGAATATTGGCCGGCATGAGTTTAAAATGCATAGGTTAGCGATGCCTGAGGGCTAAACCCCAGTGTTTGATGCATAATGGCAGCTATATCGAAGCGCAATCCTTTTACGTGAAACCCGAAACCGAAAGCAAAAACCTCTTCACCCGATGAAAATCCCGTGCGCACGAAAAACTTCTCTTTTATACTGTATTCCAATCCGCCACGAACAATGATTTTAGAGTAGTAACTGTTTTTTTCAGCTTCGGCGGTAGCCAAAAAATCACTCGTAAAGTGCCATGTTATTCCAAACCTTACAACAGCAGGAATACGTTCGTCGGCATAGTTTGAAAGCTTTACCCTGACAGGATTGTAAACGTAGGCACCCAACGTAATTTCGTTTGTTATATCCGATTGAATGCCAAATTCAAAGGTGATATTTCTTTTTGAGCCGTATCCGTCACCAAGTGTTGTTTGCAGGTAATCAAGCTGTAAGCCGAGTCTGATGTGCTTGCCGAAAGCACGGGCATAAGCTAACCCCACTTTCGTTTCATGGTATGGCCGGTATCCGAAATAGTTAAAACTTACCCCCAGCACACCGGCCATGGCAGGGTAGGCAAAAAGGGCTGTTTTGTTGCTTAACTGTTTAAGACTGAATTTACTTTCGTAAGAAATTCCCACAGCAGGATTTTTTAAAGTAGCCAGTCCCGCCTGGTTGCCGGTCATATTCCAAAAACCCGTTAAAGCCACCGATGAACGGCACATGCCTCCGCTTTCGGCACCCGGCGGGAAGAGACCTCCACCGGCAAAAACAGCAGGCTGAAACAAAAAAGCTGCAATAAGCAGGGTAAAACGCAGAGACTTTATAAACATAGTAAATCGGAGTTTTTTGTGCAATAAAAATACAAATAATTTATTGAAAATCAAATTTTCTAAAATCCATATCTTTGCAAAAAGAAAAAGGAGATATTTTATGGATCCCGTTGTGGTTGATTTTTTAAAAGATTTAAAGCAAAATAATAATCGAGAATGGTTTAACAGCAACAAAGAGTTTTACCTGAGAGCCAAAAAAATATTTGATGACTTTGTTGACGATTTAATTGCCGGTATCGAAACATTTGATCCTTCGTTAAGAGGATTAAGCAGTAAAAGCTGCGTTTACAGAATTTATCGTGATGTGAGATTTTCCCGCGATAAAACTCCCTATAAAAAATATTTTAGTGCTTATATTGCTTCCAATGGCGGCCGAAAGTCGAGTCTGGCAGGTTATTACATTCATATTGAACCCGGAAACTGTTTGGCGGGAGGGGGCTTGCATTGTCCGAAACCGGAGTTGCTGAAAGAGGTAAGATTTGAAATATATAACCAACCGGAACAGTTTAAAAATATTTTGGAAAACAGCAGGTTTAGCAAAACTTTTGGCACCGTAACCGGCGACAGTTTGATAAGGCCGCCCAAAGGTTTTCCCAAAGAGTTCAGGTATATGCAGTGGATAAAACAAAAGGAATATCTTGTCGGCCATGGTTTTCCGGAAGCTTTCACAAGTGATGACGGTTTTTTGCCTTATTTGCTGGATGTTTTTAAAACCATGAAACCTTTCATCGATTTTTTAAATCATCCGTTAATTGCTTAAAGGCGATAAGGGCTAAACCGCTTTAAAAAACAGGGATTAATCGGGATAAGCTATCCGCACGTGGTTGATATCCATAAGTTTCTTTTTGAGTACCTTTTTTACTTTGGTAATTTCTTTAAAAGTGATGTTGGCGTTGGCAAACTGATTGTCTTCAATCAATGCATTGACAATGTTTTCAACCAGATCGTTAATTTTTTGCTCATTGGGGTTGCTAATGCTTCGCGAAGCAGCTTCAACCGAATCGGCCATCATTACCACTGCAGTCTCTTTTGAAAAAGGTATTGGGCCGTGGTATCTGAATTCAGAACTGTCAATTTCCAATCCGGGATTCTTTTTCTTTTCGAGCCTGTAAAAATATTCCACCATGCGTGTTCCGTGATGAGTACGTATAAAATCGATAACCTGCTCGGGCACTTTTGCTTTACGAGCCATCTCGATACCATCAAGTACATGCGCAATAATAATCCGGGCACTCTCTTCGTACGAAAGCTCATCGTGCGGATTAAAGCCTGCCGATTGGTTCTCAATAAAATAGGTAGGATTGTTCATCTTTCCAATATCGTGATACAGGGCACCTGTACGGGCAAGCAACGCATCTCCGTTAATTTCGTACAGTGCCTCGGAAGCCAGATTAGAAACCTGGAGCGAATGCTGAAAAGTGCCCGGCGCTTTTACCGAAAGATCGCGTAACAGTGTATTGTTTGTGTTCGACAGCTCTAACAGCGTTAACTTGGTTACCATGCCAAAAAGTTTTTCGTAAAGAAATACAAAAGGAAAAGCCAAAAACAACAACACCGAGTTGGCGGCAGTAAGTTTTACAAAATCCAGCGAAAAACTGTTTAAATTGCCCTCGCGCGAATAAAGCATGCTTATATAAACAACTATGTAGGTGATAAACGTAAACAACGACGCTCTGGCTATTTGAATACGATGATCCCACTTACCAATGCTGAACACAGCCACCAGCCCTGCAGCAAACTGGGTGTAAAAAAACTCAAAACTGTTGGGCGCAAAAAAACCGATTAACATTACGGTTATCAAATAAATAACTATTCCGGTTCCGTGATCTAAAAAAGCAATTAAAATAATGGGTAGTATTACAAACGGAACAGCGTACACATATTCCGGAAAATCTTTAAAAATATAAAACGCCAAAGCAACCAGCGCAACCTGTGTAATAAGTATCAAGTTAATGTATTTAAGCTCGTTAAAGAACTCGTATTTATAAAATTTTAAAAACAGGTATTCCAGAAAAAACAGCAGCGATATTAACAGTGTTATACCCAGTAAAACATAATATTTATGCTTGCTGTTGCCATATTCTGTTTCGTACATTTTTTTTAGAGAAAGCAATACCTGATTCTTTTCGGGGGTAACCAATTCCCCCTTCGAAATAATCATCTCCCCTTTTTGCATCATACCGAAAGAGGGCGAAATGTGAGTTAAAAGCTCTTGTTTTGCCGTTTCGTTTTTCGATTTATCGTAAATTACATTTTGAACCAATGCCCGGCTTATGGTTCCCATTATAATGCTGCTATCGGCTCTTTTGTCCTTTTTTATTTGCGAGTGCACATAATCCAAAGCACCTTTAATCGTGTAAAAGTCTCCCAACGCAGCATCGCTGCTTAAATTGTTTTTAATGAGCTTTATTCTGTAGTCAGCCGGTTTTCCTTCAATAACTTTGTCGGTACGGATAATACCTTTGTTTTCTACTTTAAGATAAAGTTTTTCGGTGTATTTTAAACACTTTAACGAATCTCTGGACCTTTTGCGGCTCCATTTAACATCAGTATGCCAAAGTGTTGAAAAGTTGTTCTCCAATACATCTAAATTCTTTTTGGCCAGATCGTCATGGTAATTAAAAAAGGGTTGGAAGCCTTGCAAAATCCGCTCTTTCTCTTGTTCAATCTGATCTTTGGTTTTTAATATGGCAAAATCAAAAGGAGCAAAAAGGTCGTTGTGTTTCCACGGACTTCCTACCTGAAACTCGTATTTAAAAATGCTGTCTTTAGGGCTAAGCCACGAAACCAGACCAATAGCCAGAATAAACACTAAAATTTTTAGTATTTCGTAATAATATTGTTGTAATTTTGAAAAGAAAGAATTCATTAGCCTTTTTGAAAGTTTGAGCAAAAATAAACAATTATAATGGTTAATGAGGTAACCCTTATAAATAATAGCCTGAAATGAAGTACGGAATATGTATGCTGGCCGTTGTGGCCGTAAGAGAAGCCCCATCGGGAAAGAGTAAAATGGTTAATCAACTTTTGTTTGGTGAGCTTATTCTGATAAACGATGTTAAAAACGATTGGATTTTAATGGATGCCGTTGACGATGAATCCTCGGGATGGGTGCGTAAAAATCAGGTTAACGAATTAAAAGAACCCGCTTTTTTTAATCTGAAAGACAGTAAAACCTATTACCTTCAAACACTCTCGGCTCAAATAAGGGCGCAAAATGCTCTTATCCCTGTATTCAGGGGAGCTCAGTTTCACGGATGGAAAGAGGGAGCTTTTAAAGTTGCCGGAGAGTCCTATTTTTATAAAAAAGCTGTCCATGAGGTTCCTGAAACTGCTGTAAGTCATCAAATTATCAGTGTAGCAAACAACTATTTAAATGTTCCTTTTTTGCAGGGTGGAAAATCACCCTTGGGAATCGATGGGGCGGGGTTGGTTCAGATGACTTTTAAAATGAATGGAATTGTTTTACCCCGTTTTGCCGGCCAACAGGTTAACAAAGGAGAACAAATACTGTTTGTTGAAGCTTCAAAACCGGCTGATCTTGCTTTTTTTGAAAATAGCGAAGGAAATATTACACATACCGGTATCATTCTTTCCAAAAATAAAATTATACATGCATGGGGCAGGGTAAGGATAGACAGCATCGATCATCAAGGTATTTTTGATGAAGAACTTGGAAAATATACACACAAGCTTAGAGTTGTTAAACGACTATTGAGTTAGTTTTAAGTGCTTTTTTAAGTTAACGCCAATCAATTTTATGAGAATCTTTCATTTTCCGAATCTTCTGCTTATTTTTCTTTTCAAATCAAAAAAAAAATCGCATCTTTGCACCCCATTTTGGGAAAAATTATTTATTCATTTAAAAATTAGTTAGTTATGCCAGCTAAGATGAGATTGCAACGTTTTGGTAAAAAGCGCAAGCCTTTTTATCATATCGTAATTGCGGATGGTCGTGCACCACGAGATGGAAAGTTTATTGAGAAGATAGGTACGTACAATCCCGTCCATAATCCGGCTATTATTGAGTTGGATGTTAATAAAGCCGTTGAGTGGCTTAATAATGGTGCCCAGCCCACCGACACGGTAAGGGCTATTCTTTCGTACAAAGGTGTTTTATATAAACATCACCTGTTGCGTGGGGTTGCCAAAGGTGCGTTAACCGAAGCCGAGGCCGAAGCCAAATTTCAAAACTGGCTTACCGAAAAAGAGGCCAAAATTGAGGCTAAACGTAAAAGCGTGGAAGAAAAAAGCAGAAACGAACGAAAAGAAGTTCTTGCGGCCGAAACAAAAGTTAAAGAAGCTCGTGAAGCTGAATTAGCTAAAAAACGTGCCGCCGAATTGGAAGCTGCTAAACCTGCCGAAGAAGCCAAAGAGGAAGTTGAAGAAACAACCGCCGAAGCTCCTGCAGAAGAAGCTGCACCTGCTGCCGAAGCACCTGCTGAAGAACCAAAAAAAGAAACCGAAGAAAAATAAAACTTTGGTTGTTAAACAAGCAAAACCCCGGATGAATTTCATTCGGGGTTTTTTGTTGCCAAAAAATCTGCAAAAGTGCTTCCCGTGTAATGTTGGATTTTAAAAATAATATTGTAATTTGAGCAGGTCAAAAAAAACAGACAAACGGTCTAACGATTAAAACTTAAATTATGCAAAAATACATCTTGTCACTGGATGCCGGAACAACAAGCAACCGTGCTATTTTATTTAACCATGCCGGCGAAATAGTAAATGTTGCTCAGGAGGAGTTCGAGCAAATTTACCCTAAAGGCGGCTGGGTTGAACACAATCCAAAAACCATTTGGGAAACACAGCTCAGAGTGGCTAAAGAGGTCATCCGCAAACAAAATATCTCCCCTTCGCAAATAGAAGCCATCGGTATCACCAATCAGCGTGAAACTACCATTGTGTGGGACAGAGAAACCGGTGAACCCGTTTTTAATGCCATTGTTTGGCAGGACAGGCGTACGGCAGGCTTTTGCGATGAGCTTTTAAATCAGGGCCTTGAAAAATTGGTAACGGAAAAAACAGGACTGGTTATCGACGCTTACTTTTCAGGAACCAAAATAAAGTGGATACTTGATAATGTAAAAGGTGCCCGAAAATTGGCTGAAAAAGGAAAATTGGCTTTCGGAACTGTTGATACCTGGCTTTTGTGGAACCTTACCAAAGGAAAACTTCACGTTACCGATGTTAGCAATGCCAGCAGAACCCTCATGTTTAATATTAAAACTTTAGCCTGGGATGACGATTTGCTGAAGATGCTGGATGTGCCGCGTCAGATGCTTCCCGAAGTAAAATCAAGCAGCGAAATTTATGGCTATACTTCAAAAGAACTGTTTGGAGCTGAAATTCCCGTAGCGGGTATGGCAGGCGACCAGCAGGCTGCACTTTTCGGACAAATGTGTACCGAGGAGGGTATGGTAAAAAATACCTATGGCACCGGCTGCTTTGTGGTAATGAATACCGGCGATAAACCCATCGTATCAAAAAACAGATTGCTCTCAACCATTGCCTGGCAAATTAACGGTAAGGTTACTTATGCCCTCGAAGGAAGTATTTTTATTGGGGGTGGCGTAGTGCAGTGGCTGCGCGATAAGCTGGGAATCATTAAATCGGCACCTGAAATTGAAGCATTAGCCAACGAAGTGGATGACAACGGCGGGATAGCCTTTGTACAGGGATTTGTGGGGCTGGGCGCGCCCCATTGGGACCAATATGCCACGGGAGCCATTATTGGATTAAGCCGGGGGACCGGTAAAGCTCATATTGCCAGAGCAGCACTGGAAGCCATTGCTTTTCGTTCTATGGAGGTGATTGAAACCATGGTTAAAGACTCAAACATCCGGCTAAATGAATTACGCGTTGATGGAGGAGCTTCGGCCAACAATCTTTTAATGCAAATTCAGGCCGATTCCATTAACACAACGGTAATTCGTCCTAAAGTTACCGAAACCACTGCTTTGGGAGCAGCTTACCTTGCGGGACTGGCAACAGGATTCTGGCGTAGTGTTGACGAAGTTAAAAAACAGTGGCAAATCGACAGGGTTTTTAAACCGGCCGACGATCTGGAAAAAATAAACGCGGTAATTACAAACTGGAAAAGAGCCATCGAGCTTAGTAAAAACTGGTATCAGTCACATTAAAAATGATAAACGGTGAAACACCCATGCCGGCAAGTCGCCACACAAAAGCATAATTATAAGCTCCGGAGGAGCGGAATATTTATTGCCTCGGGTGTTAACCCGGGGTATTAAGAAAAACGTGAGACCCGTTTTGGCGGGATTTTTGCCGCATGGCAAGC
>CAYVWX010000012.1:0-24219 GCA_964455635.1 uncultured Lentimicrobiaceae bacterium | reverse complement strand
AAAAAAGGCTGCTCATTTTGAGCAGCCTTTTTAATCATCAACGGGTTACTCCAATTAACGAATAACCATTGTTTTGTTTATTTGATAATTTTCGCCAATAACCGAAACGGTATAAATACCTTTGGCCGCTTTTTCAAGGTTAATCTGTTGTTTTAAATTACCATTAACGGTAACGTTATTTTGCTCAAAAACAACGGCTCCCGAAATATTCACAATTTTAATATTTACCTTTTCCACCGAAACACTGTTCAATACAAGGGTAAACGAACCGTTATTGGGGTTTGGATATGCATCAAAGTTTACGGAAGCACCGTTTTCACCAATGGATGTACAATTTTTAAGCTCAACGGTAACATTGTCGCTTGAAACACATCCTTCGGGAGTTGTAACATTTACCGAAATTTCGTGTGACCCATAACCAAGGGTTAATGTGTCAACCGTCAGGGTTTGATCCGAATCGCCTGTTGACCAGTCATATTCAGAGCCCTCGTTACCGGCATCCAGCACAATGCCCGAACCGTCCTGCGCACAAAACGAAGTGTCGTTGCCAAGGTCAACTACCGGAAGAGCGGCAAAGTTAATTTCAGCGGTATCGGAACTTACACAGCCGTTTTGGTTGGTAACTTCGGCCCAAACAACCGTAATACCCGAGCCGGCAGGTTGTTGAATGGTAACCGTTTGGCTTGTTTCGCCGGTTGACCATAAGTAGGTGGCGCCTTCGTTACCGGCATCCAGCTCTATATTGCCTTCGCCGCAAATGGTTGCGTCATCGCCGATATTTACCTCTGGCAGGGCAAAAACAGTAACCGGTACGGTATCGAATACCGAGACCATACCATCTTTAACTTCCACAATATAGTCTCTTGTTTCGTCAGGATTTAACACGGGATTTTGCTCTGTTGAGGAAAACCCTTCGGGGATGGAGTGCCATATAAAATTAAAGTTTCCACTGCCACCGGTTGTGGTCGCCGAAAGTTGAACTTCGTCACCCTGACAAACTTCGCTTACCGAAGAAGATGCTGTTACTTCCAAATCGGTAACATTCATAATTACATGAACCCGTTTGTTGGCATTTCCCAGATCGGAGATTTTAAAATTAAGATCGGTTGTATAGGTTCCCGTTTCCATATTGGCATTGTCAAAAGTAAGCGTAACCATTACCGAATCGCCCGGCTGAACAGTATCACTATCAGGATTGACATCAAGCCACGAGGCTATTGCAAACGAGTAGTCTTCAACTTCGCCATATTTTGTATCTCCTGCCGGTTTCATTTCACCGTCGGGGCCTGCCAGTCTGATTCTCATCCTGACAGCGTTTTGGCTAAGCCCTTTTTCCGGTTCAATAAAACCTGTAAATACGCTTCCTTCGTTATCGGATTTAAGTTCAATCACGGGTTCGTCAAACATACCGTTGTTATTCCAGTCAACCCACACGCCACACCGGTCGCCGGGATACGGATTTCCGTTTCTGACAGCAATTTTATAACTTTTTCCTGCTTTTAGCAAAGCGGGGATGTTTGTAAAATCGCTGTAGTTTTCGGAAGCCGAGCCGTTGTCAAGATTACCGATGGTTACACGATGGATGTACTCGTCGCCTCCGCCTTTGGCTTCTTTATAAATATGGTTGTTTGTATTTACGGTTTTAAAAAACGGTGACAGGGAATAAGTAAGATAAAGTGTTCCGTTGTTTTTAATTTTCATCAACGATTCGCCCACTGAATTTACAAACAAATTTTTAACAACCGTATCGGGAACAAATTGTGATTCCGAGGTGCCATATTGGGTTTCTGCTTCGGCAGGGGTCGATTCGTTACCTTCACCGTAAAAAGCGGTTACTTTATAAGTCAGATAAGCATAATCGGTTAAAGTATCGGAAAAGGTTTTGTTGGTTGTTGTCCCCAAAAAGGTAGTATCGCGATAGACCTTATAATATTGAAAGCCTGTATTTTGTTCATGACTCCATGCAAGGTTACAAACGCCTGTTTCCTGCGACATATCAGCAGTAAGCGCATACGGAGCATTAACCACGATGGTTACAAAAGGCGAAACATAGGTCATGGCATGGCCTGAGCGATTGTCTGTCCAGGTAGGATAAACCTGTCCGTTGTAAGAAGAAATGGATAAATAGTCGCCAAAATATCCGCTGGCAAGGCCTGGAATGGGTGATGGCGTAAAGGAAACATCGCTAACTTTAAAATCATCCCAGGTTTCGCCGCCATTGGAAGAGGTAGCCACCCAGGTTTCAGCCTGATTGGAAGCAGTGTTTCGGTTGGTATAATAAACCACACTTATAACCCCGTTTACCGGGTCAACCGACAACCATGGCTGATAGTGATCTTTTCCCTGTCCGATGGGATCCTGATTAACACGAATAGGTGTGTCCCAGGTATTTCCACCGTCGGTAGAGCGAAGCATATACACATCAATATCGTTGCCGCTGTTTACTCCGGGAACCCCTTTGTTTGGCCAAACAATATAAATGTTTCCACTGTAAACGCCGCTGCTGATATCCACATCAATAACCGGAAATGAAGCTGTTCTCATATTTTGGGGCACTCCGATGGAACGAACACCATAAATATTGTCGATGGCTCTTACAGCCGGATCAAAAGTGGCACCACCGTCGGATGATTTACAAAAGCCGATGGCTTTTTCGGTAAGCGGGCCTCCGTCGTAAACGGCAAAAGCAGCATAAACTTCGCCGTTGGGGCCACTGGAAAGATTTACACCCTGACAATGGCTGCCGGCATTAACAGCATCACTCAGCGATATTTTATCGCTCCAGGTAAGGCCTCCGTCGGTACTGCGTTTAAAAACCACCTGATTATCGTGCGAACCTCCAAAATCGGTCCAGGCATCATAAACATTGTTTTCGTAAGGGCTTCCTTTTTTTGTGTCAACCCAAAGATGATTTTTATCGGCCATATCGTTAAAACCACTCCCCGGCTTGGAAGCTACCTGAACTCGTGTCCAGTCCTGGCCGCCATTATCGGAATAGGAAACAGCCTGGCCGCTATTAAAAATGTAGCCTACAAACCACCTTCCGTTGTTATCAATACATGCTGCGGGGTCGCCATCATTATTTCCGTTGGGGCCGTGAATATCACCATCCCATGTTTCGGCAAAATCAAGCGTAAACAACCAGTCGGCACCATATACCGAGCCACCGTTGGGAGGGGTTGAATTGTTTGAGTTTAAAGCTTCGTCGGCATCGTTACGACTTACAAAAATCGAGTTTTCGCTTTGCGTTGATCCGGCAACATCGGTTACGGGAACATCGGGCGAATTTTCGGTAACCGACATGGGTGATTTGATTTCGCTGCCGGTATAAACTGCGGCGGCAACTTTAACATCGGGATTTCCCAAAACAAGCCCTTCGTTAATCATCTTTTTCCAATATCCCTGGTTATCAATTTTCCAGTTAATCAGGGCGCGTTTTGCTCTTTTGTCGAGTTTTTGATTGTCGCTAACCACTTTGCTAACGCTGAAGGCAACAATACCTAAAACAATAAAGAAGAGTAAAAATTTAACTTTTTTCATAAAAAAACTATTTTGTAACTAATTTGATATTTTTATTTCTTTCAATCACACTAAAACGTTTAAGTTATTCTGACAAGAAAACAGTAGAAAAGGTTGTAAAAATTGTAGTGATATTAATCATAGATTTTAGCTGTAGTTTCTCCTTTAACCACTCTGAGTGCATTCATGGCGAGGGCTTTCATTTCATCTTCGCCGGGATAAACATGTACCGGGGCTATACGGTGCACATACGAAATAACCTGATTAACAAAATATTTGTCGTAAGCAATTCCGCCGGTAATAAGTATGCCATCCACATTGCAGCCAAGTACGGTAGCCATGGCTCCCACCTCTTTGGCTACCTGATAGGCCATGGCATCGTAAATGAGTTTTGCTTTTTGGTCGCCATCGGCAGCACGTTTTTCTACTTCGTAAGCGCTGTTGGTTCCCAGATATGCTACCATGCCACCCTGGCCGGTAATCATTTTAAGCACTTCTTTTTCAGAATATTTACCGCTAAAGCATAGTCGAACCAAATCGCCTGCAGGGAGGGTGCCGCTTCGTTCGGGAGAAAAAGGGCCGTCGCCGTCCAATCCCTGATTTACATCCACCACGCGGCCATGCTTATGGGCTCCCACGGTAATGCCACCTCCAAGATGAACCACTACAAGGTTCAGTTCTTCATACTTGCGCATAATGGATTTGGCATGCTGACGGGCTACCGCTTTTTGGTTCAGTGCATGAAAGATGGAACGCCTCGGCAACAACGGATGCCCCGACAGGCGGGCGATATCTTCCAGCTCGTCAACTACCACGGGATTGGTGATATAGGCTTTGGCATCGGGCAACGAATGAGCAATGTCCCAGGCAATTAAACCGCCCAGGTTAGAGGCGTGTTCACCATAAACACATTCGCGTAAATCGTGAAGCATTTTTTCGTTTACTTCAAAAACACCCGATTCTACCGGCTTAACCACGCCACCCCGTCCCATAACCACCCTGATAAGGTCGATACGGATGTCGGCATCTTTTAACTCTTTTAAAATTAAATCTTTGCGAAACTGGAACTGGTCGGTTATCCGGTCGTACTTTTCAATCTCCTCTTTGGTGTGACGGATGGTTTGAATAAACACCGGATTGGTACCAATATAGACTGCTATTTTAGTTGAGGTTGAGCCGGGGTTGATGGCAAGTATTCTGATTTCTTCCATTTACGTATTTGCTGTTATTTGGCTGACAATGCTGCCAGGGCAATGGAATAGAGTTTTGTTTTAATGGTGTCGCCACGCGACGAAAGTACTGCCGGCACTTTGGCACCGACTACCATAGCACCCAGTTCACTTTTAGCCAGCTTGGTGTTGGCTTTGTAAAAAACATTCCCCGATTCAATGTTTGGGAACACCAAACAGTCGGCATTGCCGGCAACATGGCCTCCCAGTTTTTTAATTTCTGCACTCTCTTTATCAATGGCCACATCCAATGCCAAAGGCCCGTCAACAAAAGCACCCTTTATCTGGCCTCTTTCAGCCATTTTGGCA
Source organism: uncultured Lentimicrobiaceae bacterium (assembly GCA_964455635.1). Taxonomy (GTDB): domain Bacteria; phylum Bacteroidota; class Bacteroidia; order Bacteroidales; family F082; genus B16-G9. Next base: position 19,162 of record CAYVWX010000012.1, on the reverse strand, counting down.
ATAAGGGCGGCATCAACACAAGCGGGCATCTTTACCGAAACCTGTTCGGTAGCAGCCAATAGCGCAACTTTTGGTTTGTCAATACCAAGTGCTTTGGCGGTTGCTATCAGATAGTTGGTAATGGCAATTTTTTCATTTAACTCGGGAGCAGGGATTATAGCCACATCGCCAAAAATCAACAGCTTGTGGTAATTTGGATTTTCCATGACTGTAACATGGCTCAGCACTGCTTTTGGAGGCATCAGCCCCTTTTCCTTATTTAAGATGGCGCGCATATATTTATCGGTGCTGACCAATCCTTTCATCAAAAGATTTCCTTTCCCTTGGTTGATTAAGGCCACCGCTTTGTTGGCGGCTTTCATTTCATCGGGTTCGTGAACAACATCAAATTTATTTATGTCGATGCCTTCCGTTTTACATACAGAAGTAATAATATCTTTGTCGCCCACTAAGGTGGCATCCACAAGTCCTAAATCAACGGCTTTGCTCACCGCGCCAATGGTGTGCGCATCGTTGGCATAAGCCGCTACCAGCCGTTTGCTTTTACGCGAACGAAGGGCTTCAAACATATCATCAAGTTTTACAATCATCTTTTTTTATTTAGCGTAGAAATCAATCATTTTTTGAATGGCATCTTTGCAAACCGGACAAAAGGTACTTCCGTTAAAACTTCGCATCATGCAGTCGTGCACCGGCCGGTAAACTCCTTTTCCCACATAGCCGGCTCCTTCGAATGCCCCAACAACATGGGCATATTTTTCAATATCGGGTGTGGGGACGGGAACGGTGTCGGAAACCATATTTTTCCATTTTTTATCAAAATGACGAAGGGTGGTAAGGTTGGGTTCCCAAGGTTCGATTTTAAAATTATACATATCGCCGTAAGTATTGTCGTAACCATACTCATCACCCAAAGCGGCAAACCCGTGCCCAAACTCATGTATTAATATTTGAGCCGATTTGGCGTTGCTGTTTACACTTACATTGTAGTAGTTGTAAATAGCCCCACCGCCATATTTTGTGCTGTTAACCAAAATATAAATCTGATCGTACGGGGCGTTGGCAGCGAGGTCGCGAACACTTTTTTCGTCCATGGTCATTAAATAACGTTCGCTGTTAAAAGTGTAGTAACCGGTATTTAAAATTGTGGAATTCCATACATTGTCTTTGGGGATGTCGGTTCCCGAATCTTCGGAAGGTGCTAAAACAGCTCTGATATTAAATTTATCCCGGTTAGAGTTGTAAGGGGCGAAGGTAAAAAAGTCTTTTTCAAATTTTTGGCAATCGGCAATAAACAAGCCCATCTCCTCTTTGGTATAACCTTCGGGAAGTATCACCACATCTACTCTGTTTGCCGGATTTCCGGTAACATGCACATCGAAGACGGGATATTTTAAACGGCGGTCTTTTTTAATGAAATAATTGTTGGGGTCAACCCTGTAGCTGAACATTTTTTTCCATTTTCCTTTTCGGGTGCGCTTGAAAATATCAACATCCACCGGTTTTTTAGGATAAGGAAATACAACGGTTTCGGAAAACGATCTCCAAACGGTGTCGGCCTCTTGGGTGGTTTGCCATTCGTAAAACAGTGTGGAATAACCGCGCGAATAGAGCAGCTCACGGGTAACGGCATCGGACACTTTGAAAAAATAGTTACCATATTCAAAGGTGTCAATCAGGTTGGTTTTCGAACCTCCCCAAAAGGGTTCCTGCAACAGCTCGTCAAAGGAGTAAATCTCCTTTTTATGGTTGCCATTGTGATAATAATCGAGCCGCAATGTTTTGCTTTCGAACCACTTGTTAAATTGTGCATAACTTGCTGCCGACGACAATAACAAGAGAAAAAGAAGTACTTTTTTCATCCCTAAAATATATAGCTGTTAACCGGTTTGCAAAAGTACGATAATTGTATTTAAAACCTTGGAAGATGATGTAAAAAGATATTTTACACCAACAGCTCAGGGAGGTCGGAAATTTTTGATACGGGAACAATTTCGATGTTAAAGCTTTTGCGGTCGATGCCCTTGAGGCTGTATTTTGAAACAATAATTTTTTCAAAGCCCAGTTTCTCGGCTTCCGAGATACGGCTTTCCATGCGGCTCACGGCTCTTATTTCGCCCGAAAGGCCTATTTCGCCTGCAAAACACAGGTTGCTGCTGATGTAAATGTCTTCGGCAGATGAAATAATAGCAGCAATCAATGCCAAATCGATGGCAGGATCATCAACCCTGATGCCGCCGGCAATATTCATAAAAACATCTTTGGCACTTAGTTTGAAACCACTGCGTTTTTCCAATACCGCCAACAGCATATTCAACCGGCGGGTATCGTAACCGGTGGCCGAGCGTTGGGGTGTGCCAAAGGCAGCAGTACCAACCAGTGCCTGAGTTTCAATAAGCATAGGCCGCTGTCCTTCAATCATGGCGGCAATGGCAACGCCGGTGGCCTCTTCATCGCGCTGCGAAAGCAATATTTCGCTGGGATTGGTAACTTCGCGCAAACCACCCGACTGCATCTCGAAAATTCCCAGTTCCGAAGTGGAGCCAAAACGGTTTTTTACCGAACGTAAAATACGGAACCCGTAATGGCGGTCGCCTTCAAACTGCAAAACGGCATCAACCATATGCTCCAGCACTTTGGGGCCTGCCAAATTACCATCCTTGGTGATGTGGCCGATAAGCAAAACCGGAATGTTGGAGGTTTTTGCAAAGCGTTGCAACTCGGAAGCGGTTTCGCGAATTTGTGATATGCTTCCCGGGGAAGAGTCGATGCTGTCGGTATAGAGTGTTTGGATGGAGTCGATAACAATAAGATTGGGTTCAACGGCTTCAATCTGAGCAAAAATATTTGACGTCAGGGTTTCGTTAAGAATGAATACTTCGGGATTTTGCAGCTCCAGCCTGTCGGCACGCATCTTAATCTGACGGTAACTCTCTTCACCGGAGACATACAGCGTTCTATATCCTTTCATATTCATTGAAACCTGTAACAGCAGCGTTGATTTTCCAATACCGGGTTCTCCTCCCACCAACACAATGGAGCCGGCAACCAGTCCTCCGCCAAGTACACGGTTAAGTTCGCCATTCATGGTGTTTATACGGTTTTCCGTTCCGGTTTCAATTTTATGAATGGGAGTAGGTTTTGCTTGTGTAAATCCGGCTGTGGTACCTGTTTTTCGTTTATCTTTTTTTATGACTACCTCTTCCACAAAAGTGTTCCACTCGCCACAGGCAGGGCACTTGCCCAGCCATTTGCTCGACTGGTTTCCGCAGTTACTGCAATAATATATTGTTTTGGGTTTTGCCATCCTAAATTGTTTTAAAATGTAAAAGTAGTTAAAAGATTGAGAAAATGGTTTCGATTGGGAGATGTTTGAGGGTTTGAAAGTTCAAAGGATTAAAAGTTCAAAAGTTCAAGGTAGTTCAAAATGGTTTAAGATGGTTCATTGGTTAAGCGAGTACAGGGCTCATTGTATCATTATCCGGCGGGTAGCAATGTAATATCCGTAAATGCCTGTTTTGGCTTCCCAGGGCTCATTGTATCATTATCCGGCGTGTACCGGGTTCATTATATCATTGTATCATTAATTCATTGTATCATTGTACCATTATATCATTGTACCATTAATTCATTGTATCATTGTTTCGCGGATTCATCGAAGCATTTTAGTGCGCTCCAGGTATTTTATTGTTCCTATTTTACTTCGCTGCCGTTGTTTACCTTTTCGGTTGGTGATACAAAAACCAGTTTACCATCGCGGTCTTCGGCCATTAAAATCATGCCTTGCGATTCGATGCCACGTAGTTTGCGGGGTTTCAGGTTAACCAAAACAGAGACCTGCTTTCCGACAATATCCTGCGGTTCGTAATATTCGGCAATACCCGAAACTACCGTTCGCCGGTCGATGCCGGTATCGATGGTGAGTTTGAGTAACTTTTTGGTTTTGGCTACCTTTTCGGCCTCAATAATGGTTCCGGTACGGATGTCCATTTTTGTAAAATCGTCGAACTCAATCTCCGGCTTGACGGGTGCTGCTTTAACTTCGGCAAGCTCATTCTGTTTTTTGGTATCCAGTAGTTTTTTAACTTGGGTTTCCACCTCGCTGTCTTCAATTTTTTCAAACAAAAACTCCGGTTTGTTAAGCCGGTGGCCGGCTTGCAAAAACTCGGCATTGCCTGCATCCGTCCATTTTTTGTTTTCCAGATTCAGCATTTTGTAAAGCTTTTCAGAGGTAAACGGAAGAAACGGCTCCGACAGCACTGCCAGGTTAGCCGCAATCTGCAACGAGATGTTCATTACCGTTTTAACCCTGTCGGGATTGGTTTTAAAAACTTTCCAGGGTTCATTTTCGGTGAGGTATTTATTACCCAGCCGTGCCAGATTCATCAGCTCGCCAAGTGCTTCGCGAAAGCGATACAACTCAATGCTGTGTGCAATTTTTTCAGGAAACTCAGCCATGGCTTTTAAGGTGGCTTTATCTTCTTCGGATAAGTTGGTTCGTTCAGGTACGATACCGTCAAAATATTTTTTGGTAAGAACCAGTGTGCGGTTTACAAAATTGCCGAAAATAGCCAGCAGCTCGTTGTTGTTACGTGCCTGAAAATCTTTCCAGGTAAAATCGTTGTCTTTGGTTTCGGGAGCATTGGCAGTAAGCACATAGCGCAGCACATCTTGTTTTCCGGGAAACTCTTCAAGATATTCATGCAGCCATACAGCCCAATTGCGGGAGGTTGAAATTTTGTCGTTTTCAAGATTCATAAACTCGTTGGCCGGAACATTGTCGGGCATAATGTAACTACCTTCGGCTTTGAGCATTACCGGAAAAATGATACAGTGAAAAACAATGTTGTCCTTACCGATAAAGTGTACCAGTTTGGTATCGTCGGCTTTCCAGTACGGTTGCCAGTCTTTTCCTGTTGTGTTACTCCATTCGCGGGCAGCCGAAATGTAGCCGATGGGAGCATCAAACCAAACATACAGGACTTTTCCCTCTGCTCCGTCAACCGGAACCTGTACGCCCCAGCTGAGGTCGCGGGTAACGGCACGCGGTTGTAACCCCTGGTCTATCCACGATTTAACCTGTCCGTAAACATTGGATTTCCAGTCGTTTTTATGGCCTTCCAAAATCCATTCCGTCAGCCAGGCTTCATATTCATTTAGCGGCAGATACCAGTGTTTGGTCTCTTTTAAAACCGGAATATTACCGCTAAGTGCCGATTTGGGGTTGATGAGTTCCAGCGGACTTAACGAAGTGCCGCAGCTTTCACATTGGTCGCCGTAAGCTTTTTCGTAGCCGCAATGCGGACAGGTTCCGGTGATATAGCGGTCGGCCAAAAACTGACGGTTTTCTTCGTCGTAATATTGTTCGGAGGTTTTTTCGATGAATTTACCCGCATCATACAATTTTTTAAAAAATGCTGATGCGGTTTCGTGATGAATGGGTGCCGAGGTGCGCGAATAAACATCGAACGAAATGCCGAAATCTTCAAACGATTTTTTAATAATGCCATGATACCTGTCCACAATATCCTGAGGCGAAACGCCTTCCTTACGGGCTTTTATGGTAATGGGAACCCCGTGTTCGTCGGAGCCGCCGATAAAGAGTACATCTTTGTTGTTAAGGCGTAAATAGCGGGCATAAATATCGGCAGGGACATATACTCCCGCAAGGTGTCCGATGTGGATTGGGCCGTTGGCATAAGGCAGTGCCGAAGTGATGGTATATCTTTTTATTTCAGTCATAATTTAACAAAATTCGATTTTCCCGGCAAAGGTAACCAATATGTTTAAAGTGAAAACAGCAGCACTTGCTGAATGGATGTTAATCATCTTATTAAGCCGACTAATTTGTTAAATATTTGTAACCCGACAATAACTGTGTAAGGCCATTATCGTTTAAAAAATGCCATTTCCCGAATCTTCTTTTTCGGTGTCAAGGTGTTTGTCGGTTTTTTTAACCTTTCCTTTGTTGAAACGGAAAGTGAGCTTGATGATAAACATATTTTTCAGTACGCTGATATCGGTATGGGTATATTGTTCATATCCGTTTGTTTTGGCATAACTTCCCTGATCGTAATTTGCACCCGCGTTAACCGGAAGCATATATCCAACCATGGCTGTTAACCGGTTTTTTAAGAATGGTTGCTGAACCAAAAGCAGCCAATAATCGTTGTTGTTGCGCGAATAACCCAGTGCGTTGATGTTTTTACTCATATCTCTGCGGTAATTTAAAACAATAACCCCGTTGTTTTTAAGACCTCTGAAAACCAGTTGCGAATTGGCTTTCCAGTCGTTAACGTTGTTAACATTGTTGTTGTAGGTAATTTTGCTGCTGTATAGCCTGAGGCTGTTTTGCCACACGAACAATTTGCCGATGGGAACGGTAAAATTGGCCTGAATACCTTTGTCTTCGTAATGCCCTGTGTTGCTATAGCTGTATTCAAACATGCCGTCGGGGCGTAAAAAACCTGTTTGCGAAATGTAGTTGTTTGAGTAATGGAAATAGGGCTCTACCGAAAAAAGTCCCTGCATCACACTTAATTTTACCGATAGTTTATGAATGACTGCCGGTTTCAGGTCGGGGTTGCCGGTGGTGACGGTGGTTGGGTTAAGCTGTGAACTAAACGGATTGGTTTGGCTGATGGATGGGTAATCGGAATCTGAACGATACATTAACTTCAGACTTACCATTTTACTGATGGTGTATTTTAAGTCGAAATAGGGCTGATAAATAAAATATTGATGATTTTGAGTGTCAGATACAGGGTTGCTGTACTCGGCTGCCAAACCGGCTTTCATACTTATTTTTTTGTTAAAAGAGTATGAGCCATAGCCATACAGGTTGTGCCGGGTTTCGGTTTGCTTAAAAACAAAGGAGGTGTCTTCTGCGGCATTGTTGCCGGTAACATCAAATTGGTTGTTCAGTGTTTTATAGATGTTGTCGTAACCAACCTGTGTGCTTAATTTCGGATTAAAAGTATGGTTGTATTCAATATTGAGCTTTGTGTAGTTTTTTTCGTTTATTCCCTGTTCGTTGCGCCAACTTAAATTATCGTACGTAGTTTTATTATCATATTTTTCGTGATAATGTATGTAGCTGAAGCTGGCGTCAATTCTATCTTTATTGCTTAGTTTGCCAACATAAAAAAGGGTGTTGTAGGCATCGTTGCTCTTTTTGTTTAACGATGTGTTGTACTCATAACTGCCTATTAATTCTCCGGCATGGTAAAGGTTTGATTTAAAGGCCTGATTGATTTGTTGGTTTGATGCGGGAAAATTTGAAATATTGGTTTCAAAACTCAGAGTGTTTCGCGGGTTGATATAGTAATCGGCACCAAGGGTGTAGTTGTTTGCCACACTATTAATAAACATGTTAGGTTTGTCATCAGGCGATTGTTCCGTTATGGTTTTCTCTTCATCATACATAGTCTCGCTACCGGTTTTTAAAGCAAATTTGTTAAAATAGTTTGAAAATCCGGCATAGATGTTCAGCTTGTTGAATGAGTAATTATAGGTAACATTAAAATTGTTAATGGGTAGCATATAGTTGCTGTTTTTCTGATCCGAATCAACCAAAAGCTGATTGTTGACAAACAGTTCCTGTCCGCTATAATCTTTTCTTAAAATTATATTGATGATGGCCGAATACCCTTCCAGCCCGTATCTGCCACCCGGGTTTCGGATAACTTCTACTTTTTTCAGCCGTTCGGGGGCAAGGTTTTTAATATATTCCTGATTTTTTTCAACTCCTTCCACCAAAAAAACCACATTGCCTGAGTTGTCAACCGCAATGGTGTTGTTGTACCTGTCGTAGCTTAATCCCGGAATTTTTTCCAGCACCTCTTTGGCATCCGAAGCACCTTTGCGCATGTCATCGGTAATTATCTGCATGTCTTTGTCGATGGTGCTTTCTCTGCTGTTGGCAGTAATGTTCACCTCATCCAGCGACTGCATATCTTTTTTAAGTTTATAGATCCCTAAAAATTTATTGCTGCTTACATATCCTGTTGTAATCGTGTCGGGCACAAATCCCATAAAGCTGAAAGCCAGCTTATAGCTGCCACGGCTAACCGGAATTGAAAAATATCCCGTTTCGTTGGTTATGCCGCCGGTTATCAGGCTGTCGGACATATTTAATACTGCCACCGAGCAGTAAATTAATTTTTCGCCGGTTTTGTCACCTTTTATTTGCCCTGAAAGTTCAACACTGTTTTGTGCAAATATTTGGCTGCCGCCCAACGTGAATAACAATATCAACAGGGTTTTATAAAGATGGGTGTTTTTGATTGTTATGGATGAATGGAAAACTGGAAAACGGTTCATAATATTTAATTTTTTTATGGGTTTGACGATGCAAAAGTAGATTGGGATACAAGGTTTGAAAACTATTTTTCGGTAAGCGGTAGATAATAGTCGGTAAACAGGTAAAATCGGTTATCGAACTTAACGGTTCATCCTTAAACGGAATCTTTAAGCTCAAAAAAAATCGGTCAATGGCCAAATTTATTTTTATTTTTATCTGTTTAAAGCTTGTGCGGTCGTGGTCAATTTTTTTTGGTTTTGCCGATACAACGTAAAGTTTTACTTTTGCCGCATCATTATATCAAATTCCGACTATAAAATTAAACAGCTCTTATGAATAAAATATCGCCAAGAATATTTTTAATAAGCACTTTAACAGCCCTTACCGTTTTTGTTTCTTTACAGGCTTTTGCGCAGGATACTGTTTATATGTCGCTGTCGTCGGCAGTGGATAGTGCGTTGCATAATAATCTTAAAATAAGAAGGTTTAAACGTACCGTATCAGAAAAAGAATTGATGTCGAAGGCTTCGGTGGGTAACTTTTTACCTTCGGTTGATGTGGTGGGCGGATATACCTACTTTAGCGCCAATCCCGAAATAAACATGGGACAGGTTAAAGAGTCGGTGGATAATATGTTTGGCAACTACGGTGTTGTTATTGCAAAAGAGCTTAACCTGTCGGACGAATCGCAGGAGGTTATCTACAATAAAATTGTAAACGGACTTGGTAAATTGCCGGCATATAATGTTGTTATCGATCAGCAAAATTATCCCAACCTTAATGTTGTTGCCACTCAACCCATTTTTATGGGAGGAAAAATAACCGCGGGTAAAAGGTTTGCCGATGCCGAAATGAACTATGCCCGCGAGGAGCTGGTAAAGGTTTCCAACGAAATAGTAAAAGAAACGGTACAAAGGTATTATGGTGTTGTACTGTTGCAACAGGTTGTAAAAGTGCGCAGGCAGGTGGTTAACGGAATGAAACGTCATGAAAGGCAGGCGGAGCGGGCCATTGAAATAGGTGTGATACCGAAACACGAGTTACTACGTGCACAGGTGGCTGTTGCCAATGCCGAACGCGACTATACCGACGATCAAAACAAACTCGAACTGGCTAAGCTGGCATTGAAATCGAGCCTCGGATTACCCGATACCATCAGGGTTTTGGTTACCGACAGCCTTAAATTTAAACTTATTACCACCGGTTTGGAGGATGCAAAACTAACTGCCAGGTCAACGCAGCCAATATTTAAAATGATAAATCTGAAAAAGACCATGGTAAAGCAAAAACATGCCGTTGAGTTGTCGGAGTTTATGCCGCAAATTGCAGCCTGGGGACAGTACAGCGCTTTCAGAAACGAATATCCGGTTATTATGCCGCCCTTTATGATTGGCATTCAGGCTCACCTTAATATTTTTCATGGAATGCAGAAGTACAACAAACTAAAATCGACTAAATTTTTAGCCGAACAGGTAGAGCTGGCCGATGAGTATGCCCATCAGCAGGTTAATTTATGGGTGAACAAATCGTGGCGAGATGCCAATTACAAAAAAGAACGCTATTTAAAAATGAAACCCTCGGTTGAACTTGCCCGGAAAAATATGATAATCAATGAAAAACGGTTTGAAGAAGGGCTGGGTAAATCAATTGACGTAATCGACTCCAAATTATTATACGAAGCGGCAGAGGTGGAGAGGTTAAAATCGTTATACGATTATTATCTGGCACTTACCGACCTGTATCTTGCCACCGGAAACCCGCAAAAAGCCGTTGAATTGTTAAGCACAAAATAAAAAAGTATGAAATTTACCAAAAGTACCCTTGCACTCATTATTCCCGTTGTTATCATTATTGTTGCTGTTATTTTGCTTGTCTTTCAAAGTAACGACGACTCGGACAACATCATGGTAGGAATGTTTGAAACGCCCACTGTTAATGTTTCGTCGATGATTCCCGGAAGGGTAAAAACCATTTTGGTTGACGAAGGCGACAAAGTTAAAAAAGGCCAGCTGGTATTTACCCTCGAAACCAAAGTTATGGATGCTAAACTTGGCCAGGCCAAGGGTTTGGTTAAAGCGGCAGAATCGATGGTTGAGCGGGCTAAAACAGGAGCCCGTGAAGAGGAAAAAGCAGCTCTGAAAAATCAGTTTAAAATGGCTAAAAGTCAGTTTGATTTTGCCGAAAAAACTTACAAACGTTTCCAAATGCTTTATGCCGACAGCATTATCTCGAAGCAGGAGATGGATGAGATGGAATACAAATATAATGCTGCCAAAGATGCCATGAATGCCGCCAAAGCACTCTCCGATATGGCTGAAAACGGCGCCAGAAAAGAGGATATTGATGCTGCATATGCCTCTTACATGCAGGCAAAAAATGTTTACAACGAAGCCGAAGCCTTTTACGAGCAGTTGGATATTAAAGCTCCGGTAGCGGGAATTGTAAGCAGTAAAATTGCCGAGGAAGGTGAAGTGATGGCTCCCGGTTTTCCGGTTATTACCGTAATGATTCCTGAAAAAATGTATGCGGTTTTAAATGTTAGAGAAGATAAGCTGCCCTCTTTTAAAAAAGGTACAACGCTTACCGGTATTGTGCCCGGCCTTGGAAATAAAAAAATAAAACTTACCGTTACCTATATTGCCGTTATGCCCGATTTTGCCACCTGGGCTCCCACCAAAGAAAAGGGAGAGTATGACTTAAAAACCTTTGAAGTCCGCTTAAAACCCGTGCAATATTTTAAAGATCTTCGTCCGGGAATGACCATTCAAATTAAACTTTAAGTCAGACAACTCATTTTACTTTAAAATCTTTAAAAATAATCAGGCAAACGCTTCAACGGATGAAATATTTGGCATTCATAAAAGTAGCACAACGCGAGATAGAAATAATTTCGCACAGCAAATCTGCCCGTATGCTGTTGGTGTTTTTGCCGTTGGTGCTTTATGTTTTCCTGGCATTTATTTATCAAAAAGGAACGCTGCGCGATATTCCGGTTGCTGTTTATGATAACGACCATTCGGCATTGTCACGGAAAGTAATTTCTTTTATCGAGAGCTCGCCGGCCATGAAAATTACAAGTTATTTGTCGTCGGACGATGATGTTAAAAAGTTCTTTCTAAACCATGATGTACATGCCGTTTTTTATATCCCACCGGGTTTTTCAAAAGATGTTTACAAAAACAAACCTACGCGGCTGGTGGTTTATACCAATTCGTCAAATATTGTTTATGGTAATATTTTGTATCGCGAATGTGCCGTTATTTCAACCACTGTTTCCAGTGGCATTATTTTAACACGGCTTGAACATGCAGGCATCAACCATAACGAAGCAATGGGATTGGTAATGCCGGTTTTTACCGACACCAAAACCCTTTATAATCCGTGGTTTAACTATTTGTACTATTTGCTGCCCGGATTAATGACGGTATTGCTGCAGATGTTTATATTTTTTGCCGCTACCCGTGCTTTTAATCGCGAAATAACTCAAGGTACCTTTCAGCAACTGGTGCAAATATCAAAAAACAGCCCTTTGCAAATGCTTTTGGGCAAAGCACTGGCCTATTTTGCCATGGGGATGAGTATTATTATGACCATCAGCCTTATATATTTGGCTTTTGGCATCCCTTTTCAACATCTTGAAGTTGAATTAATTTTGCTGTTCAGCGTGTTGGTTGTTGTTAATATTTTTCTGGGTTTTTTGCTTTCAACAACGTTGGATGAAGAGATTTTTGCCCTTGATGTTGCCTTTTTTTATAATTCGCCTGCTTTTGTTTTCAGCGGATTTACCTTCCCCATGTTCGGAATGCCTTTTTACAGCAGTGTTTATGCTCAGTTTATTCCTTATACCCATTTTTTGCATGCCTTTTTTAAACTTTATCAAATGGGAACCCCTCTTCATTATATTATTCCCGACCTGAAGATTTTGGGAATATTTTTATTGACAGGCTTTTTTACCAGTTGGGTAGCTTTAAAATTACGACTGGTGAATAATAGATCTAAAAAACCAAAAACGGTTGTGGAGGTGGTGTCATGAAAAATTTAAAAGGTATCAAACATATTATTTTATCCGAACTTAATGTTGTTATTGGCGACCATAGTATTTTGCTTACGGTGATAATTGCTCCGCTTTTATACGCTTTTTTTCTGGGAACCATCTACATAAAAAAGGATATAAACAAAATTTCGTTTGCGGTGGTCGATTTGGATAATTCAGCAACAACATTAAAACTTACCCGTTTGCTAATGGCCGGCCAAAAAATTGATGTAAAAGGCAGGCTGCACAGCTTTAAAGAGGCTGAAGACTTAATGTATAAACAAAAAATTGTAGGCTATTTGGTTTTTTCACCGGGGTTTGAAAAAAGGTTGTTGAGACTGGAAGGCGCTCATGTAAAGGTGTTTTTAAACACAACACGGTTTTTGCCGTCCAACGATTTAAACAAAGCCATTAGTATGGTTATGTTAACGGCAGGATCGGGTGTGCGGCTTCGTTTTTTTGAAGCCAACGGCATAAATCCCAAACATGGCATGGAGCTTATTAACCCTATATTGCCCGAAACCAGAGCCATTTACAATCCTACAAACAATTACGGTGGTTTTTTACTGCCGGGTCTTCTGTTTTTAATCTTGCAGCAAACCTTGTTAATCGGTATGGGCGAAAGTGTGGCAAAGGATAACGAACTGGGTAGTTTACAGAACTATATTTCCGGAAAAAGCGGCATCTTTCAATATCTTACAGGTAAACCCGCGTATTACCTCTTTCTCTATTTTGCTTACTTTTTAATATTCTTTTTTGGTGTTTTTCCCTTTTTCGGTTTTCAGGTTACCGGCAGTATTTTGGCGCTGTTTGTAACGGGTATGATTTTTGTTTTGGTAATAGCCGTTATGGCCATTTTATTGGGGACCTTTATAAAAAGCCAGATTCGTTATATGGAAATTATGGCTTTTACCACTTATCCGTTTTTCCTTACATCCGGCTATTCGTGGCCTGTAACGGCAATGCCTGAACCGCTGCAGCTATTGGCTCAGTTTATTCCGACAACACATTTTTTACATGCCGGTACACGGTTGGTGGTGATGGGGGGCGGATGGCACGATGTAATAACGGATATTTACAAGTTGGCGATACTGCTTGGTATTTTTACGCTTTTAACCGTTTGGCGGCTGCAGGTAATTAAAAAAAGTACTGCTGTTCAACCTGTTAAATAAGGCAGGCCCGATGACTGTAGAAACAAAATATGGCCGTTTTAACTTACTTTATTTTCAGCATCTTACGTGTTATTGAAACGCCGTTTTTATCGGTGATACGAATAAAATAAAGTCCTTCTGTAAGATGTGATACAGAAAGCGATGTAACGGTTTTACCTCTGCTTAACATAATGGTTTTATGTATCTTAAGCCGCCCTTCCAGGTTGTAAACCGCAAGGGTTGCCGGTGTGTTTTCGCGGGTGGTAATTTGCATCTCCAGCCGGTTTGTAACAGGATTTACAAAGCTGACATCCGAAAACAATGAGTACTGATATTCGTCGATGCCAACATGCTGATCAATTCTCAGCTTTAGCGTTACCGGAAGATGGTCGGAATTTTTTCCCAGGGCATTTAAAACATTTGCAGGAACGGAAGTGTTGGCCGGCGGGTCGAGTAATCCTTTGTTAAAGTGTTTTCCGTCCTGGCCTACAGCCCAATAGCTTCCGTCCACATATTTAACATGTTGCGTGCCGTTTTTTATATAATTTGAAATCAGAATAAAATCAAAACGGTCGTCCATTCCTCCCCACGATGCACAGCCGTTGTCTTCGGAGTGTGTCGATTGTGTATGATAATTTCTGAAAGCGTAATTGTTGTGCCAGTCGCCGCTTTGATTAACAGCATCGTTAAAATTGATGTTGGCGTTGCTGTTCATGGTAAGCTGTAGCCAGGCGGGCTCGGTTTCTCCATACAGGTTAAAATCACCCATCATTAAATAGTTGGCCTTTTGATTGTGATTTTTTAAATAGTTCATGGTGTTGGTAGCCATTACCTTTCGCTTGTTGCTGTTGTCGGTTCCCGAGCCTGCTTTCAGGTGAGCCACAATGCAAATTACAAAAGCCGTATCGCCCTGCTCAAGTTGGGGCGAGTTGTAATAAAATTTAAAAAGATTGATGTCTCTAACGTATTGTTGAACAACAATTTGCTTTTGAAAAGTTAACTTTTTTGAATTGTAATATATGGCATTGGCGAGATAGGGTGCATTTTGGTGGATAAATGCAGGACGTTTATAACGCGAAGTCCATGTGGTGTTGATAACTCCCAGCAGATGTTCCATCATGGCTTCGGAAGCCACCATTTCGTTTACCGAAAAAATATCGGGTTTTACATAATTGATAATGGTTTTCAGGTAGCCGTCTTTGGTGGTTACGCTGTTGTTGGTGCTGTTGCATCCGCCATAATCGTTACCATACTGTAACAGGTTGTATTGTAATATGGTAAGGGTATCTTGTGCCGAAACTGCTTTTACTGCCACAGCAAGCAGTAAAACAACAAAAAGCTTTTTCATAAAAAGAAAATTTTTGCAAAGGTAATTTAAAACAGGAAATAGGAACCAATATAGACCCCCAATCCGGTGCCGTCTTGTTTGTTAAATGCCTTGGCAAAATCGGCTGCAACAACAATATTATGATTAACAATCAGATGTAATCCGCCTCCGGCAGTATTGTGAAATTTTTCTGCCCCGGGCGTAAAATAATCGGCTTTGATGTCGCCAATATGTTTGTAGTCAATGTCATCATCGGTAAGTGCATTAATTTTGTCGTCGATGTTAATTTTTTTAACCACCCGTCCCGTGTCAAAAAATCCACTTAAAACAAAATCGATGTTTTGTTTAAACAAAATAACTTTAACAAATGCCCAACGCAACTCAAAATTGGCACTTACAATGCCATCGCCAACGGCTCTGTTACGTACCATGCCGCGTACGGTTTTAGCACCGCCAAGCCCTTCGTTATAAAGTCCGTTGGCTACCGAGTTAAACATAAACGTTTCGGTATAAACAGGGGCATAACCGGCAATGGTACTTTGGTAATTTAGCCGGTAAGCCAGCGAAAGCCTGTTTTTAATAAATGGGATATATTGCCGCCAGTAAACCGCCAGTTTTAAAAAGCTGCCATCCATGGTTGACATAAATCCGGGAGCAGCCAGCAAAGTGGCTTCAGCCCATATGCCGCGCATTGGCGACTGCTCTTCGTCGCGGGTGTCGTAAACCAGCCCGGCTTTTAACAACGAAAAAAATCCGCCGGCCTTTTCCGCTTCGCTAATTATTCCCCAGTGAACATATCTGTCGTATAGTGGTGGTACACTGTCCACGGAAGGGAGCAAATTGTCTTTTTTATCTTTATTAAGTCTGTCGATGTTCACCGTACTGGTTTTAACCGAATAAAATTCAAATCCTGTAAGCCATCTGAAGTGTGAGTTTAAGATGGCGTGTTCAAAGGTTGTGCGGACACGCAGCATTTTGCGCTTTTGCTTGTAAAACATCCTCGAACGATAGTCGGGAGACCCATCGGTGCGCCAGCTTTCGTTGTAAACGGCATCGTAACCGTTGTATCCAAAAAAATCGAAGGCCAAATCGGGCAAATAGGCTACATCCATTTTTGTTTTAAAACCTTTGATAAGATGGTCGGAGTCGTAACTAAACAAAAGCGTGGCACTGCCTTTGGTATAAACCGAAGCCGAAACAGCTATCATGTGGTAATATTTCGGGTAAATTTTTCCGTCGCCGTAGTTTACAAAAGAGCTTGAGGCGCCAAACTCGATACCTAAATCGGCATCAAAAGTAAGGTAGGGGAAAGGCAAAATATTCCAGCCTTTTTTAATCACTTCTTTGTTTGCTTTTATGTTGGTCAGAGAATCCTGCGAAAAGCCCCAACCGGATATTAAAAGTGTAGCAATCAACAAAAAAGAAGTTTTCATAATTTATGATTTAAGGTGTAACTATTATACGGCTTCAATAAGCAACTCAAGCATTTTAATGCCTGCTTCCGGTATTTTGGTGCCGGGACCGAAAACCGCTACTACGCCGGCATCGTATAAAAACTGATAGTCCTGATGCGGTATCACTCCGCCCACAATTACCATAATGTCTTCACGTCCCAGCTTTTTCAGCTCTTCCATTACCTGAGGAACCAGGGTTTTATGGCCGGCAGCCAACGAAGATACGCCCAAAATATGAACATCGTTTTCCACGGCTTGTCGTGCGGCTTCGGCAGGAGTTTGAAACAGCGGCCCCATGTCAACATCAAAACCTATATCGGCATATCCCGTGGCTACAACTTTAGCCCCGCGGTCGTGGCCGTCCTGTCCCATTTTTGCAATCATGATACGGGGACGGCGTCCCTCCATAGCTGCAAATTTATCAGCCAGTTGACGAGCTTTTTCAAATTGTTTGTCGTCGCCCGCTTCGGCCGAATATACTCCTGATATTGATTTTATCACTGCTTTATACCTCCCAAAAACTTTTTCGCAGGCAAATGAGATTTCTCCCAGTGTAGCCCGTTTTTTTGCTGCATCAACTGCCAAAGCTAATAAATTTCCCTGATTTGTCCGGCAGGAGCGGGTAATGGCGTCAAGACTTTTTTGAACCGCCTCGTTATCGCGTTGGGCTTTAAGTTGGTTAAGCCGTTCTATTTGTGAAAGCCGGACAGCTGTATTATCCACTTCAAGAATATCCAGTGGTTGTTCTTTCTCGGGACGATATTTGTTTACACCTACAATAACATCCTTTCGCGAGTCGATGCGTGCCTGCTTGCGTGCCGCTGCCTCTTCGATGCGCATCTTCGGCAGTCCGGTTTCGATGGCTTTGGCCATGCCGCCCATTTTTTCAACCTCCTGAATGTGTTGCCATGCTTTTTGAGCCAGCTCATGTGTAAGATACTCAACATAATAAGAGCCTGCCCATGGGTCAACATTTTTGGTGATGCCGGTTTCTTCCTGAAGGTAAATTTGTGTGTTGCGGGCAATGCGTGCCGAAAAATCGGTGGGCAGGGCAATGGCTTCGTCCAGCGCATTGGTGTGCAACGATTGTGTTCCGCCCAACGCGGCACCCATTGCTTCAATGCAGGTGCGAGCTACATTGTTAAACGGATCCTGCTCGGTAAGGCTCCATCCCGATGTTTGGGTGTGGGTTCGCAACGCCATTGATTTTGGGTTGGAGGGATTAAACTGTTTTACGATTTTTGCCCACAACATTCGTCCTGCCCTAAGTTTGGCAATCTCCATAAAATGGTTCATGCCCAATCCCCAAAAAAAGCTTAATCGCGGAGCAAATTTATCAATGCTGAGGCCCGCTTTTAAGCCGGTACGGATATAGTCAAGTCCGTCGGCCAGGGTGTAAGCCAGTTCAATATCGGCAGTGGCTCCGGCCTCTTGTATGTGATAGCCCGAGATGGAAATGCTGTTAAACTTTGGCATGTTTTGCGAAGTGTATTCAAAAATATCGGAAATAATTCGCATGGAAGGTGCAGGCGGGTAGATGTAGGTGTTTCGAACCATAAACTCTTTCAAAATGTCATTTTGAATGGTTCCTGCCAGATTTTCCATGTTGGCTCCCTGCTCCAATGCCGCAACAATATAAAAGGCCATAATGGGCAGTACAGCACCGTTCATGGTCATCGAAACCGATATTTTTTCCAACGGTATCTGGTCGAAAAGTACTTTCATGTCGAGGATAGAGTCGATGGCAACGCCGGCTTTACCCACGTCGCCCACCACTCTTTCGTGGTCGGAATCGTATCCGCGGTGCGTGGCTAAATCAAAAGCTACCGAAAGTCCTTTTTGTCCGGCTGCGAGGTTGCGGCGATAAAAGGCGTTGGACTCTTCGGCAGTGGAAAATCCGGCATACTGTCTGATGGTCCATGGCCGTGTAACATACATGGTGGAATAGGGCCCCCGCAAATAAGGAGGAATGCCGGCAGCATAACCAAGGTGTTTCAATCCTTTTTTATCGTTGCCGGTAAAAACCGGTTTTACATTAATATGCTCGGGCGTTTCCCAACGGACATTGCCCATATTTTCTTTTTCCCATTGTTGTGTCGGCCTTTCGCCGGCCGGAACACTGTTTATGTTGATATTTTTAAAATTCGGTTTCATGTTTTTTGTTTTTAAAGGATTGTGCACAGTTGAGAGTTATAAATGTTTTAACCTATCCCCAAAACTTCTTGATATTTAGTTAATTCCTCCAAAATATTGCTTTTTACATGGATAAAATTTTTCAGGCCTGCAGCTTGCAATGTGGCAATTAAGTCATTTGGATAGCCTGCCAAAACAACAATAAAATGACTTTTTAATGCATTAAATGCCTGTAAAGCCTTGGTTTTATAATCTTCATCCGAAGCACATAAAACAACAATATCCGGCCGGTCGTTTCGGGCTGCCGTAACTCCTTCATCGATGGTTTCAAATCCGGGATTATCTATAATCTGGAAGCCTGCCACACCAAAAAAGTTTCCGGCAAACTGACTCCGTACCCTTCGCATGGCTAAGTTGCCATAAGTAAACATCCAAACTTTCGGCCGCGGATGTTTTTGTGCGTATTGGTCGGTTTTGTACCGTAGCCGTTCAAAAGCCATGGCTCCTCTGTAAAGTTTTAAAGGCTGATATTCGGTTTCCGCCTTCTGTGTTTCCACGGGGAATAAAACAGCGTCATCCGGTAATTTGTCGAGCCGTTCGTTAACATTGGGATATTGGTTAACACCCAATACCGACTGCTTGCGAAAAGCCATATTCCGGTCTTTTTCAGCTGCTTCAGCCTGAATCTTTTTTTGAATAAATCCTTTTTTAAAAGCACTGATATACCCTCCCTGCTCTTCGGTTTCCAAAAAGAGATTCCAG
>CAYVWX010000011.1:0-24416 GCA_964455635.1 uncultured Lentimicrobiaceae bacterium | reverse complement strand
CAAACCCTGCTGAGCTTGGGTTTGCTTTTTGGCAATTTGTCATTTGGTGCTTATTTGCTATTTGCGTTTTGATATTTGTAATTTCTTATGGCCGATTCATACAATACCGCATAATTACAAATCCTGCTGAACTTGATCGTAAAATTTAACAAAATAATAAGCTTCGTTTACCTTAATAATATAGCATACATTTCGCCTCTCTCTGATAAAAGTCATAAAAAAACAGGGCCTTTAATGCAAAATGTTCATTAAATATGAAAAAAATTAGTAAATATTTTTGATATTTTTATTTGAAAGTACAATAATTACATTATTTTTGTGCCTACGCTTGTCAGTAAGATGAGAAGCGATGTATGTTTCTTAAACGGAAATTTTATGATCAATTAATTTTTTTATTAACAAATTCAGTTTATTATGAAAAGTTTTACAAAATTTTTCTTGACATTTGCTTTGCTTATGTCCGCTGTTTTTGCGTTTTCTCAGGACTATCAGAACATGACTCCTGAGGAGGCCGCCCATTTTCGGGCTATCGAACAGCAAAAAACAGCCGCTCTCGGCCCTGTTACAGCAGCAACGAGTAGCAGAAACGTTACCAATGATTGCGCTACGGCTACTGCCTACGGCAATGTTAACGATCCTGCAGTAACAGGTACCCTTGCCAGCAACGGTGAAGAGTGGTACTCTTTTACCGCTGCCGACAACATGACGGTTACCGTTTCATTATGCGGCTCCGATTTCGACACCAAATTAGAGGTTTGGAACGATTGTGGGGACGCAAACTATGCGTACTACAACGATGACAATTGTGGTCTGCAATCGGAAATTGGCGGTATCCCTTTTACCGCCGGCGATGTAATGTATGTTAAAGTTTATGGTTACGGTTCTTCTTCCGGTAACTATACCTTAACCATTACAGGTCTTTTACCTCCGCCTTCGGCAACACCTATTTCCAGCTTCCCGTTTAGCATTGATTTTGAAAACGGCGATTTCCCTGCTGAAATTCAGCCCAATCAGGGTGCTGATGCAGGCTTAAGTGTAGCTGCTGCCGCAGCAAACGGCTCTTCATACGGCGCTTTAATGGAAGGTTCCAGTTATACCAATTGGAATTCACCTTACTCTACCGGTCCCGATGCTTTTAACAGCTCACCTACACATATTGATGCCCTGAACATGAGCATCCAGCCGGGTACTCCTGCAGGACTCCTGTACTTGTCATTCGATATGCGTCAGAACTATTCGTATAATCCTAATTACGCATGGTTCAGAGTAACGGTTAACGGAACCCCCATTGCCGATGTTAACGGTAATACCTATTTTCAGCCTACAACACCTGACGGTGACTCATGGGTAAGCTATTCTTATGATTTATCAGCTTATCAGGGCAGCGATTTTGACATTGCCATTGAAGCTGTTAATAAATATGCTTACCTTTACTATCAGGGTGGCGACGTTTCTATGGTTGATAATATTCTTTTCCAATATATTGCTGTTGGAACCATCGAAGGCCATGTTACAGCCAATGGTGCTCCTGTTGAAAATGCTCACGTAGGTATTGTTGACCTGAACGAGTACTTAACAGATGCCAGCGGTTACTATTCATTCCCTAACATTTTAGCCGACGATTACCAAATGTATTGCTACAAAGACGGTATGAATCAGGTTGCTGCAAATGTTACTTTGAATGCCGGACAAACTTTGGAGCAAGATTTTAACCTTTCTTCTCCTGTAATGATTGTAAGTCCTCTGAGCTTCACCAATACATTAAATCCTGAAGAATTTTTTGTTGACAATCAGGGAATTCAAAATGCAGGTGCCGGCGACTTAAGCTGGACAGCCTCTATTGTTTATCCCACAACCAATGCTGTACGAGTAGGTGCTTTACCTGTTGCTCCCGATATGAATGCAACTTATCCTGATCCTCAGGGCGGTATGCTCACCACCTCTCCTTCAGCTTCACAAAGTTCACGTGCCGATTGCCCCGATGGTACCGTATTTGGTAACCCTGCACAAAACTACGACAACGCTTACACAAGCGACGACGGAGCAGGATACCAGTGCTACCAGCATTATAGTGCCTCTGCTGATATCGGTTCAATTACCTTTTATTTTGTAGGTATTCCTGCTGTTCCCGCAACACAGGATTTCAACATTGAATTTTATCAGGACGGTACTACTCCGGGTGCGGTTATACAGGCTTTTACAGCTACTGTTGATGCCGTTGATATAGGTGAAATTTTATTGAATGCTTATCCAATTTATTCATTTACAGTTAATTTACCAACAGCTGTTACCGATCTTGACGGATGGGTATCAGTACATGCTGCTGCTTCCGGAAATACTTTTTACTGGGTAGATAATACCGCAGGTACCGGTGCTGCCATGCAAAACAGCTCAGCCATTCCTGTACAATTAGCTGCTTGTCTCGGTGGTGTTGCTGCCGGTGGCGACTGGTTAAGCTTAAGTCAGTACGAAGGTTCTGTTCCTGCTAATGGTGGTTCAACAACCATCGATGTTAACTTTGACGCTAGCGGAACTCAGGCCGGTGAAGTTTATACAGCCGACATTGTTTATGTAGCTAATCCAAATGTATCGCAAACAACAGTTCCGGCTACCATGATTATCGCAGGCGATCCTTTATTGCCTTGTACCGATCTGGTTGCTACCTTGATTAATGAAGTTACCGGACAGGTTAACCTTTCATGGACTTATCCTCCAACAATGGACCCAACCTTCCAGTATTTCCTCATTCGCAGAGACGGAACACCCATTGCAAATACAACCAACCTTACTTATACCGATATGTTACCTGCTTATGGTACCTATTCTTATACAGTATCGGCTGTTTATGCTGAAGGTGAAACAACTCCTGCAGGCCCTGCCGTTGTTGATTGGTTGATTCCCGCTTTATGTAATAACCCAACCTCATTATACAATGAGCAATATCCCGAAACACAGGAAAATGTTACTTTAACATTGGAAAACTGTGGCGACGGTACTTTGGCTTATTCATTCCCCGATTATGTTAATACCAGCAGATTCGCATGTACCATGCAGGTTGCTTTGTACGACTCATTCGGTGACGGTTGGAACGGTGGTGCCCTTGATGTATTGGTAAACGGTGTGGTTGTATTAGACCATATCACTTTATCAAGCGGAAGCGGTCCCGGTTACTACTCATTTAACGTTGAAGGTGGTGATAACATTAGTACGGTTTATTATCCCGGCAGCTGGTCAAGCGAAAACTCTTACGACATCCTTGATTCGGATGGCAATGTAGTTTATTCAGCCGGTAATGTTAGCATTCCTGAAGGCGTTGTCTTTGGTGCTTGCCCCGTACCCAGTTATATTGTAAATGTTAACCCTGCTTCCGGACAAATTGCTTCCGGTGAAACACAGGAAATTACCGTTACTTACAGCTCTGCAGGTTTCCCTGTTGGCGACTTTGACGAGTATTTACACATTACAACCAACGATCCTAATCGTACAAACGACAGTATTTTAAATACCATGCATGTTTACACTCCTGCTACCTTATATGGTGTTGTTACCGATTGTAACAGCGGCGCCGGTATTGGTGGTGTTGATGTAACTGCTGTTGGTGTAAACGGAACATTTACTTCCAGCACCGACGAAAACGGTAACTATCAATTTTATGTTGATGAAGATACTTACGATATTACCTTTGCTAAAACAGGTTATGAGTCAACTACCGTAACAGGTGTTGTAGCTCCTCAGGGTGTTATGACAGAAGCCAATGCTACGCTGTGTGAAACTCCTTATCCTGTTAGCCAGGTTTACGCCGATCCTAACCAGGATGATACCGAATGTTTGATTACCTGGAACATCCCCATGGGACCTTACGAAATTAGTTACGACGACGGTGTAGCCAATGATTATGTATCCTGGAATGCTCCCGGAAATGCTGTAGCTGTTAAATTTACTCCTGCCGGATATCCTGCAAGTGTAATTGGTGGCCGTGTTTATGTTGGCGACGGTTCATTCCCTGCCGGTGGTAACTTCTTAGGTACTACCTTTGCTATGGGTGTTTATGCCGCTGACGGAACCAATGGAATGCCGGGTACCTTACTCGATTCTATCGGTGTTGAAGTTAACAACTATCAGTGGGTTAACTTCGAAGGTATGAACGCAACCGTTGCAAGTGGTGATTTCTATTTGGTAATGTGGCAACTGGGCTTCGCTCCTAATGCTGCTCCTGTTGGCGTTGACAACGACTTACCAACCGCTTATCGTTCATATGTAAAATATGGTTCAAACGACTGGACAGTTAGTCCTTATCAGGATTTGATGATTCGTGCTACCGTTAGCGGTCCTAATGCCGGTGTTACTATGAACGCCACTGCCGCTACAGGTAAAATGATTTATCCTCCGAAAATCGGTGGTTTTACCGATTATATTGCTACCGGTGCTCCTAAAGGTGTTCCCGGAGTTGAAAAAGCCGGTACTTTTAAACCTGTACCTTCCAGTGCAAGTACTCGTGACTTGGTTAACTATACCGTTGCACTTGTTAGTGGTTTTGATCCGGATGCCGGACAAACTCCTGCCGACGGTTCTGTTGCACCTGTTGCAAATACAACCAATACAAGTTACAACCACACCGGTTGGGGCTCATTGGCCGAAGGTTGGTATGGTTATGCCGTACGTGCTAATTATGAAAGCGGACAAAGCGACTGGGTATTCTCAAATATAGTAGGACACCTTAAAGATGTTGTTGTTTCCGTTAACATTCAAACATGCGATGGCTCAAGCCTTGATGGTGCCGAAATTACATTGGTTGGCCATAACTATCCTTACACTACTTACAATGCCGTAACCGATGCTGCAGGTTCTGTAGTATTTGACAGCGTTATTAAAGGTAGCTATGATATTATTGCTAAAAAAGTTGGATTTGAAGACTACACACACAGCAACGTAGCAATTCAGGCTAACTACACCGAAAACATCATGATGCAGAAAAAAGCTTATCCCGTACGTAACCTCTCTGTTGATCCTTTAACAAGTATGGCTACATGGGATACTCCTTTAATTACACAGATGTTGGTTCAGGATTTTGAAGATCCTACTTTCCCACCTGAAGGATGGCAAACAACCACTAATGATATTGGTTGGTTCCGTAGCGACGATGGTGGAAGCGGTGGTTTCCCCGTACCTCCCGGAGATGGTTTTTATGCCATTGCCAACGACGACGCAGCCGGTAGTAATAGCGACGGAAGTATGGACTTCCTTATCACTCCAGCTATGGACTTAAGAGAAAGTGCTAACTTTAACCTCTATTTTGATTCCTATTTCGATGGTGGTTATGGTGAAACCGGTACTGTTGAGTACAGCCTTGACGGTGGTGCCACCTGGGAAGGTCCTTTATATAATGCAGAACCTGTTACCGACTGGACACCTGAAGTTGTTGACCTTTCAAGCCTTTCAGGCCCTGATGGCGCACGTCAGGTTTGGTTTGCATTCCATGCAAACGATAATGCACAGTGGGCTTCCGGTTGGGCTGTTGATAATGTAGCTGTTCATAATGGTGCTCCTCAGGTACAATCTTACATTGTTTCGCTCGACGATGCCTTTGTAATTGAATTACCTGCTGACCAGTTAAGCTATGCTTTCGAAGATCTTACCTACGGACAAACCTATACC
Organism: uncultured Lentimicrobiaceae bacterium; assembly: GCA_964455635.1. Classification (GTDB taxonomy): domain Bacteria; phylum Bacteroidota; class Bacteroidia; order Bacteroidales; family F082; genus B16-G9. The sequence continues at coordinate 18,761 of CAYVWX010000011.1, read as the reverse complement.
GCTGCCGTTCAGGCTAAGTATGGCGATTTCTGTGCTCTTTCACCGAAAGTATATTACACATGGACATCTTCCTATCTGTATCCTCCAAGAAATACCGGAGATGCTTATATTTATAATACCAACGAAGTTCCTGTAACATGGAATCCTCCGATGACAGATGATGGTATTCCTATGGCTGCTGCTCCAAGCACAGTTGTTTACGAAGGACCTCAGACAATGGTTGCTAATGCCGACCAGGCTTCTACGGTTACCCGTATCAAGTATAATGCTCAAAACAACAGCCGTGATACATGGGATCTGCAATTTAGCTGGCCTACATTCTACAACGACGGTGAAGCCGGTGCTGAGTGTGACGGTAACTTTGTTTATACCGCTAAATGGAGCGGCGACAGATTTAGTAAATATACTTTGGATGGTACCTGGGTTGAAGACTTTAGTATTCCGGGTGTAAGTGGCGTTCGTGACCTTGCTTATAATGAAGCCGACGGTTACTTCTACGGTGCTGCTGCCGCTACTGCAGTGTTCCAAATGGATTTTGAAAATCATACTTTAGTAAGCACTATCAATGCACCTACAGCTGTTCGTGCCATTGCTTACAACGATGATACCCAAACATTCTACGGAAATAACTGGAGTACCGATATTACCGAATTTGACATGACCGGTGCCTTTGTATCAAGCTTTGCTGCCGGTGGTTATACCGGAATTTACGGTATGGCTTACGATAAATGGTCTGATGGTGGCCCATATTTATGGCTCTACGATCAAGGTGCCAATAACCTTGTTCAGGTTTCGTTGCCAAGTGGTACATTTACCGGTGTTACCGTTGACGTAGCCTCTATTGCAGGTACTACTTCAACTGCCGGTGGTCTGTTTACACAACCCGGTATTGTTGACGGTACTGTAACCATTGGTGGTAATTCACAAAATGAAATGATTTGGGGTCTTGAACTCGCACCCTATAACCCGGGTGGTGGAAACGCCGGCGTTGTTCCTGACGGACTGCTTTCATTTAATATTTACCGTGATGGTGAGGTTATCGGAACCAAACCCTATAATGGTGAAGGTACTGATGATGTACTTGTTTATGTTGATAACAACGTAATGCCCGGTACTTATTTATACGAAGTTTCTGCTGTTTACGACCTTGCTCAGTTTGGCTTCCCCGGATCAACCGGCGAATCTGCACTGGATGGTCCTGACACAGTTACCGTTGTTTGGGGAATGGATCTTCCATTTACTGAAGATTGGGCAACCGGAAACTTTGGATTTAACAATTGGACAACTGATGCTCCTAACTGGAAAATTAACAGCCAGGTAGGTGCCGATGCTCCTTCTGCCGAATTCACATGGGATCCGTTGTTTGACGGTGATTATGCCGCTTCGTTAGTATCTGCTCCTTTAAAAGCCGATATGTTGACCGAAGGTGATATCTGGTTGGATTACAACCTGAAACTTGACGACCGTAACGCTACCGGTGAAGAACATCTTAAAGTAGATGTTTATGACGGTGAAACCTGGACTCAGGTAGCTGATGTTGCTGACAATGGCAGCTTCGGTTTTGCCGACGGTTTTAACCATATTAACATTAGTAACTTTGCAATGGGTAAAGTATTCCAGGTACGTTTTACCGCTACCGGTATTAACTCATTCGATATCGTTTCATGGTTTGTTGATAACGTAAGCATTTACAGAACCTGTGAAGCTCCAAGCGACTTAGACTTCTCTACTTTCGATGTTGATCCTGGTGAGGCTGACGGTATCAGACTAACATGGCAGGCTCCTTATATTCCACAGCCGATTGCTGCCTGGATTCACTGGGATGATGGTACTAACTTCAGTGCTATTGGTTTAACCGACGGTGGCGACTTCTCAGTTGCAGCTCGTTGGGATGCCGGTCAGTTATCTGATTACACCGGAACCTATATCACCAAGTTACAATATTTCCCGGCAACTACTGACTTTAGTAATATTATTGTTAAAATCTGGACAGGCGCCAATGCTGCTAACCTGATTTACTCAAATGATGTTACTGCCAGTGCTGTTGGTGGTATGTGGAACGAAGTTGACCTTGATACGCCTATTGCACTTGATGTAAACGACGAGTTATGGATTGGTTACACACTGTTAGGTCAGGTTGCAAATACATACCCTGCCGGTACCGATGCAGGCCCTGCTATTGCCGGATATGGTGATAAAATTACTACCGACGGGGTTCAGTGGGATAACCTCTCAGACTTTGGTTTAAGCTACAACTGGAATGTTCAGGCTTACGTTGAAGAACTCTCTACTTCAGTAGCTCCTGTTAGTCCGTTTGTTGACAATACGGTTTACAGTACCTCAAATGCAACCCTTTCACAAGGTGCTACCGTTGAAAATGGTGCTAAAGCCAATACTGCCGGCAGTCGTTCATTTACAGGATTCAAACTGTATAGAAGTGAAACCGGTTTGGAAGGATCATATGTTGAGTTAGCTTCTGTACCTTATATTGATGGTACAACTACCTATACTTATGACGATATGCCTGAAGCTTCCTGGCAGATAGGTAACCACTTGTACTATAAAGTAAGTGCAATGTGGGAAGGTGATAATGACCAGTGTGAATCGGCATTTGCTCCTACTCTGTTGAACCCTACAATCGACTTTTTAGATGTCACGATTTTAAAAGTCAACAATCAATTGGCTAATACAACAAATGTATATCCTAATCCTGCAAGAGAAAATGTTACGGTTACCACTACGGAGGGAATGAACAAAATATCTGTTATCAACTATGTTGGCCAGGTAGTTTATCAGAAAGCCCTTAACGGTGATACTGAAATTAACCTCAATACAGGTAATTACGATGCAGGTGTTTATGTAATCAGAATAGAAACTGCCAGCGGTACTACCAACAAACGTGTTGTTATTACTAAATAGTAAGTATGTTTTGATTGGCAGAAAACACTGCTGATACAATAAAAAGGGGCTGACCGTGAGGTTAGCCCCTTTTTTCATTTATTTTTGCGCTTTTTAATTGTAAAAAATGATTTCGGTAAACGGCATAAAAAAAGAGTTTGGCGGCATACCCTTGTTTAGCCGCGTTGGTTTTAACATCAATCCCAAAGACCGTATTGGTCTTGCAGGAAAAAATGGCTCCGGAAAAACTACGTTGTTAAATATTTTGGTTGGAAACATATCCATGGATGAGGGAAGTGTTGTTATTCCGGATGATGTATCCGTAGGATACCTGCCACAGGAAAAAAATTTAAACAGTTCGGTTTCCGTTATCGAAGAAATTTTACTCGCTTTATCATTTATGAATGAGTGGCAAAAAAAACTGACTTCGCTGGAAAACGAACTCGCGGAACGTAACGACTACCATACACCGGCTTATGCCAAACTAATTGAAAAATATAACCATTTAAACGATCGTATTTTATTGTTTCAGCCCGATAAGTTGCGGGGAGAAGCCGAAAGGATTTTATTGGGACTGGGTTTTACACGAAAAGATTTTAACAATGCTGTCAGCACATTAAGCGTTGGCTGGCAGATGCGCATAGAACTGGGAAAGTTATTACTGCTAAAACCTGAATTGTTGTTGCTCGATGAACCTACTAACCATCTCGATATTGAGTCTATTCAGTGGCTCGAAAACTTTTTGCTGGCTTATAATGGCGCTGTCATTATTGTATCGCACGACAGAGCCTTTTTAGACAATGTTACAAACCGGACGCTGGAAATTAACAACGGCAAGGTATATGATTACAAGGTACCCTATTCCGCATATGTTAAATTGCGCAACGATCGACTGGAACAGCAGAAAGCCGCTTATACCAATCAGCAAAAAGAGGTTAAGGAAATAGAACAGTTTATCGAAAAATTCCGGTATAAAGCAACCAAAGCCAGGCAGGTACAATCGCGGGTTAAACAACTTGACAGAATGGAGCGGGTTCAGGTTGAAGATCTGGATAAGAGCGCCATTCATTTTAAGTTTCCCGATGCGCCCCACAGCGGAAAAGTTACCATTCAGGCGAAAGGTATTACCAAATATTATGACGATAAGCTTGTGCTGGAAAATATTGATTTTCAACTTTTGAGGGGAGAAAAAGTTGCTTTTGTCGGAAAAAACGGAGAAGGTAAAACAACCTTGGTTAAAATACTTCTCGGGCTAACCGGTTATAATGGCGAGGTAAAGCCCGGTCATCAGGTTGTAACAGCTTATTATACACAGGACCAGCTGGAGATGCTTAACGTTGAAAACACGGTTTTTGAAGAAGTGGATGAAATTGCCGTTGGAGAGGTAAGAAATCGTTTAAAAAATATCCTGGGCTCCTTTTTGTTTAGAGGAGATGAGGTGGATAAAAAAATCAGAGTGCTTTCGGGTGGCGAAAAATCACGGCTGGCTTTGGCAAAACTTTTGCTAAGTCCAAGTAACTTATTAATACTTGACGAACCCACCAACCACCTCGATATGGTTTCAAAAGATATTTTAAAGCGGGCGTTACTTGATTATTCGGGGAGTGTAATTATTGTTTCACACGACAGGGACTTTTTGCAGGGACTCACCACCAAGGTTTACGAATTTAAGAACCACTCGCTTAAAGAACATATCGGTGATATATCGGAATATCTGAGAAAACATCGTCTGGAAACGCTTAAAGAACTTGAAAAAAACAGTTTAAAACAAATCGTTCGCAAAGAGCAACCTCTGTCGGAAAACAAAATACGTTATGAACAACGCCGGGAAAAGGAACGACTGAGCCGCAAGCTTAAAAACCGTATTGCTGTTGTAGAGGACAATATTGAAAAAATGGAAGAAGAACTCTCCATTTTAAATAAGAAACTGAGTACTCCGGATGAATATCGTGAAGAAATAACTTCAGGCCTTTTATATAAACAGCATAAAAACATTGAAGAACGCCTTCAGGAAGCAATGAATCAGTGGGAACAACTTCACGAGCAGCTTGAAAAGATGTAGAGAAATTTTTAATTGTACTGACTCCTGCGTCTCCGTCCCGGTACTCCGTAAAATATTCAATCGGAGACACAACAATTCATAACGCACACCACTTTGGTGCTACTGCCATTTATTACTCTTTATTTTCCAATGAAACCGGTATTCATATAATCCGCGCTTTTCTGCAATCGATTTCGTAGGCAGCTATTGATGTTTTTTGTGGCCTATGCTTATAAAAACCAAAAATGCAGCCTTTTTACAATTTTGCATGGCAATAACTTAAAACTATTTACTTTACTTTTATGGCTTCAAATTAAAAAAATACTCCATGGCAAAAAAACCGCATCTAAGTTTTTGGCAAATCTGGAATATGAGCTTTGGCTTTCTCGGTATCCAGTTTGGTTTTGCCTTACAAAATGCCAATGTAAGCCGTATTTTCGAAACTTTAGGGGCTAAAGTTGAAGACATTCCCATATTATGGATTGCCGCACCTGTAACAGGGTTGATTATCCAACCCATTATTGGCCACATGAGCGACAAAACCTGGGGCAGGCTGGGGCGCCGACGGCCATACTTTTTAATAGGTGCCATATTGGCTTCGCTGGCTTTGTTTGTGATGCCCAATTCGCCGGTATTGTGGATTGCCGCAGGAATGCTGTGGATAATGGATGCCTCCATTAACATTTCAATGGAACCTTTCAGAGCCTTTGTTGGTGATATGCTGCCTTCCAATCAGCGAACCCGTGGTTTTGCCATGCAAAGTTTTTTTATCGGTACCGGTGCAGTAGTAGCATCGGCACTGCCTTACATTATGGCCAATTGGTTTAACATTGCAAATACTGCACCCGAAGGAATAGTGCCGCCATCGGTAAAGCTGTCGTTTTATATAGGAGGTGCAATCTTTTTTATGGCAGTGCTTTGGACAGTTGTAAGAACCAAAGAGTATTCGCCCGAAGAGCTTAAATCGTTTAATGAAAACAACGCCGAAAAGGTTAAGTTGGAAATGGAAGCTGATGAAATACTGCCTTCCGAAAAATTTTTAAAAGGAAGTACTGTTTGGTTGTTGACGGGTGCTGTATTAACCTGGCTGGTGTATTACTATCATCTTGAAGCCGAACTGTATATTTTAGGCGCAGGTTTGCTGGTATATGGTGTGGTTCAGATTATTACCGGTTTTTTGGTGAAAAACGGAAACGATAAAAACGGGTTTGTGGTGGTAATAAACGACCTGTTTAAAATGCCTAAAACCATGAAACAGTTGGCCGTTGTTCAATTCTTTTCGTGGTTTGCCCTGTTTGCCATGTGGATTTACACAACAGCAGCCGTAACCAGCCATGTTTACGGAACCGAAGATTCAACCTCAGAACTTTTTAACCGTGGTGCCAACTGGGTGGGTGTTATGTTTGCCGTTTACAACGGTTTTGCCGCTGTTGTTGCTTTTTTGCTGCCGGTGCTGGCAAAATATACCAATCGTAAAATGACGCATTTAATAGCGTTGGTATTGGGAGGACTTGGACTCATCTCTATCTATTTTATTAAAGACCCCAATTTATTGATACTTTCGATGGCCGGTGTTGGCGTTGCCTGGGCCAGTATTTTAGCCATGCCTTACGCAATTTTAACCGGTTCGTTGCCGCAGCATAAAATGGGAACCTACATGGGAATATTCAATTTTTTTATTGTAATTCCACAAATACTGGCTGCCAGCCTGCTGGGCTTTTTTGTAAAAAATATAGCCGGAGGAGAGGCAGTGTATGCCATGATTTTAGGAGGAGTTTCTATGATTTTAGCCGGTTTGCTGACTCTGTTTGTAAATGATGTTGACGACCCCAACAAAAAAAAATAACCACTTTTTAGTGCTGTAACTCAGGACTATCCATATTGTTTAAAAGTTGATGATATTCGACAGGCGACACCTTGTTATGCCAGTGTCCGGTAAAGCGTGCCACACCTGTAAAAAGCAAAAACAAAACAATGATGATGGCAGCGTAAGTTCGCGCTGACAACGAAAACTTCGACCTCTTTGCAAAACGCAATTTCAGCGTATCCGGCTCGGGGCATGCATCAATACAGGCAACACACGACATACATTCATCGGAACGGATACGCTGTTTCTGATGTACCTGAATATTGGAAGGACAGGCAAGCGAGCACTCGGCACATCCTGTACAGGTTTCGGGATTCCGAGTTACTTTTAACGGGCTGAAAATGGAGAAAAATCCCAACAATGCACCATAAGGACAAAGATAACGGCACCAAAAGTTTTTAACCAAAAGCGATAAAAAAACCAAAGTCATCAGCACCCAAAAAGTGAGGGTTGTCATAGCTGTAAAAAAGTAAAGCATTTTAACATCTGCTATTTTATTGTAGGAGCCGTAAAGAAATGCTTTCAGATCATCTACATTCATGGTAATTACCGCCCACACAAAAAACAACATCAAAAAGTATTTTATGGAGCGCAACGGATAGTCAACCCATCGAGGAAAAATAAAATTCTTTCCAAAGATTTTTTTACCTGCTTTCCAAAGATATTCCGAAAGAAAACCAATGGGACATATCCATCCGCAAAACCCCTTTTTCATCAAAAGGGCAATCAGCAAAAACAAGGCAAATAAAACCATACCTGCCGGATGAATGGTATTAAAATCACCGGTTTGTATCCAATATTTCAATCCCATTAACGAACTAATGGGTAAAAACCCTTCCACTCCGGGTGGCCGCTCAACGACAGCAGTAGCAACCGAATGGTTTTGATAATACGACACAAAACCATAAAACCGGTAACCTGTCCACAATACAATGATTAAAAAAAATAACTGAACCAAAAACCGGATTTGCCCGCCGTTGCCTGAATAGCCTTTTTTAACGACACTAAATTTAAGGTTACTTTTTCCCTCATTATTTAAACGTAACATAATCTGTTTTTATAGTACCCTATCTTTTAAAAACTTAAAATCTCCGATTACTATTATTTATAAAAATGACATTCCTATCCTTCGGTTCAAAATAGTATTGTACTACCTTTGTGGTCAAAAGTAAACAAAACAAACCATTAAACTAAAACCATATCAGCAACATTTTAAAAAATATCGACAGCAAAAAGCACAATCCTCAACTGGGAGCACTTGATATTTTTAAATATATTGGCCCCGGATTGCTGGTAACGGTGGGATTTATCGACCCGGGAAACTGGGCTTCAAACCTTGCAGCCGGCGCTGATTACGGCTACACACTGCTGTGGATGGTGACCCTTTCAACCATTATGTTGATAATACTTCAACACAATGTGGCACATTTGGGAATTGCCACCGGATATTGTTTGTCGGAAGCCGCCACCATATATTTAAAGCCTGTCTGGTCGAAATTTATTTTAACCTCGGCCATGCTGGCATCCATTTCCACTTCACTGGCAGAAATTCTTGGCGGTGCCATTGCTCTTAAAATGCTTTTTGACATTCCCATTAACGCAGGCGCTCTGCTAACTACTATTTTTGTTTTAATCATGTTGCTTACCAACTCCTACCTTAAAATTGAAAAATGGATTATTGCTTTTGTTTCGCTTATCGGGCTGTCGTTTTTATATGAGCTTTCGCTGGTCAACATCGATTGGGGTGCTGCCACCATCGGATGGGTTACACCATCTATTCCCGAAGGGTCGATGATTATTATCATGAGTGTATTGGGTGCAGTGGTGATGCCGCATAATCTGTTTTTGCATTCCGAAGTCATCCAAAGCCGGCAATGGAACCGGAAAGATGAAAAAATTATCAAAAAACAACTACGGTTTGAATTTACCGACACACTCATTTCAATGCTTATTGGATGGGCCATCAACAGTGCCATGATTTTACTGGCAGCAGCCACTTTTTTTAAAAATTCCAAACCTGTAACCGAGCTGCAACAGGCTAATCATTTGCTGGCACCTTTACTGGGCAGCAACGCCGCCGTTGTATTTGCCGTAGCACTGCTTTTTGCAGGCATCGCTTCCACCGTTACATCGGGCATTGCGGCAGGCAGTATTTTTGCAGGCATGTTTAAAGAACCCTATGATATAAAAGATAACCACTCAAGGCTTGGCGTTGCCATTTCTCTTTTTTTAGCGCTGGCACTTATCTTTTTTATCTCAAATCCGTTTCAGGGACTAATTATTTCGCAAATGATATTAAGTATCCAACTTCCTTTTACCATTTTTCTACAGGTTTATCTTACCTCATCGGCAAAGGTGATGGGCAAATATCGCAACTCGCTGTTTCTTAAATTACTGCTTTACAGCATTGCCGGTATTGTGTCGTTGCTTAATGTTTACCTGTTTTACACCATGTTTTAGCAAACAATCTTTTTATAGAGCAACAAACAAATATACCAGTAAAGTTGTTTTAAGTTAATGGATTAAAGAAGTACTAATTAGAAAAACATCAGTAAAAAGCAACATGTTTATAAGCCGCTTCCGAGTCTCATCCCGGGCAGAAAATGACGGCATCTATTTGCTGACTTACTATTCGTTATACAAGTTATGCATCTTTTACGTAAAACAACCTCATTAAAAATCAAAGAAATAAGCCCAAAACTTTGACAAACACAATTAATTTTGTACTTTTGCCACCGTTTTGAACATGAGGACAGATTTAGGAGGGGACAGAGCGTCCCCTCTTTGCGTAAATATATGATAACAGAAAAACAAATAAAACAACTGGTTAGCGAAAGCTTAAAAGGAACAGACCGCTTTTTGGTTGCCTTAAAGGTAAGCAGCACCAATATAATTCAGGTATTTATTGATGCCGACAGTGCCGTTACCATCGACCATTGTGTTGAGTTGAGCCGTCATATAGAAAGCCATTTGGACAGAGAAGCCGGCGACTTCGAGTTAAAAGTTATGTCAGCCGGTGCCGACAGGCCTTTTGTTATGTTGCGTCAGTACAAAAAACATATCGGTAACAAGGTGGAAGTTTTAACAAACGACGATAAAAAAATTAGAGGCGTTTTGCTGGAAGCTGATGAAAACAAAATCAGAATTCAGGAAGAAAAAACAGTAACCCGCGGAAAAAGCAAAAAAACAATAACGGGCGACGAGCTCGCACTTCCCATGGAAGAAGTTAAACAAACCAAAGTAGTAATAACTTTTTAATGATAAAAACTTACGAATCATTAAGAAAACAAAAATAACATGGATAAGATAAATCTTGTAGAAACATTTTCAGAGTTTAAAGAACTGAAGAGCATCGACAGAGAAACCCTGATGCGTATTTTAGAAGATGTTTTTGAAAGCATGCTTAAAAAGAAATTTGGCGAAGAGGCCAATTTCGACATCATTGTTAATGTTGACAAAGGTGACCTGGAGATATGGCGTTTCAGAGATATTGTTGAAGACGGAGCCATTGAAAACCCCAGTGTTGAAATTGAACTGTCGGATGCCATCAAAATTGAACCCGACTTTGAAGTAGGTGAAGAGGTTGCCGAGTTAATTACGCTGGCTGACTTTGGCCGTCGCGAGATACTATCTATCCGTCAAAATCTCGTTTCCAAAGTCCTCGAATACGAAAGAAATGCCGTTTACACCAAATACCGTGAAAAAGTTGGCGAAGTAATTGCCGGAGAAGTTTATCAAATATGGAAAAATAAAATTTTGGTATTAGACGAAGAAGGCATTGAACTTACCCTTCCAAAATCGGAACAAATTCCATCTGATTTCTTTCGCAAAGGCGATACCCTGAGGGCTGTAGTATCAAAGGTTGACCTGAAAAATAACAACAGCAATCTGGATATTATTCTTAGCAGAACCTCCCCTGTTTTTCTGGAAAGGCTGTTCGAAGCCGAGGTTCCTGAAATTTATGACGGGCTAATCACCATTAAAAATATTGTTAGGGTGCCGGGCGAAAGAGCAAAAGTAGCCGTTGAGTCGTACGACGACAGAATTGACCCTGTTGGAGCTTGTGTAGGTATGAAAGGATCGCGTATCCACGGCATTGTTCGTGAACTGCGAAACGAAAATATCGATGTAATCAACTACACTTCAAACTCGGCACTCTATATACAACGGGCTTTAAGTCCCGCTACCATATCATCCATTACGCTGGATGATGAAAAAATGAGAGCCGAAGTTTATATGCGTCCCGACCAGGTTTCGCTGGCCATTGGAAAAGGGGGGTACAACATAAAACTTGCCGGTAAACTTACCGGCTACGAAATAGATGTTTATCGCGACACCGACGTAGATACGGAAGATGTTGATTTAAGAGAATTTAACGACGAAATCGACCAATGGATAATCGACGAATTAAAAGCGGTTGGATGTGATACTGCCAAAAGTGTGTTGGAACTTAGTGTTGAAGAGCTGGTAAACAGAACCGATCTCGAAGAAGAAACCATCGACGAAGTAATTAAAATTCTTAAAGCAGAATTTGAATAGAAGGAACGTGTTTCCGGAGTAAATAATAAGTTTTGAACAATCAATGCTTATTAGTAAATGAAAATTGTATTTTTACCCGTTTCTTAATCGAAACAAAAACAGTTAAATAAAGATAATTTATGGCTTCATTAAAAACAATGAGACTTAACAAAGCCGCCAGAGAGTTTAACATAAGCACAAAAACTATTGTTGAATTCCTGGACAAAAAGGGATTTACAATTGATGCAAAGCCCAATACGAAATTGGAAGCCGGTATGATTGAGTTGCTTGAAAAGGAATTTCAGCTTGACAAACAAGTTAAAGAAGAGGCGCATGAAAAAGGCTTCGACTATGCAAACAACGAAACGGTAACCATAGATGATATTCAAAAAGAAACTGCGAAAGAAGATGACATTCAAGACGACCTCTTTATAAAAAGCGGCATTGATATTACCGAACCCGTACAATCGCCTGCTGCGGAGCCTAAACCGGCTGCCAAAAACGAACCAACACCGAACGAAGAACCCAAAACAGAAGAAAAGCCATCTGAACCTGAACAAGAAGAGCCGGCTACACCGGTTACCGTTGACGAACCTGTTGCCAAAAAAGAAAAAACCACTCCTACCGAATCTGTTGCAGCTCATGACAACGAACCTGCAAAAGCACCCGAACAACCCGAACAAAAAGCAGAAACAAAAACAGCCGAAACTACAGAAGAGGTAACTGATAAAAATACAACTGAAACAATTACCACTGAAACAGTTGAAGAAGAAAAACCTGAAGAAAAAGAGACTCCTAAAGAAGAAACGATAATTGACAAACCATTAACCGAAAAAGAGTCTGAGGAAGATAAAGACAAAGAAGGTTTAAAAATTGTTGGCTCCATCGACTTAGACTCTATCAACCAAAAAACACGGCCTGCGAAAAAAACCAAAGCACAACGCAAAAAAGAGGCCGAGCAGAAAAAAACTGCTGAAGCACAAAAAAATAAGAAACCTAACCAAACAGCCGCAAAAAAAGCTGACGGATATAATAAAAAGACCGAGGCTGCTAAAACAGATAAACCGGCACCTCAAAAACCGATTGCCGAACCTAAAAAAGAAACAGTAAAAGCCGATACTAAACCAAAAGAGGAAAAAGTTGATTTTATAAAAACTCAATACCAAAAAATTGACGGCCCTACTATTTTGGGTAAAATTGAACTAAAAGAAGAGCCAAAACCGGGTAAGAAAAAGAAGAAACCCGTTGCTTCTTCAAAAGACCCCGTGGCCGGATCAAACAAAAACAAAAGACCGCGTAAAAGAATTTCCACAGGAAAACCCGGACAGCAGCCGCAAGGTGGTAAAGCCAAAGCCCATCAGGATACAAGAAAAAAAGGCGGCCATAAAAAAAGAGCTGTAAAAGCCGAGCTAACCGAAGAAGAAATCCAGAAACAAATGAAAGAAACGCTTGCCCGCCTGCAAGGCACGGGTAAGTCGAAAGCATCAAAACACCGGCGCGAAAAAAGAGGCCACCTGGCAGACGAAAGAGCCACAAAAATGGCCAAAGAAGAGGCCGAAAAAAGCGTTCTTAAAGTTACTGAATTTGTAACGGTAAGCGAGTTGGCCAACATGATGGATATTGGCGTAACCGACATTATTAAAACCTGCTTTGATTTGGGAATGGTGGTTTCCATCAACCAGCGGTTGGATGCTGAAACCATTCAGTTTGTTGCCGAAGAGTATGGCCATACGACGCAGTTTGTTGACGTTGACAGCGAGGTGCTGTACATTGAAGAAGAGGAAGATGACCCTGCTTCACTGGAGCCGCGACCACCCATTGTAACGGTTATGGGACACGTTGACCACGGTAAAACCAAACTGCTCGATTATGTTCGCCATGCAAATGTTGTAGCCGGTGAAGCCGGAGGAATTACGCAGCATATTGGAGCTTACGAAGTTGCCATGCCCGATGGCAGAAAAATAACTTTCCTCGACACACCGGGACACGAAGCATTTACCGCCATGCGTGCCAGAGGAGCCAAAGTTACCGATGTAGCCATTATTGTTATTGCTTCGGATGATGCCGTGATGCCTCAAACAAAAGAAGCCATTACCCACGCACAGGCTGCCGGAGTGCCCATTGTATTTGCCTTTAACAAAATTGATAAAGAAGGCGCCAATCCTGAAAAAATTAAAGAACAACTGGCTAACATGAATATTTTGGTAGAAGACTGGGGCGGCAAATTCCAATCGCAGGAAATATCAGCCATAACCGGACAAGGTATCGAAGAGTTGTTAGAAAAGGTTCTTTTAGAATCGGAAATGCTGGATCTTAAAGCCAATCCAAATCGCCTGGCCAGCGGTACTGTTTTAGAGTCGTTGCTTGACAAAGGACGGGGATATGTTACCAATATTTTGGTACAAAACGGCACCCTGAAAAAAGGTGATATTGTTTTGGCCGGACCTGTTTACGGTAAAGTGAAAGCTCTTTTTAACGAACGAAATAAATCAATTAAAGAAGTGGGCCCCTCCATGCCCGCCCTTCTTTTAGGATTAAGTGGTGCACCGCAGGCCGGTGACCTGTTTAACGTTATCGCCGACGAAAAAGAGGCTAAAAACCTGGCTTCAAAACGTCAGCAACTAATTCGTGAACAATCTATCAGAACAAAAAAACATATTACATTGGATGAAATCGGCCGCAGGCTTGCCATTGGCGACTTTAAAGAGTTAAACATCATTGTAAAAGGAGATGTTGACGGCTCCATCGAAGCCCTTTCGGATGAGTTATTAAGACTCTCTACCGAAGAGGTTCAGGTTAATGTAATACATAAAGCCGTGGGAGCTATTACCGAAACAGATGTTATGCTTGCCTCCGCTTCCAACGCCATCATTATCGGTTTCCAGGTTCGTCCTATACCACAGGCACGTAAACTGGCCGAAGTTGAACAGGTTGATGTTAGATTGTATTCTATTATCTATCAGGCAAAAGAAGAGATTGAATCGGCCATTAAAGGGATGCTTTCCAAAAAAACCGAAGAAAAGATTGTATGTAATCTTGAAGTTCGTAACACCTTTAAAGTTACTAAAGTAGGAACCGTTGCCGGATGTTATGTGCTCGACGGTAAAATAAATCGTAACACAAAAATCAGGCTGATACGCGACGGTATTGTAGTTTACTCGGGTAATTTGGGTTCGCTAAAACGCTTTAAAGACGATGTTAAAGAAGTTGCTACAGGATACGAATGCGGCCTGAACATCGAAAACTTTAACGATGTTAAAGTGGGCGATATTATTGAAGGTTATGAAATTGTTGAAATAGATTAATATTCGTCTTCCCGCAAACGGTTTTCGGTGTATTTCTCCCATTTGTCAATAGCTGCAGCCATATCGGGCGGCAGCTCCGAGTCGAAAAAAACATGCTTTCCGGTAGCAGGATGTTCAAATCCCAACGATTTGGCATGCAGCGCCTGACGCGGCAACAACTTAAAACTATTTAACACAAACTGCTTGTATTTGGTAAAGGTGGTGCCTTTTAATATTTGATCGCCACCATAACGGGCATCGTTAAACAACGGGTGGCCAATGTGCTTAAAATGAGCTCTTATTTGATGAGTTCTACCCGTTTCAAGTTTACATTCCACCATGGTAACATAACCAAAGCGCTGTAAAACCTTGTAATGTGAAACAGCTTTTTTGCCATATTCTCCGTTAGGAAACACCGTCATCACCCTGCGGTCTTTCAGGCTTCGCCCAATATGGCCTTCAATGGTTCCCTCATCTTTTTCCACATCTCCCCAAACCAAAGCAACATACGAACGCGCTATGGTGTGGTCGAAAAACTGCCTGGCCAGCTTGGTTTGCGCCATTTCGTTTTTTGCCACCAACAACAACCCGGAGGTATCCTTATCAATACGGTGAACCAAATATCCAAAACCGTTTTCAACTTTGTCTTTCCGGCCTGATTTTTCAAAATAAAACGACAAACCGTTTAACAACGTACCGGTATAATTTCCGTGTCCGGGATGCACCACCAAGCCTGCCTGCTTGTTCACAATAATCACATCATCGTCTTCGTAAACAATATCCAGCGGAATCTGCTCGGGATTGATTTCAACCTCGCGGGGCGGATAACTCATCACCACCGAAATAACATCGCCGGGTTTAACCTTATAATTCGACTTAACAGCTTTTTTATCTATCAGGATATTGCCCGCTTTGGCTGCCTGTTGAATTTTATTGCGGGAAACATTTTGAATTTTATTAAACAAAAATTTATCAATGCGCTCAGGCTCCTGCCCTGCATCAACCACAACTCGGTGGTGTTCATAAAGCTCGTTGGATTCTTCCTGAAATTCCGGATTTAGGTTTTCAGCCATATTTTAATGATGAATTATCAATTTAGCAACATAATTATTTCCATGGCTGCGCAATTTTACAATGTAAAGCCCGTCAGGTAAATTATTAACCTGTACCAAAGCCGAATGTAAGTTTTGCACTTTCACTTCCGCTCCCATCAAATTATAAATCACCAGTTTATCAGCCGGATCAAACGATTGTAACGATGCGTTAAACCGAAATGAATTTCCTGTAGGATTGGGGTAAATATTAATCGGTTCGGCCGCTCCGGCTTTGGGCCCGGTAATGCCCACATACCCTGCAGCTCCCACCACCGGACGAATCAACAGTGCTCCGTTAAAATTGCTTGGATACCAGGTTTCGTCAACAGTATAAAAAATCCTTTCATGTTCATCGTGGTTTGCATCAAACCCCACATTAAGGCTTCCCGCCTGATACTGTTCCCAACCAATATAAAAGGTTCCGGTTACCACCAAAGGAGTATCCAACCGGTAATAGAAAAACCGATAGGGCCAGTTATCCGACCACTGCACCTTCATATCGTCCTGCGAATAGATCTCCTGTCCGGGTTTACCGTTAATATCGCGCCACACTTTTAATTTAAAATAATATTCGTTGGCATTGTTTTTTGTCCGGTTAAAATATATCTGAACTCCCTGCAAGGTATCCGGCGTGTTTACCGTAAACTGATAGGCAAGTTTTGCCCCGGCCGGCTCAAGTCCGTAACCCATTTCAGGCGTACCATCGTCGTAAGCAAAATAGTTATAAAATCCCTGATGAAACTTAACGGAATCAACTAATGAATTGTTATTGGATGAATCGCTGATATAATGGGTAATCCAATACGACATGGTATCCACACCGTAATCCAAAGCAAAATAGGTTTTTATTTCCGGACAGGCATGAGGTTTGCAATGGTCACAGTTTTGATAACCGCCTTCGTAAAATGGCAGCAGGTTACAACTACCGCCATCGTATGTAAAACGATGTGTTCCGTTTACCTGCACAGCCTTGTAACTATACTTTGTGTTGTGCTCTACTTTATCAAGATTGGTAATATACATCTCAACACTGTTTGCCTCCGAGGTACTTAAACCGGCCCGATATTGCCTATAGGGCATTGATTGATAATATTTTAAGAATGATGGCGCATTTTCCGAAAACGACAATTTACGGTAGGTGGTATCGGCAACCGAGCGGTTATAATTTAAATAAACAAAATCCACATTCCACTGATCCATGTTACCGCGCCACGACGGGATGTTGTTATTGGCAATGCTGGCATAATTTAAAAACCTGAATTGAAATTCGTTGTAAAAGTATTTGGCATCGGTAACAGGAACCATAACCTGCAGGAAACTTTTACCGTGAAGTTGTTGAAATTCCGACAGGTGAGAGCCCTGAGCCTCCCAAACCGTCTCCCAGTTTATTTCAGGTATCATTACCGAGTCGGTAGCAACCGTAACCCGGTCGTTCCATACCAGCCGTTGATAGGTTATGGTAAACACATTGGGATTGTACCCGGGAGGAGCCCACAACGTATCCCCCGGAAAAAGAGTATCCGTTTCACTTGCCAGATAAAGGTTGTTTACCAACACATCCAGCGAATCCATGTGCGAAAAAACAGTATCTCCGGTTCGGTAGGCCATTTGCAACAACAGGGTATCCCATGGTTCCGGATCGTTGCCCCGTCCCTGAGGCTGATAATAAAAACTTAAGTAAACCGAGTCGGCCGGTGACAGCTTGCGGGCAATGGGCGAAAACAACGAGTCAAGGCGAATGGGTACCGAAGTCAGGTGGTCGGCCACAAAATCAATCCAATTGGCATCCTCATATACCTTCCCCTGTGCATCCAGCGCATCAAAAGTTGCGACACCTATATTTGGCGGACTATAAGCAAAATGACGGTTAACGTAAACATAATTATCTTCCCATTTTTTGCTATCGGGATACACATTCGATACCGAAAAGTCATCAAAAAACGGCAGCACCAACGCCGAGCTGTTTTTTATGCTCTTTTGCTTTTTGTTGCTTTGTCCGGCCGTTTGTTTGGCCTTTTGCGCCACCTCTTCGTTAATTTGAATGCCTGTAAGATACTCCTGGGCGCTCACCACACCGGCAGCAAATAAAAGCAATGTTATAAAAATATATCTAAACTTCATTATTAAAGGGGATTTTTAGCAGCAGCCAACGAGTCCTGACTAATGGTGTCACCAAGTACTTCGTGGATGTAGTTTTCAAAATCAAAAGTTTTATCCGACCGATACCAAATATCAATCGTATCACCCAGATTTAGCCTGTCGCTGTTTTTAAAAGCAGGTTCTGTACGGTAAACTTTTGCATTGGCAACATCATCGTCCATAAACATTTCGTTACCAATATTTAACGATGCATAGTGCAGCTGTCGCAGAGCCTCTTTGGGGCTCTTTCCAATAATAAACGGCATGGTTACAAACACTTTCATTTCACCTTTGCCCAACACCAGTGTTACCGGTGTACCTCTGACAAGTTCCGTGCCCGGCTCAACAGGCTCTTCGTTAACAAGCTGGTCGATAACGGCATTACGGGCAAAATAGTCAACATATTCAAGGTTACCCACCCTGAGTCCGCTCAAATCCAACGAAACAAGTGCCTGACGCAATGAAAGGTTTTTAAGGTTGGGCATCACCACTTTTTCAGGCATACTGGCTACCACCGTAAGGTACAGATGCCTCCCCTGTTTTACCTTGGAACCGGCTTCGGGATTTTGCATAAAAATTGAACCTTTGGGTTTTGAGTCGTCGTAAACAGAATCAATTACCTGAATATCAAAATATTTATCAAAACCTTCCTGATGTAATTGCCCAACGGTTTTACCCTTGAAATCAGGAATCAAATAAACCTCTCCGTGACGTGTATAAACATTCAGCAACATCAGCGAAAGCCATAACAATGCTATGGTTAAAACAATGGCAATAAGCAAATGTTTATAAAACTTTCCTTTTTTCAAGAAATAAAAAAAACCCATGTTTTAATTCTTTGGCAAAAACATCATTTAAGGGATTGTAAAAAAACAACCTGACCATTTTGACTCGTTCTTTTGCATGCTAACTTCGTTAAA
>CAYVWX010000010.1:0-26520 GCA_964455635.1 uncultured Lentimicrobiaceae bacterium | reverse complement strand
AATTCACGACAACGATGAGTTTGGCAATAAAGAACCTTTTTAGACTGCACTCATCAATCATTTTAAACAATAGGATCATGGCAAAACCTGCAATAACCAAAGATATTTTAATAGAGGAACTGGTTGATAACTATCCCTTTTCGGTGCGTTATTTAATGGAGAAAGGTATTCGCTGTATTATGTGTGGCGAACCCATCTGGGGCACCCTTGAAGAAGCCGCCAAAGAGAAAGATTTTGATGATAAAACCATTGAAGTTTTTGTTTCCGAAATGAATAAACTGGCCAAAGAGGGAGGAGATGACAATACGGAAAAGAAGATTGATGTAGCCGAAATGTAAAACCATGATGCCTTCCGAAAGAATATTTATAGTACAAACCGACATCACCAAACTAAAAGTTGATGCCATTGTAAATGCTGCCAACCGGACGCTATTGGGCGGTGGCGGAGTGGATGGCGCTATTCATCGTGCTGCAGGAAAAGGTCTGCTTGAGGAGTGTAAAACATTGGGTGGATGCGCAACAGGTTCGGCAAAAATTACAAAAGGTTATCATTTGCCGGCATCTTATGTTATTCACGCTGTGGGGCCGGTTTGGCATGGCGGTAATAACAACGAAGATCAGCTTTTGAGCGGTTGTTACACCACGGCTCTGAAACTTGCCATACAGCACAACTGCAAAAGCATTGCCTTTCCAAATATAAGCACGGGTGTTTACAGGTTTCCGAAAGAAAGAGCTGCGCGCATCGCCGTGGAGGCGGTCAGGCGGTTTTTAAAAAACAACGAACTTCCGCATGAAGTTTATTTTGTTTGTTTCGATGCAGAAAACCACAGGTTGTATCAGCAACTGCTTACCGGCTGATTTTATTTCTTATTGTGTATCTTTTTAACAGATGATTCCTGGGTATTCATTCTGTATCAGATACAAATGTTTAACCTTTTTATCAAAACACAAACAATTTTTTTAGGTGCACTCATAACAATTATTACTATATTTGCGTAACCTTAAAAACATTGTATTATGACAGATGATGCGTTATTAGTATTGGAAGAGGCAGAAGAGAGTATGCAAAAAGCCATTGGCCATTTGGAGCACGAGTTTTCAAAAATCAGGGCAGGGAAAGCCAATCCCGCCATGTTACGCGGTATTTTGGTAGATTTTTACGGAGTGCCCACCCCCATCGAGCAAACGGCAAGCATTAATACCCCTGATGCACGTCAGATTATTGTACAGCCTTTCGACAAAAGTACCATCCACGAAATGGAAAAGGCCATACTCAATGCCAATTTGGGTTTTAACCCTTCAAACGAAGGCGAAATATTGCGTATAAATGTGCCGCCACTTACCGAAGAACGCAGGCACAGTCTGGTTAAACAGGCGAAAAGTGTTGCCGAAGATACTAAAGTAGGCGTACGTAACGACAGGCGTAAAGCCAACGACGAACTTAAGAAACTTGAAAAAGAGGGCATGGCTGAAGATGAAGCAAAACGCGCCATGGATGAAGTACAAAAACTAACGGACAAATACGTTGAAAAAATTGATAAATTACTGGAGTTAAAAGAAAGGGATATTTTAACTGTTTAAAAAAAAAGGTGGCTAAAAGCCACCTTTTTTTATTTTTTAAGTTTTTTCCTTTTATGTTTTAAATTTGAAAAGGCTTTAAAAGCAAGCTTAGCCACCGTTGCCGTGGTAACATACGAACTTACAATGTTTTCGGTAGCCAGTTTAACCATGTTGGTAAAGGTAAACTGCTGTTCAACCTCTTTAAACTTTTGCTGAAGCAATATCTCTTTATCTTTTATCTGTTTTTTTTCCTTTAACAACAGAGCGTTAAAGGCCGTTTCGTCTTTTAAATTAATAGCCGAAAAGCTTTTTTTATCTTCTCCGGATGCAGCATCCTCAAAAAGCAACTTTGCCATTAAACTTCTTATGGGATTGATAAGCAATTGATTTCGGAAAACAACGGTTACAATGGCCAGCAGCAAATAAAAAGCGGCAACAATAAGATAACCCTGTGCCATTTTGTCGCTGTTTCCGCCGGAATACCACCAAACAAAAGCAAACGAAAAAAACAAAATAAATCCTGCAGCAATAGAAAACAAAATCAGAAAAAGAGCAGCAAACGACGAGGCTTTACTCGCCTTTTTTGCTGCTATCATTTTTTGATACCGCAATTGTAAATCGAGGTAACTTTTCAGCTCCTCAATAGATTCTTTGACGGGATTTTTAAATGTCTGATTACTCATGGGTATCAGCTTTCGGCTTTTTCGCCTTTCACCTCTTCAATCTTTGTTTTGGCAGTCTCTTTTACCTCTTCCAGTTTCGACTGGGCAGCTTCTTTAACATCTTCCAGAACATCGGTAACGGTGTCTTTCAGGTCTTCAAATTTGTCCTGAAGCTCATCAGCCAAATCTTTTGATTTATCAGCCAGACGGCTGCGTGTTTCTTCGCCTGTTGTTGGTGCAAAAAGCAAGCCTGCTACTGCACCCACGGCAGCACCAATTACTACACCTGCCATAAAGGCAAATCCCGAACTTGAACTATTGTCACTCATAATATTTAATTTTAAGGTTAAAAATACAATTTATTAATGGTTAAACGCACAATAATTAAAAGGTTACGACTTTGTCGTTAAAAAATCAATAATTTTTATACGACTGTTAAATTGTTTTACAACCACTTTAATTATTGTGTAGGTAGGAATTGCAAATATCATACCAACCACGCCGGCCAGCTTGCCTCCAATAATGATGGTGAGAAAAATTTCAACAGGATGTGCCTTGATGCTTTTTGAATAAATTTGCGGTTGCAAAATGGTGTTGTCGATAACATTGGCACCTAAAAACACAATGGCAACGTAAAAACTTGCACTAAACACCATTTCGTACGAGCCAAACGACAATTCGGAAAGAGCCGCCAAAATCATTCCCAATATGGCACCCATCAAAGGGCCTAAATAGGGTATAACATTTAATAATCCGCCTAAAAAGCCGATAAGTATGGCGTTGGGTACGCCAATAATGATGAGTGCAACAGACTCAAGGGTCATCATAATGCCCACTTCCAGTAAAATACCATGAAAATAACGTACCAGCAACGATTTGGAATTGTGGAGTATTTTGCTCATGTCATCTTCATATTTTGAAGGAGTGAGCATAAGCGCTGCTCTTTTCATAAGGGTGTCGTCCAATAAAAAATAAAAGGAAAGAAATAGAATAATAAAAGTACCCATAAACACCGAGCCGGTGGTGGATACCAAAGAGGCAAATATATTGGTAAATTTGGCTACATCGACAAAATTGCCCAGCTGTTCCTGCAAATAACTAAGGAATGATTGCTCGGGATGGACTACATTGTATTGAATTAAAAATTCATTTATCTTAACAAAAGTATCGTGGTAATGCGTAAGCAAAGCATCCATATTGATACTCGAAATAATGTTAGCCTGATAAATAATTAAAGGAACAATAAACAAAACAAAAATAGCAAGCACCAGCAAAATGGCTAAAAAGGTTATGGAGACACTTACCGTGTGCGAAATGTGCAGCTTAAAAAATTTTTTTCGCTCAAGCCATTTTACCATAGGTGTTCCTAAAATGGAAATAAAAGTTGCAATAAGGATGTAAACAACCAAATCGGAAAAATACCATGCAAAAAGCAAAAAAAGTAAAAGGCCTGTTAACGGCTTGATAAATTTAGTAAGCGGTTCACTCATATTTTGTTATTTTGTTCAAAAATACATTTATTTTTTCATGTCTGCAACGGTATTCGGGTGGAAGAGGAAAAATCAATATAAAAATCCAAACAACCAAAGGGGTATTTTATTACCAAAACCATATTCAATATCATCGGCAGCAATAAAAGAATCTTTCAATTCTGCAATTTGTTTGAAATCTTTGTTTTTACTCCTTATTTTTCAATTAAGCCTGCGCGTAATTCAATGTCCGGTTAAAAACCCGCATGGTTAAAAAGCGTAAAACAGACTTATTTTATAGGCGAAGTTGTCGGCAACTTTGGGAAGTTGATAATGGCCATACCTGTACATAACGCCTAAGCCCAAATCGTACACTTGCAGGTTTAAAAGTTTTCTGACAACAAGCCCCGATTCGTAATATCCTTTTTCGAGGGTTTTAACAGGGTAGTTTATATGTTGTTGCGGGTTTTTCAAGGTGCCTGTTGTAAAGTTGGTAAGCAGCAACAACTCAGGCTTCCATTTTCCAATGGAAAACAGCAGGTCTTTAAAATCCCAGGTTAAAAACAGCGAAGCATATTTATCGGATAAAAACTCGTTGGCGCGCATGGTACCAAAAGTATAAGGAGCGTAAACGGTAAATACCGCAAAGGTTCCGTTGGCAGCATACAGTTCGGTGGCAGGCGCATCTCCGAATGACATTCCGCCACTCAACATCCATGTTAAGCTGCCTGCATAGTTGGTGTTGATGGTGTGTAAAATACGTAAGTCAATTTTTGAAAAATTAAAATCGCTGTTAAAAATCCCTTTCATCCCCCGGGTATATTTAAACCACACCACAGGATAATCGGAGCCGAACGAAACAGGCCCTTTGGTAGTTTGCATTATTTTTTCGCGGTAAGCATATCTAAACTGAAAGGTTCCTTTGGTAAGCCTGTAGGTTTGAGCCGGTTCCAGACTAAACGGCGTGTAAATATAATTGTCAAAAGCCTGTTTTGTTTGTTGAATAAGTCCTACATTCCAGGTAAAGTCCCTGACTGCTTTCACCTTAAATTGATAGTTTATTTCGTATCCCCGCGTAATGTTCATCCGTTTGGTAAAAAACTGTCCGAAATAATTGGTATTCCACACCTGATTGTTGTCGGTAAAAAAGGAGGTTCCCCCTTCGGGAAGTACATTCAAATAGTAATTAAATCTGACTTTAGAATCGGAAGGCTTATGCACCAGCACTGAAAGGTCGGCACCGTATTTAAACATCTTATCTTTAAATCCATAACCTAAAAAGCCGCCAACGGTAACCGTTTTTGATACTTTGTGATTGGTATGTGCTCCCACGCCCACATAAAAGCCTTCGTAATTGTTGTAATGAAAAAATTTGTTGATATCGATATCCATAAAACCCCAAGGAATTACACCCGACATAAGACTTTGAGCCGTAGTGGCATACTTATCAAAATTTGTTTTCCTGCCGATGGAGTCGATTACCCGATAGGTTTCGCGTTCGCGTGCGCTGAGCGTATCGGTACGATAGTGGTTCCAAAATTTCTCCTTCTTTTTAACGGCATCCTCATCAACTTCCACTTCGTGAAATCCGAAATCTTTTTCTCGCAAACCGGGGTGCAGGTTAATGTTACGTAAGTAACTGTTTCCGTGTGCAACCAACGCATAACTATGCTTTCCGGAGCTAACTTTCATATTGGTAAAAATAATATCGGTGTTCAATTGAACGGGGAACCACTGTCCCTCAATTTGTTTATACGATTGTTGTATTTTAATGGTAAGTCCGGTGGTATCTTTCCAGGGTGATGCTTTAACATTTTGAACAGCCCACTGGTTGCTGTTAATGTACAGAAATCCCTTCAGCCCGTCGAACCGTGTGTTTCGTCGCGGCCTGAAACTGATGATAAAGGTGGTGTCGCCCTGCTTATCCCAGGTGGTATCCTGCAATAAGAAAAAATACTTTTTGGTACTGCCTTTACTGATGGGGTTGATGTAATTTTTATTGAGGATGTTTATTTTTTCGTCGTAAAACGAAGTGGATTGTATCTGCGAAAGCATAAAAACGATAACAGGGTTTTTAAAACCGGATACCTTGGTGGCCAGTACATCTTCCTGGTTGAGCTTAGGCCTCATGTATTTTCGTTCGGTAACTGTTTCGCTCATAAAAAAATCCTGCTTCTCAAGCAACCTTCTCACTTTTAATGCCGAGGTGTCCATCAGTGCGGTATCCATCTTCATCAGCGAATCGGCATCGGCGGTAAGTATCATCTTATCATACGAAACATAAGAAAACTCCGGCAGGTTTTCAATGTTGTTGCTGTCGCGATTGGCTATTACCAAATTGATGATACGGTGAGCGGGATTGATACCCGGAAAGACAGTTACTTCATCCAAATCAATGGATGCGGGTGTCATTTTAATGTTTTGTATCTCTTTTGAATGGTCGATGGTGTAGTTTACTACCTCATAGCCCAAATACGAAAGCTTTAAACAACAGCTGCCTACAGGCAGGTTGATTTGAAACTTACCGTCGATATCGCTTACGGTTCCGGCTTCTCCGTTTTCCGAAACAATGTTAACAAAAGCCAATGGTTTATGGTTGTTTGCGTCAGTTACTTTTCCTTTTACCGTAACATTTTGTGCCGATAATGTTGTGGAAAAAATGAGAAAGAAAATATAAACGAGAATTTTTTTCACATATAAAGTTTTAGGGCTTAAAAATAAGAAAAATGCAGAAAAAGCGATATTGTTCCTTGGTTTAAAAACAATTAAACCAGCTCCAACAGCGTAATTTCGGGTAAAATACCAATACGCCCGGGGTAACCTATGGAGCCTATCCCACGGTTAACATACAGATAATGATGGCTTAACGGATTTTTATAGAGGCCGGCCCAATGTTTATAAACATACTGTGCGGGACTCCATTTCAGGCTTTTTGATTCGATACCGAATTGAAAACCGTGAGTATGTCCCGACAGGGTAAGAGCGACCGGATAATTGCCGGGCACAACAATTTTGTCCCAGTGCGAGGGGTCGTGCGAAAGCAATATTTTTACCGGAATATCTTCGGTGCCTTGCAGGGCTTCGTCAATATTTCCATAACGTGGAAAGCGTTTGTTGGCGCCCCAGTTTTCCACTCCTGCCAAAGCCAGTTTATCCCCTCCCCTTTCAAAAATAATATTTTGGTTGTTGAGCAATTTCCATCCGATACGCCGGTAAAAGTCATACAGGTCGGTCATATTTTTTTCTTTGGCCGCTTTGTCAGGCCATGAAACGTACAAACCGTAATCGTGATTTCCCAACGTGGCATAAACACCCAGGGGAGCCTTTAGCTGTTTAAGCTGCTCCTCAAATCTGTAGGCTTCCCGCGTTGAAAAGGTTACCAGATCACCCGTAAAAACAATGATATCGGGATTCAGGTTCAATATGGTTTTAATGGCTTCGTCCATGGGTTTAACAAGTCCCCAGTTGCCGAGATGGAAATCGGATACTTGAACAATTTTCAGCCCCTTAAAAGCATCCGGCAGATTATGAATGTCAATTTTTTCACGATGTATTTTAAAATCGAACACCCATTTAAACATACCCGTAAACATGCTTCCCATTACCAGACCGCCCGATAAAAAGCCAAGATACTGTAAGAATCTGCTTCTGGTAATACCTTCGTGCTCTTTGTTTATTTCCTGCCGTTTGTGTTTTTTTGAAAGGTGAAAACTACGTCCGATAATTCGTGCGCTGTCGGCCAGCAGAAGAAAAAGCAGGGGCAGCAATTTTGAGGTATAGGCAACAATAATAAATCCGAAAAGATAGTTTCTAAATACATCGTTCCATTGAACAATGGGAACGATATCGGCACCGGCCACAACAAATATCACGGCAGCCAGCGGAAGCCAAAAAAGAACAATGAGTAAGACTTTTAACAGCAGATTGTAGCTAAACACCTTTTGACGGAACGCCGTCCACAAATAAATGTCGCCCATAATCAGCACCATCCCTGCCAAATACATTCCCGTATAATGGGGCATCGACCACTTTATAAGAAAATAGCCCACTGCCATAAGCAGCGGAATTAACAAATATTGAAGTTTAAATTTCAATTTACTCTGCGTGTTCTTTTATGTAATTAACAAGCCCTCCGGTGTTAAAAATTCCCATCAGCTTTTCAGGAAGCGGGCTAAAGTTAAAGGTTTGATTTCCAACAGTTATTATCCCGTTTTTAAAATCAATTTCAATGTTGTCGCCCGGTTTGTAGGCATCAACAGCTTCGGGAACCAGCAAAATAGGCAGTCCCTGGTTAACCGATGAGCGAAAGAAGATTCTGTTGACCGATTTACATATTACTGCTTTAACGCCTGCATGCGACAGCCCAACGGCAGGATGTTCGCGGGAGCTGCCACAGCCAAAGTTTGAGCCGGCTACAATAATATCTCCCGGTTTTACATTGTCGGTAAAATTAACATCGAAACCTTTAAACAGATGGGGCATAATTTTTTCGGGTTCCGAACTGAGCACCTGATAGGTTAAGTTACCGGCAAACATTTGATCGGTATTTAAGTCGTTGGCATCGGCATAGTTCCACACCTTACCCATTCTTCGGTTGTCGTTTTTGTTGATGGTTACGGTATTTCCCTGTTCAATGGAAAACGGAAATTTGTCGTTCGATTTAACACCCCTCGGGTCAACAATTTTGCCTGCCAGTGCCGAATGGGCTACTGTTGCCGGCGAAGCCAGATAAATAAAGGACTCTTTGTTGCCCATCCTGCCTTTAAAATTCCGGTTGGCGGTAGAAATAACGTTGTATCCGTCGGCGGGTATTCCCTGGCCTGTTCCCAAACATGGCCCGCAGCTTGCCGAAAGAACGTTTGCGCCGGCATCGAGAAAAATCTCAACAAGGCCCTCTTTCATTGCCTGCCTGTATATTTTTTGCGAAGCGGGAACAATTACCATCTGAAAATCTTCCGGCAGCTTTTTACCTTTTAACACCGCTGCCGCCTGACGCAAATCTTCCAAACGTCCGTTGGTACAGGTACCTACCAGTGCTTCGTTGAGCTTTGTTCCGGCCACTTCCGAAACAGCTTTAACATTGTCAACATGGTGCGGAGCAGCTACCAGCGGAAAAAGTTCCGAAAGGTTAATTTCTATTTCTTTGGTATATTTTGCACCTTCGTCAGCCCATATACCCTCTCCCGTATAGGTATCGCCAAGCCACGATTTTAAAACCTCATCGTAAGGAAAGACAGCATTTTTTGCCCCCATCTCCGATGCCAGATTGGTTAACGTCATGCGCTGGTCCACCGTGAGTGTTTTTACACCGTCGCCATGGTACTCAATCGACTTGTAATCAGCACCACTGGAGCCAATCATACCAATAATCCATAACGAAAGATCTTTGGCAAAAACACCTTTGTTCAACTTTCCGTGGAGGGTAATTTTTATGGATTCCGGGACTCTGAACCATGTTTCGCCCTGTCGCCACAATCCCGCCGCTTCCGTACGGTCGATTCCGGCTGCAAAAGCATTAAAAGCCCCGGCCGTACAGGTGTGACTGTCGGAACCGACAATGACCATTTCCGGTTTGGCATAGTCGGCCATTATTTGATGACAGATACCTTTACCGGCATCGTGGAATTTTGTAATTCCCTGACTGTGTACAATTTTACGGATGCTTTCGTACTGGTTGGCAAGTTTTGCCGTAGTGGGCGGCGCGTTGTGATCTAAAACAATTAAAAGCTGTTCGGGATATTTAACTTTTTGTCCACCCATCTTTTTAAAGGTATTAAAAATGGAGGCGGTATTGTCGTGCGATAAAATGATATCGGGTTTTTTAAAAACAATGCTGCCGGCAGGCGCATCAAATATTTTTTCTGCAAAAGTTCGTCCACTCATTGTTTGCGGTTTAGAATGTTTTTTTACCAGGGCGTAATTTAAACAGTAATTAGCCATTTATTAATTTTCGGGCAAAGATAAGGGTAAAATGTTTTGCTGCTGTTTATGATTAATGGATGTGTTGATGAATTTTATTTTGAATTTATGCCCGGCAGTGCACGTTTACAGATGAACACATCTAAAATAGAAAAAGGTTGTTTTAATTATTTTTAACAGATTTTTGTGGATTACAGGCCTGCTCTGCATAACAACATTGGCCGGCAAATTAGTTTTATCGGAAAAATTGGACCTTGTGGGTGTATTTTTTGTTAACAACAAAAAAGTTGTCCTGTTTCATTTCCGGATGAATACCTGCTAAAAAAAAGCATGTTTAAACACAGGGCATAAATGTTTTTTTTTAAATTTGACGATGCATCCCGACAAACTCATCCTAAACATTTTTTATGAAAAAAATTATTCTTATAAGTCTGTTCGCAGCGCTTAACCTGTACCTTTTTGCCCAAAAAGCACCCATTAAATTTGGAAAACCTACCATGGAGGAGATGACCAAATCGGTGTACGAAATTGACAGCAGCGCACCTGCCATAATACTTTGTAATTATGGCTATTTTAATAAAAACCTGTTTCGGTTTACCCATATAATACGTATTAAAATTTTAAAAAAAGAAGGTTACGAATGGGCTAACAGAACTTTTAATACCGGAACGTCAGCAACAGTCAGAGGTAAAACGTTTAATCTTGTTAATGGAAAAGTTGTTGCCGACAGGCTCACTTCCAAATCTGTTTTCCATCAGGAAATTATAAAAAATCAGCTTTATGCCACTAAGATTTCCATGCCCAATGTAAGGGTAGGTTCGGTGGTGGACATTGAGGTGAGCTATCCGTGGATACCCATGTACTGGTATTTTCAATCAACCATTCCGGTTCTTCATTCCGAATTGGTAATAGAAAAATATCAATACATTGATTATACAAAAAACTCGTTTGGTTATGTGGGTTTTTATGTGGTAGAACCCGGAAGATGGGTTACAAAAAATGTTCCTGCCTTTCATGAAGAACCGTTTATGTCGCCGATAAGTAATTATCTGGCGCATTTTGAATTTGATATAACAGGTGTTTCCATTCCGGGCAGAGTTTACGAATCCTATGCCAGAACCTGGGATGATGTAAACAAAACACTAAACAAGTCGATATACTTTGGTGCTGCTTTACGTGGAAGTGGTACTTTTTTCGGCAACATGGCAAAAAAAATAAATAGTACTTACAGCAATGATATTGACAAGCTTAAAGCCGCTCTTGACACCATTCACCACATGCATTGGGATGGCAACAACCGGCTTACCGTAACAGATGGTATAGGTTTAAAATATTACTACAACAAGGGAAATGGAAATTCTGCCGATATAAACCTTTCACTTATTAGGCTTCTTGGTAAAATTGGTTTTGAGGTAAAGCCCGTAGTACTTCGTACTCGCGATAAAGGACATTTATCGAGGTTTAATCCCACCCTATATAATTTAAACTATGTGTTGGCATATGTTAAGGTTGGAAAAAACTTTGTTTTGATTGACGGAACGGATAAACAAGCACCTTATTACATATTGCCCGACAGGTGTATGAATAACGAAGGCAGGGTAATCGGCTCCGACACCATGGGGTGGGTTCCCTTAACAAACCATATTACATATCAAAAGCAAACCTTATATATGCTGGCACTTGACAAAAATGATTTAGGACTAAAAGGCAATGTATCCTTTTCTTACCGGGGTTATGCAGCTTATCATTTCAGAAAAGATTACGAAGAGGAAGGCAACCATGATAAATACCTTGACAAACTCACCCATTCAATAGAGGGATTAAAAATTATAAAAGATACGCTGCTTAACTTAAAAGATGTTTACAAACCTGTAAAAGAAAAAGGCAGCATTGAAATTTTGAATCAAAATTTTACCGTTGACAGTCTGATATATGTGAACCTTTTACCGGATCGCATCAAAGAAAATCCTTTTAAACAGGAAAAACGACTATATCCGATTGATTTTATTTATCCCAAACAGTATAAAACCACCATTATTTTAACCATTCCCGATAATTACAAAGCAGTAACTATTCCAGCCCCCAAACGCATAAAATTACCCGGAAATACCGCCAGTTTTATTTATATGGTACAACAACAGGGAAACCGGATAACACTTATTAGCAGCTTGAAAATAAACAAATCGCTTTTCTTACAAAAAGATTATAAGTTGTTAAAAACATTTTACGAACAGGTTATCGAAAAAGAAAACGAACCGCTTGTATTTAAAGCACTTTAACAATGAAAAACAAAGCTTTAACTATTTTAATGTTTTTTGCAACTATTGTAGTGGCTTTTGCCGGTAATAAAAAGCAATATGTAGTTGCCGATATACCAAAAACAATGTTAGCCCATGCCAATGCTGTATTACGCACAAAAACAGTTGTGTACGAACGGAAGGACCTGAACAGTGCAACTCAAAAAATTCATTATGCGATAACAATACTAAACAAAGGCGGCTTACAATCAAGCTATTTCATCCAATATTACTATAAATTTTCACGTATTACCGGAATATCGGCAACGGTTTACGATAGATACGGAAAAAAAGTAAAAACCATTCCTAAAAAAGAGATTCGTGACGTTGCCGTAGAAGGCTATACATCACTTTATTCGGATCAGAGAGCAAAAATTATAGATCCGAAATACGACGATTATCCGTTTACGGTTGAATACACCTGTACGATTGTTCACAACGGAATGTTAAGCATCCCTGCATGGCAGGTTTATCCTGCGTATGATGTTTCGGTACAGGAAGAAAAGTTTACCCTAAAAATTCCTGCATCTCAAAACCACAATTCCACATTAGATGTAAATTATTACTCAAACGACAGCGCTTTAAAAGTTGTCAGGACGGTTACCCCAAAAAACATTACATATTCGCTGCACATAAACAACTTACAACCTGTGCTGCGCGAAGATTATACCTGGAACATAAGTTATGCAACACCATCCGTAAGGTTTTCACCTAAAGCTTTCTCAATCAGCGGGTACAAAGGTTCGTTCGAAAGTTGGTCGGCGTTCGGAAACTTTGAATACCAATTGATAAACGGCAGAGATGCCCTTTCCGACGAAACCGTATCAAAAATTAAAAGCCTGGTTGCTAACGATACCGGTCAACACCAAACCGTTGAAAAATTATACAAATACATGCAAAATAAGGTACGTTATGTAAGTGTGCAAAAAGGCATTGGAGGATGGCAGCCCTTTAAAGCTGAAGAAGTTGACAAACTTTCGTATGGCGATTGCAAAGCACTTACCAACTATATGAAAAGCTTGTTAAAAGCAGCAGAAATACCGTCGGATTTTACCCTGGTGCTTGCCGGAAGCAATGCCGAACCCATTGTCAGCAATTTTCCTTCCAACCAGTTTAACCATGCCATTTTATGTGTACCTTTAAAAGCCGATACCGTTTGGCTTGAATGTACCAGCCAGCAGGCACCCTGCGGATACTTAGGAACTTTTACCGACGACCGGGATGTATTATCGATTGATGATAACGGAAAAGCGGTTATGTTGCACACCCCCGCATACGGGCATAAAATAAACAAACGAACCCGGGTAACAAATGTTGATTTGGCTCCGTCAGGCGACTGTGATGTTTTTATTTCAGCAATTTACAGCGGCATGTTTTACGACCGGCAATTATCGCTTTGCCACGATACACGCGAAAACCAAAAAAAGGAGCTGCTAAAACAGATTCATCTCTCAACAATAACTTTAAAAGATTTTAATTTTACAGAAAAGAAAAACAGTATCCCGGTCATTAATTTAAAGCTCAACCTGAATATAAAAGAGTATGCAATAAAATCAGGAAACCGGTTGCTGATTACCCCGTATCTTTTCTCCAAAGATAGTAAAACATCTCTCAGCCATAAAAAACGACACTTTCCAATTGTTATACAACGTAGTTACAGCACTATAGATACCGTGTTCTTTAATATTCCCGAAGGTTACATTGCCTCAAATTTTACCCCTAAAGATGTTGTTAGTAATTTTGGATCCTATCATGTTTCGTTGCAAAAGAGATTAAATAAAATAATATATATCAGACACCTTGTAATAAATAAAGGGACTTATCAGCCATCGGACTGGCAAGCTTTTACAGCGTTTATGGAGCAAATTGACACCATTGACAAGTCAAAATTTGTACTAATAAAGCTAAGCAAACAGTAAAACCCTCTGCCGCAATCAAATTGCTGTTTTATCATTTCTGAGTGCAGTCTAAAAAGGTTCTTTATTGACTTGACTCATTTCTTTTTATTTACCACTTCAAACCTGACCTTTTTGCTAAATCCGTTTTCATCAACAACCAAAAGGGTATGTTTTCCGGGCCGGGGAACAAAAGCCAGCTTGTGAATGTACTGTGTTGAACCGATGTATTTGTTGTCGATATGCCAATACAGCGTAATGTCGGGATTTTGATGGCTAACCTGAAAAACCACCTTCTCGGGTTTACCCGATGCACCGATGGGAACAAACATCCTGGTACCCTGTTTAGGATAAATAAATGCCAAAATATTGTCAGCATCGGGAGGTGTACATCCTTTTTTATAGGGAGGCAGCATCCGGTACGAAGGGTGTGTTTTATGATAATACCATTCCTGCACAGGCGGCAGCACAAACCACGAAACTTTTTTCATTTGATGCACTTTGGCACACCGCGTACTCAACCTGTGTTTTTCTTTACTGTCGGTAAAAATAATTTTATGATAGGGACAGGTTTTAACTCTGTCGCCGGCAACAAAAGCCAAAACAGTATCTCTATCGGGACAATGGCGCGATGCCCTGTAGCCGCTTTGCCGGCACACCACAATTTTTTTCAGGTCATCTTCGGGACGGTGAAATTGTTTATCGGGTTGTAACCCGTTTAACACTTCAAACATAACGGGAGCGGCATAAGCGGTTCCTGTTAACCCCATGCGGCCTTCGCCGGTAGCGTTGCCAACCCACACGCCCACAATATATTGCGGAGTAGTACCCACTGCCCAACCATCCTTAAAACCGAAGCTGGTACCTGTTTTCCAGGCAATGGGTGCCGGACTGTTAAAGTATTCCCACCCCTCTTCCATTTGCGGCCGGTGTACTTTATACAGCGCATTATAAGTTTCCCATATTGCACCGGCATGCAACGGCAACACAGCCGATTTTGCAGGCTCGCGGGGCATGGCAACACGGCTTGTTAACACCACGGGCGGGGCATATTCATTTCCCGTGTATTTTCCGTAAAAGTCATCATAGTGCAACAGGGTTTGAGCCATTCCGGCATAAGCCGATGTCAATTCCCAAAGCGTAACCTCACCCCCACCCAAAATTAACGACAACCCGTAATAATCTGCCGGACGGTTAAAGGTTGTAATACCCATTTGTTTCATTTTCTCCATAAACCTGCCAATACCGTAATCGCGAAGCAGATAAATTGCCGGCACGTTCCGTGAGCGCGACAAGGCTGCCGAAGCTGGCACAGCGCCTTCAAATACCATGTCAAAATTTTGAGGATGATAATTTTTAAAGTAGCTGGGAATATCCGGAATCAGGCTGTTTAGCAATATCTGCCCGTCGTCGATGGCAGCAGCATACAACATTGGTTTTAAAATGCTCCCCGTACTTCGGGGTGCTCTGATCATGTCGTTGCTTTGGCCATGGTTACCGTTTCCGCCGCTGTTGCCCACATAAGCCAGCACCTCTTTGGTATCGGGCCTTACAACCAATACTGCAATATTATAAATTTGATTTTGACTGTATTTTTTATAATACGACAAAACGATGTTGTTTATCTTATCCTGAAGATAACCGTTGAGGGTGGTGTTAACCCTGAATTTTTCATGTTTTTTTCTAAAAAATTCCAACAAATGAGGTGCTTTGTCGGGCAGGGAATGCGGCTTTTGAGGAATGGGCTCCAACAGTGCCATGCGATAGGTTAAGCTGTCGATGGTATTTTCATTTAACAAATTAAGTAAAAGACGGTTGCGTTTTTTTAGCAATGTTGTCCGGTTTTTTCCGGGATGTATCAACGAAGGCGCATTGGGAAGTACTGCCAACATAGCCGACTCGGCCCAGGTAAGTTGAAAAGGACTTCGCCCGAAATAACGCCATGAGGCTGCTTCCAGTCCAACCACATTGCCTCCGAAAGGAGCGTGTGAAGCGTAAAGTTGAAATATTTTGTTTTTTGAATATTTTGTTTCAAGGGCAACGGCAAGAACTGTTTCAATTATCTTTTCTTTCATGGTTCGCGGTTTTCCGTTTCGTGCCATACGGATGACCTGCATGGTTATGGTGCTGCCTCCTCTGACAATTTTGCCGGCTTTTAAATTGTCAATCATTGCATTGAATGCCGATACGGGATTAACACCAAAGTGATGATAAAAGTGTTTGTCTTCAAAGCAGATAACAGCCTTTTTATACTTCACCGGCATCGAATCCATCTGAGGAAAACGCCACTGTCCGTCGCCGGCTACACGAGCCCCCAACAAATTTTGTTGTCTGTCGAACAGAACAGTTGAATAACTGTTATCAAACAAAGGATCCGGCAACTGTAGCCTTGCCATAAATACCGTTAGCAGAACAAACATCACCAAAAGTGATAGTATTAATCCGGTATTTTTCAAGGCTTTTCTTTTCATAAATCACAATTAGTGGCCAAAACCATGCCTGCTATATGCGTTTAGCGGCCAAAATATATTCTTTCAACGGCCGGGTTGGGTTTACTATTTCATTTACAAACGCTTCGTATTCGTTTACCGATCGATCGAAACGGTAATATTCGGCTTCGGCCAGCACCCTCTCTTTCATTTCACGGCTTCTAAGCTCATCCTTGTGCTCGTACCAATAGTCTATCTTTGAAGCAAGGTCGCCGGCATCATCCGAATTAAAAAGAAACCTTTCATCCGGTGCAAACTGCGAAGCTGCCGAATACTTTGAATTACTTATCAGGCAGGGTAAGCCGCAGCCCAAAGCTTCGGATGTTGACAGGCTTTCCAACTCCACTATCGAGCCATGAACATACATATCGGCCGTATTTAAAAAACGCAGTTTATCCTCAAAACTTATGTATTCGATAAAAGGTTTAACGGGGAGCTCTTTAGCTGCCGCTTTGAGCATTTCGGTACGTTCACCCCTTCCTGCCAAAATAAGCTGAATATCCTCCTTGTATTTTGATTGTTTTAAACCTTCAATCAGTAATTTTTGTCGTTTTTCATCGGCATGACGGCCTATATTTATCAAAACCAATCTGTTGCCAAACCATTCGGGACGTTTGTAATCGCCCGGAACATACTCAACCGGAATACCGTTTGATATATAATTGTGATGCGCCTTAACTCCTTCGGACAAAAGCAAATCGGATGCAAATTTCGACGGGCTGATGATGGTATCAACCCTGTTAAACAAAAAGAACTTAAAACTAATCCAGAGAAAGCGCTCCAACAGTTTGCTGGTTTTACCCAAAGCCGCCATTATATTTTGGGGCTGCACATGAAAAGCACCCACCACCGGAATACCCATTTGTCCGGCAGCTTTTACCACACCGCGAGCCATCAAAAACGGAAACTGAACCTGCACAATATCAGCACCCTGCATAGCCCTTTTAAAAGTCTTTTTATCATTCCTGCCAAACAAAAAGGTCATGTTTTCCTGCGACTCTTCGGCACCCGGCAAAACAAATCCGGGAATTTTATAAAAATCAGGGTCGGAAGGATTTTCATGAATAGCGGCAATAATTCTTACTTGATGACCTTTTTTTCTCAACGCTTCAACCAATCTTTTGGTAGCGATGGTTCCTCCGTTTGCATCGTTGTAGGAGTCAATGGCAAAAACAATAATCATAATTAATTTTTCTAACAAAAAAAACAGAACCGCAAATGTAGCAAAAAAGAGCAGGTTTTATTTTGCCCTTGCAGCCTCTTTTTCAAGCAACTTTTTCATGCGTGCCACTCCTTTATCCGCCTTATCTCCCAAATATTCGTAATAGTTGCTGCTGTACAAATCGTCCGACTGCTTATAAAACATTTTAGCCCGGTCATAGTCACCCTCCGCTTCGTAAACGGCACCCATATACAAAGCTGCCGCACAGGCAAAGTAATAATCCTGATTGCTACCACGGTTAATTACCCATTTAAAAAAGGGCTTGCAATCCTTATAGTTATGCTCCAGCATATTATAACGCCCCATAAGCAGGTGATACTCCAGTTGATACGGAAGCCCGGGTTTTTCATTCTGTTTAAACTTATCCATGTTTTGAACAAACCGCTGGCCATACCCTCCGTTGAGGAGCAAACGGGCTTTTACCAAATTAATGTCCGGTTCGTAATCCAACGAAGCATCGTAAAGTGCTTCCCGGTCGCGTTCATTAATTTCATTTCCTTTGTTTTTAACCACTTCGCACAAACGGTTATATTCCTCCCTGTTGCCTTGTAAAAGATAAGTTAACGCCAGATTGTAGGTCATCTCCTTAAAGTATTCAGGTTTTTTTAAATGGGTAAGATATCTTTTAGTAAAAACGGCAGCGCTATCATCAAGGGCACGAAGCAATATTTTACCTTTTAAATAGTTGTAAATTAAATCCGCATAGCTGCTGTTGTCTTTATTTAATCCTGATAACAGACTATCAGCCTGCCGGTTACGCCCTGTACGGTAAGCAATGTTTGCCCTAAAATACTGAATAATGTAAAGGTTGCGCAGGTTAGAATCTATTGTCTGCAGAAAGGGATAAACCATCTCAGGCGTTTTGTTAATTTTAGCCATAAAGATGATGAACAGGGCCGCTTCGGCATTTGTGCCCTTTAGGTTTTTTTGTGATTCATACAACGAAAAAAGCAATTTTTTGCCATATTCAAAATCGGAAGAAACGCCAAAAAACGAAACAGCCCATTTAACAAAAGGAGGCATATTGGACATGGCCACATTAAAAAAACCGTCCAATTTTTGGCTTGGCTTAAAAGCGGGATATTTCTCCAGGTTATCGTACACCGCTCTGTACGCATTATAGGCCTTTTTCATACCGCTAAACTGCGAGCCGTGAATGATGTTAAAAACACCGGCCTGCAAATCCATTTCCGACTTACAAAACAGATAATAGGGAGAATCTTCATCCCTGCCATCCATAATGTTACGCCACTTTTCATAATTTTCAAGAAAAGTTTCGTATTCATGGTCGTCCGAATTTATCAACAGGGCATAAGCATCACAGGTTTGCTCAAGATAGTAAACATAATAGTTTTGAGGATGTTGTGCAAGCTCGTTTTGCAGCAGTTGTTTGGCCTCATCAATTTTAAGGTCCATCAACAGCATACGGGCATTTCTTATGTTATTGTTAACCAGATACTGAGCTTTCAGGGGAAGGCTCCCCGCAACAGTGAAAACAGCAAACAACAACCAAATTTTTTTCATAGCAAGCCTTTACAACGAAGCGGCACAAATGTAGTTTTTAATTTACAGACCACAGAAAAAGGAAATACATTTCTTTGCGCAACCATCACCGGCCTAAAGAGAATATGCAGGACATTAAAAAAGGCCTTACTTAGATGTAAGACCTTGATTTTCAACGTCGGGGTAGCAGGATTCGAACCTGCGACCACCTGCTCCCAAAGCAGGTACGCTAACCGGACTGCGCTATACCCCGATAACAAAAAAGTTGTTATAAATATTTTAGTGTACCTATACACCCCTTTTGCTATAAAGCGACGGCAAAAATAGATAATTTTATGACGCTTCCAACTATCTTCAAAACTTTTCACAAATTTTTTGTTCATAAGCCTGTAATTCAACATATTTTTTTCCACCCTTCTTTTTCTATCTTTGCAACATTATATATTTCGCTATGATTGAAGTTAAAAATATACACAAGTCGTTTGGAAAGCTGGAGGTGCTCAAAGGGATTAATTTTGCTGTTAACAAGGGGGAAGTGGTTTCTATTGCAGGTGCATCGGGGGCGGGAAAATCGACCTTGCTGCATATTACGGGAACCATCGACAAAGCTGATAAAGGCGAAGTGTTTTTTGAAGGGAAAAATATTTTTTTGTTAAAAGAAAAAGAACGCTCGCAGTTTAGAAATAAAAAAATAGGTTTTGTTTTTCAGTTTCATCATCTTTTACCTGAATTTGACGCACTGGAAAATGTTTGTATTCCGGCATTTATAGCCCGTGAAAGCAAAGCAAAAACCGAAAAAAGAGCTAAAGAACTGTTGGATTTTATGGGACTTTCGGAAAGAATGCACCACAAACCTTCACAACTATCGGGTGGAGAGCAACAAAGGGTAGCTATTGCGAGGGCACTTATTAACAATCCGGTGGTTATCCTTGCCGACGAGCCATCGGGCAACCTCGATTCAAAAGCTTCGGAGGCGCTGCACAAGCTTTTTTTCGACCTCCGTGACAATTTTAACCAAACTTTTTTGATAGTAACTCACAATAAAGAACTTGCCAAAATGACCGACCGAACGTTAACCATAAAAGATGGAATTATTAATTCGTAAAATATCGCAGGCATTATTACGTTACATAAAAATTAAGCAGAATATTTGTACATGAACAATCCGCTAAAAAAATATATTTTCTTTGTTTTATTGATAACCGGCTTATTTTTTGGCACGGGCAACACTCTTTTGGCTCAAAACATCACCTCTTACAAATCGGCCATTCACCAGGCCGACAAGCAATACAACGCCGGCAGGTTGATGGATGCCAAGGGCTACTATCAAATGGCTCTTAAATATAAAAAGGATGATGCCTATTCGAAAAAACGAATAACCGAAATTATTAACAAGCTCAGCCACCGGATGCAAAAGGAGGATGAGTATTACGATGTTATTGACAAAGCCGATGCCCGTTTCGATCAAAATGACTTTGACAAAGCCGCAGATTACTATCGCGATGCCTTAAAAATAATTCCCGGAGATAACTACGCCAAAAGCCAAATTCAAAAAATCCGCGATATGCAGGCCAACGAAAAAGCAAGGCTTGATAATTTCAATAAATTTATGTCGGAGGGAAAAGATTATTTACAAAACAACCAATTTGATAATGCCATTTCAGCCTTTACCTCTGCCCAAACATTGTTTCCGCACAATCCTGAACCTTCAAAACAAATTTCAACAGCTCAGGAGCTTAAAGCTGATTATGAAGCCAAAAAAACAAAGTTTGATGCATTGACAACCAAAGCAGGACGTTATTTATTAATTAAAAAATACGCCGACGCTTTAAATCTGTACAAAGAGGCTCAGACACTTTTCCCCGATAACGAACAGGTTGCACAAAAAATCAAAGAGCTTACCCCCAAAGCTGCCAATCAGGTAGCATTTGATGAAAAAGTTGCTGCAGCCGACAAACTTTATATCAATAAAAATTACGGGGCTGCCAAAGCAAAGTATCAGGAAGCTGCCACTTTATGGCCTGAAAACAGCTATCCTTCCGAAATGATTTCAAAAATTGACAATCAGTTGAATGCCCAACGTAAAGACCTGGAAAAAAATTACCGGCTGACCGTATCGCGTGCCGACAGTCTGTTTGCCGGCGAAGATTACGAATCGGCGATGGCTGAGTACAATCTGGCTTTGTCGTTAAAACCCGGCGAGCAGTACCCAAAAAGTAAGCTGGATATTATCAGTGGCATTTACGAAAAACGCAAACAACAACTCCAAGCCAAATATGGTTCCATTATTGCAAAGGCCGACAGTCTTTTTACAGCACCTGATATTGACAATGCCCGAAAACAATACCAACTGGCATTGAGTATCCGTCCCAATGATGCCTATCCGAAAAAACAACTCAAAGCCCTTGATGCCAAAGCAGATGAGATTGCTAAACAGCAGAAAACAAAACAGCAATACGATGCCATTATTGCCGAAGCCGATAAATTATTCAAACAGGGCCGTTTTGAACTGGCCCTTTCCAAATACAAAAAGGCACAAGTGTTGGGAATCGGGTCGGATTATCCAAAAGCACGGATAAGTGAAATAACAACCATTATGGTGGATGCACAAAAAGCCAAAGAAATTAACGACAACTACAACAAGCAGGTGATGCTCGGCACCAAACTAAAGCAGCAGGGGAATTTAACGGAAGCAAAAAAAGCATTTGCTGCCGCATCAAACCTGAAGCCTGCCGAACAGATGCCCAAAGATCAAATAACCGAAATAAACAACCTGATTTTAGCAAAAGAACAAAAAGCAATAATCGATGGTAAATACAAAGCTGCCTTAAAATCGGGCGACTCGCTGTTTGCCCTTGAGGAATATAAAAAAGCCAAACAGTTTTATACTCAGGCATCCCTGTTAAAACCCGACGAAACCGAAGCCAATCTGAAAATCACCAAAACGGAAACCATACTGACAAACATCGAACGCCGCGCACAGGCTAAAAAATCGTATGATGCAGCCGTTTCGCAGGGAGATGCTTATTTTACCAACAACAGGTTTGACGAAGCCAAAGTACAATACAAAAAGGCACTCACTTTTAAGCCTGACGAAAAATACCCTTCTCAGCAAATTTTATTAATCGATAAAAAACTGAAAGAGCTGGAAGCCGAAAGAGCCAGACAGTTCCGGGAAGCCGTTGTTAAAGCCGACAACTATTTCGATCAGGGTAATTTTCAGGATGCATTGCTGCAATATAAAATTGCTTCCGGCTTTAAACCCGGCAACGACCATTGCCAAACCCGCATTACCCAATGCAACACCGAAATTGATGCCATGATGCGTAAGCTGAAAGACGAATATAACGTAGCGGTTGCCGATGCCGACAAACTATATGCCTCCAAAATTTTTGACAAGGCCATTAAAGCCTACCGCAAGGCGGCAAAAATAAAACCCGACGAAACCTACCCATCGGAAATGATTACGAAGATTACAAAGTTTATTGAGGAAAATTCGGTGGTGGATGTTATCAATACAAAAACAGTCATCCATAAAGGTGAAACAAAGAAGTTTACCTTTAATCCGGTAAAAATTACGGTACGTAAATACAATTACATTTTGGTACGAGCCGCCGGAACCGACGACAAACCTGTTAAACTGTTGTTTACTTATGGTAGCAACAACGGCAAAAACGGCGGGTTTGTGGTAAACATGGTTTCAAAAAAAGGCAATCACGATTATCTTATAAGGATTGGAAACCAGTATAAATGGTTTTCGGAAGACAACAACTGGATAACCATTTTACCCCAAAACGGCAATGTTAATATTGAATTGGTAAGGATTTCCAAGACAAATTAACGTTCAGCAATATTGACAATTCAGGCTCGTATTCTTTATACGGCCTGGATTTTGACAACCCAAGTATGAGTCTGCTCCGAAAATTCATCCGATGAATATTTTTGCAAAATATTTACAGATGTCACAACCGACAATCAGTTAAATAAGAATTCATCGGATGACTCTATATTTACTTTTAGGCTTTTCGGGGTGGCCCAAGTATCATATTTTTAAACGTTAAACAACTTTATAATAAAAAAGCCCTATCCGACAAGGAAGGGCTTTTATATTATTGAAAAACAAAACGATTAATCGTCCTGAGTTTTTCGTTTGTAATGCTTTTTGTATTTGTTCATAAACTTGTCCACACGACCGGCAGTATCCACAAGTTTCATCTTACCTGTAAAGAAAGGGTGCGATTTGTGTGAAATTTCAAGTTTTACCAAAGGGTATTCATTACCGTCTTCCCAAACGATGGTGTCTTTGGTGTTAACTGTCGATCTGGTTATGAAAGCATAGTCGTTCGACATATCTTTAAAAACTACCAGTCTGTAATTGGTTGGGTGAATATCTTTCTTCATTTCTTCTGTGTTTTTCGATGCTTTATTTAAAGGGGTGCAAAAATATTAAGTTTCAACTTAATATCCTAACATTTTTTTAATATTTTGTCTATTATTTTTCATACAATACAGCAGGGGATGTATGTATCTGACAATTAACTTATTAATCAAGGTTTAAAAGAAACTTCAGGGTATCAACTCCATCGGCATAATCCCACAACTCAGGTAATTGACTTTTGCCAAAGCCAATTTTACGTTTTATAAACGAGGCTCCCGTTACAACACATTGTATTCTATCGTGGTTTACCATAAGGATGTTTTTTAACGACTCCCGGGTTTGATAATAGTCGTAATACAACACACTTACAGGTGATGAAAAGCTACTGTTTTGTGTAAGCAACAGATTGCCGGTATCAAAATGGGGAGTACTGTTAACCAGATAAATGGCTTTGTTATATTCGTAATTATTAAAGTATTTGGTGTTGTCGTTTACTTCGGTTCTTGTTGACAGGACATCGAACAAAGGATTAAAATCGTATCCCACAGGCACAAATAATTTGGCAATGCTTCGGCACCCCAATCCGTAATATAAAAAAATGTCGTCGGCAAGTTTGCCCAGCTCTTCTTCCGTTTCACGGCCTGTTAAAACGGCCACGCCATTTCTGTTTTTGCGTATAATATTGGGGTACTTTCCAAAATAGTATTCAAAGTAACGCGATGAGTTGTTGCTGCCGGTGGCAATAACCACCTCGAAATTTTTGAGCAACTCCGTAGTAAAATGAATGTGTTTTTCAAATTCAGGTTCAATGGCCACTAAAAGTTCGGCAACAGCCGGAATCAGCTTATTGTCGTCCGACGACAACTTTGCCAACAAATGATGACCTGAAATTAAAACACTGAGGAAATCATGAAAGCCGACTGCAGGAACATTTCCGGCCATTATTACGGCAACCTTTTTTGGCCGCGAAACCTTTTTTATTTCTTTACCATAAGCCGATATCCATTTTTCCAGTTTTTCTTTGTGCAGACT
Source organism: uncultured Lentimicrobiaceae bacterium (assembly GCA_964455635.1). Classification (GTDB taxonomy): domain Bacteria; phylum Bacteroidota; class Bacteroidia; order Bacteroidales; family F082; genus B16-G9. Next base: position 2,094 of record CAYVWX010000010.1, on the reverse strand, counting down.
TTCGCCAAGCGAAACGAGTGCATTTTTTACAAAAGCAGGCGAAAACCATCCGTTTTGCTGTTGCAGAGTGCTTGTTAACCTATTTAGTGCTTGTAATTTATCGCGTAATAAAGGATTGGCTACCGTGTTGATTTTTTCATCTTCATTAAGCAAAGACAAAAGTGCTCCCAAACGGGAAAAGGCGTCAACTCTTTTATCAATGTCTGGCATAAGTTTTTTTTGCAAAGATAGGTTTTTAGCGTTTAACGAGGTAACTCAATCTGTTTTATCCCGACCGGCTTGTGTTGATTTGATGGCTATTTTGCTAAAAAATTAGTACTTTTATCGCAAACTCCGAAAAGTTATGTACAACAAAAAGTTTTTTCAAGACGCTACCAGGGTGTTCGATGTTGTTCAAAGCAAATGGAACAGTCGTTCGTTTATGAAAACACTCGGTACTGTTTTAGTAATTTTTTATATGCTTTCGTTGGTTTTGATAGCCTTGCAAAGGTATGGCTTGCTTGGGTCATTTTTTTGGTTTATTCCGGTTAATTATTTTCGTTCTATCGAGTTTGCATTTACGTTGCTTCTGTTTTTTGAGGTGGTTGAACTTGTTTTGTCGTTGGAAAAGTCCGTGTCGCAATCCATGCACATACAACTGGAAATTCTGTCGCTTATATTGTTAAGGAGTGCTTTTAAGGTTGTGGGCGATTTTCCGGAAGTAATTACAATGGATGCCATAAAAGAGGATGTTATGTATATGTTTACCGATGCTTTCGGGGCGCTTCTTATTTTTATCGGCATTCTGATAATTAAACGTTTTGAAAAGAGTTTGTCTATTTGCCGTACCGAGGACGGACTTCAAAGTTTTGTAACTCTTAAAAAAATTCTGGCCTTGCTGTTGCTGTTAATTTTTATGGTGATGGCTTTGCTTGACGTTGTCTTCTTTTTTAAACAAGCTCACACGTTTAATTTTTTTCATCTGTTTTATACCATCCTTATTTTTTCAGATGTTTTGGTGGTGTTTGTTTCGTTACGATATTCCGACTCCTATCTTGTATTGTTCCGAAACTCAGGCTTTGCGCTTGGAACGGTAATTATCAGGCTGGCACTCAATGCCGACCTGCCTTTTAATGCGCTTTTGGGTGTGGTAGCCACTATTTTTGTAATGGGTTTGGTTTATTTTTACAACAAAGCTTATTCCGATGAAGTGAAGAATGTAAAGCTTCCCCGAAAGTTTAACCGTTAAAAACTTTCATGCCTGCCGGTTTAATTTCCGTTATCAATCTCTTATTTTGGCTACTTTTGCTCCCAAATGAATTTTTAATATGATTGATAAAGCGATAATTGAGCAGTGGAACTCCGAATTCGGTACAGGCTCTGCTGAAAAGGTGCTAAGTTATTTCCTGACCAAATTTAAGGGGAAGATTGCCCTCTCATCAAGCTTGAGTGTAGAGGATCAGCTTCTTACCGATATGGTAGTTAATATTGATGCCGATGCGGAAATTTTTACGCTGGATACGGGAAGGCTTTTTCCGGAAACCTACGATTTGATTGACCGTACGGCAAAAAAGTATAAAAAAGAGATAAAAGTGTATTTTCCCGAGGCTGCCGATGTTGAAAAAATGGTACATGATAAAGGGATGAACCTTTTTTACAGCAGCATCGAAAACCGCAAATTGTGTTGTTACCTGCGAAAGCTAAAGCCGCTGGCCCGTGCTATGAAAGGGCTGGATGTATGGATAACGGGTTTGCGACGCGAGCAGTCGGTAACAAGGCTTGATATGCAGATGATTGAATGGGATGAAAACAACAACCTGTTAAAGTTAAACCCACTGATTAACTGGACGGAAGCAGAGGTATGGAAACGGATTAAAGAGCGCAATATACCTTACAATCCGCTTCATAAAAAAGGGTTTGTAAGTATTGGCTGTCAGCCTTGTACACGTGCCATATTACCCGGCGAAGACCCTCGCGCCGGCCGCTGGTGGTGGGAAAACCCCGAAACCAGAGAATGTGGATTACATAAAAGATGATTGGTTACCAACGGTAAGCATAAAAGCAGCAGCAAATTAAATAGCACAAACTTTTTGGTTATCGATTATCTTGTTTAGA
>CAYVWX010000009.1:0-27644 GCA_964455635.1 uncultured Lentimicrobiaceae bacterium | reverse complement strand
CATGGTTCCGTTTACTGTAACTGTTTTGGGCAACGGCTCGGCTGTCCCTACCTCTTTTCAACACCCGTCGGCGCAGCTTGTAACATACGGTGGCAAAAGGTTTTTAATCGACTGCGGCGAAGGCACTCAAATGCAAATGATTGCTTTTAAAACCGGACACCGGCACATCGACCATATTTTTATCAGTCATTTGCACGGCGACCATTTTTTTGGTTTGATAGGGTTGATAAATACCCTGCATCTGTACGGACGAACACAACCGCTGCATTTGTATGCCCCTAAAAAATTAGAAAATGTTATTAATATCCAGTTAGAGGTTTCCGGCAGTCATTTGATATATCCGTTAATTTTTCACCCTTTGGATGAGATGAATGAAGCCCCTGTTTATGAAGATAAAAATTTGAGGGTTTATCATTTTCCTTTAAAGCACGGCATCCCGTCGTACGGATTTGTTTTCAGAGAAAAACCGGGCCTGCGCAAGCTTAAAAAATCGTTTGTTAAAACTTATACCCCCTCCATCGAACAAATGCATGCTGTAAAATCAGGTGCCGATTTTAAAACAGATGACGGACAACTTCTTTTAAATGTACACATTACAAAAGACCCTGCTGCACCCCGTTCCTATGCCTATTGCTCCGATACGGCCTATTTTGAACCGGTAATTCCTTTTATAAAAGGGGTGGATTTACTCTATCACGAAGCAACTTTTGATAATTCGCAAAAACAAATTGCTGCCGACAAACTTCATGCTACCGCTCAGCAGGCAGCGCTGATAGCACAAAAAGCCAAAGCCGGCAGGTTATTGCTGGGACACTACTCAGCTCGTTTTAAAGACAAAACTCATTTGCTGGCAGAGGCTAAAGAGGTTTTCCCAAACACCGCTTTGTCGGTTGAGGGAAACACTTATGATGTTAAAGATAACAACCTTTAAAAATGGAAGATTCCGCTTTTCCACAAAACATTTCCAATTTTAATAGTAGCCCAAAACAAATTTATCTGTAAAAATTTTTTACACCAAAAGCCATCGGATAAACCTTTCGTTTACCTTTGTAAAAGTTGTTAATACGTTAATCCTTATTATGAAAACCAAAATACTCATTGTTGACGACAGCAAAAGTGTGTTAACCGCTTTGCAGATGCTGGTTCAAACAGAGTTTGATGAGGTTTTCACCCTGAAGAATCCAACATCATTACTTACATTTCTTGAAAAAAACCAAATAGATGTTGTTTTGCTCGACATGAACTTTAAAGCGGGCATTAATACCGGTAACGAAGGATTGTATTGGCTTCGTCGCATTTTGGATTTTGATGAAACCCTCAGCGTGGTTATGATTACCGCCTACGGCGATATAGAGTTGGCGGTAAAAGCCGTTAAAGAGGGCGCTTTCGATTTTATTTTAAAACCGTGGAACAACAACAAACTGCTCACCACGCTTCATGCGGCTGTAAAAATGAAAAAAAGTCGTGAGGAAACTGCCGGACTGCGAAAAACCACCGGAATATTAAAAAAAGCATTAAACAACACCTCGCAGCGGCTCATAGGCAACTCCGAAGCCATGTACAAAGTAATGCAAATGGTTGAAAAAGTTGCTGCCACCGATGCCAACATATTAATTACCGGCGAAAACGGAACAGGCAAAGAGTTGATAGCGCGCGAAATTCACAACCTGTCGAAACGCAAAAACGAGGTAATGGTAAGCGTTGACATGGGGGCAATCAGCGAGTCACTTTTCGAAAGCGAGCTGTTTGGCCACGCCAAAGGCTCGTTTACCGACGCCAAAGAGGAGCGAACCGGAAAATTTGAAACCGCCCACAAAGGCACACTGTTTTTAGATGAAATAGGCAACCTTCCTTTGTCGTTGCAACCCAAAATGCTACGTGTCATCCAAACCCGTACCATAACCAAAGTAGGAAGCAATATTCAGGTGCCGGTTGACATCAGACTTATTTCGGCAACCAACAAAGAGCTTACGGCAATGGTTACGGAAGGCACCTTTCGCGAAGATTTGCTTTACCGTATAAACACCATTGTTATTGAAATACCTCCACTTAGAGAACGTGACCGCGATGTTTTGCTGCTGGCTGATTTTTACCTGCAGGTTTATGCCGGAAAATACGGAAAAGATCAACTTAAAATAACGGAAAGCGCAAAGAAAAAACTACTTAAATACACCTGGCCGGGCAATGTTCGCGAACTGCAGCATTGTATGGAAAAAGCTGTTATTCTTGCCAATAGCACCCTATTAGACAAAGATAATTTTGTACTCGACTCAGGCAATAAATTCGGCAAAAGGCGAATGCCGTTGGTAACCATCGAAGAGATGGAAAAGCAGATGATTCTGACAGCCGTAGAAAAGGAAAACGGAAACATGAGTCTGGTAGCCAAAAAATTGGGAATCACGCGCCAAACCCTCTATAACAAACTAAAAAAATATGATATCTGAGCCATGAACTACAAACACTTTTATCGGGCCATTATCATCCGACTGCTTATCATTATTTTTTTAAGCGCAGGTGCCATATGGCTTTGGTTTATCAAACACCTTGTATTACCCGGCATCATCGACCTGGCAGCACTAACAATTGCCACTGTTAACATAATCCGTTACTTCAACAACATCAACCGTTGGATGGCCTTTTTTTTGCTGGGCATCGAAAACGAAGACAGCTCACTGAAGATTCCTGTAAAGTCGGGCAACAAAGCCATCGACGAAGTTTATAAAGGCATGCAACGACTCAACGAACTTTTCCGGCAGGCCAAAATGGAGATAAATTCGCAGGAGCAATATTTTCGTTCGGTCATTAACCAGTCGGCCACCGGCCTTTTTTCGGTTAACGACAAAGGCAGGATAATTAACCTGAACCCCGTAGCAAAAAGATATACCGGCTTAAATGAATATCATCATGTAAACACATTGCAAAAGCTTGATAATGCACTGCCTCAATTTATCATAAACCCTTCCGAAAGGGAAACCGTCAGGTCGGCTGTTTTCGAAAACCGGCATGGACAAAAACTACTTTTTAAAATTACTGAAATTCAAATTGGCAACGAAATAATAAAACTGGTAGCCGTAAGCGATATATCTAAAGAATTGGACAGCCGCGAAGTAGATGCGTGGATAAAACTTGCCCGCACCCTGTCGCACGAAATTATGAACAACATTGCCCCCATCACCACCCTGTCGCAGGTAATATCGGGTTATTTTACCAAAGGACTTGTATCGGTTAAACCGGAAGATATTGATGAGAAAAAAATAGAAAATACCATAAAAGGGTTGGCGGTTATTGAAGAACGCAGCGTGGGCCTTTTAAATTTTGTTGATAATTACCGTAAATTTACCAGATTGCCCGAACCCGACCTAAAAGCGGTGGATATTGTCTCGATTATTGAAAATAATTTAATGTCGGCGGCGGCTTTTTCAGGATTCGATAACATTAAAATCATCAGAAACTATCCGGCTGCGCAAGCCGTTTTAGCTGATGAAAAACTGCTCTCACAGGTTATGACCAATTTACTCAAAAATGCTGTGGAAGCGTTGGTTCAAAACAAAACCGAAAATCCCGCAATCAACATTAAAGTAACTGCTTCCGCCCGCCATGTCAAAACGGAAATTATCAATAACGGACCGGCCATACCTTCAACGCTCCGCGAGCAAATATTTGTACCTTTTTTTACTACAAAAGAGGATGGATCGGGCATCGGGCTTAGTTTAAGCAGGCAAATGATGCTTTCCATGGGAGGCGACATTGTTTTAAACCCCGAAAAAACCGGCGGAACCTCTTTTGCATTAACGTTGGCAGCAATATTTAAAAAGTAAATAAATCATTAGTGAATGATTTCTACATGTGTTATTTACAACTGTATTGTACCGATTATATCAGGCATTTCCACTTATACAGCACCCACTCTTTGTAATAAATACAAATAAGCTTTGCCATAAAAAAATTACATCCATTTTCTTTCCTTTGCCGCAAAATTAATATGGATGAACCGGCTACTTGTATTTTTGTTATTACTGCCACTGATGAATCAGGCACAAAACAGCACCCAAATTGTTCATAAAGAGGATAAATCCTATGTTTTCGGGCAAATATTTACAGGCTTTTATACAGGTTTGAACAATAACTATAACCCGCAATCGGCTTTTGTGTTTAAACAGGGGATAATGGGTTACAAACACACTTTTAAAAACAAGGTCAGCGGATTAATTATGCTCGACTTCACCCGCACCACCCATTTTACAGCGCTCGACGACACTTCGGGTAACGTTATCCCCCTTAACTATTTTGAAGGCAGCAAATACACCGCTTACCTTAAAATGGCTGAAATAAAATGGACCGTCAGCGAACATTTTATTTTAAGGTTTGGACAGTTGCTCAATACTCAGTATCTTACGTTTCAGGATAAATTCTGGGGATTCCGTTATGTGGATGTTACCTTTCAGGAGAAGTACCGTTTTGGAATGCCGGCGGATTTTGGTGTTCAGGCCGACTACAAACTGAAAGAAAAACTGCTATTGCAACTGTCGGTTGTAAATGGCGAAGGCCCTTTCAGACATCAGGATAAATCCGGAAAGTTTCTCTATTCTTTCAACATCCAATACATGCCCATAAAGGGATTTACGCTAAAGCTTTATACAGGATTGGAACCGGCACCCGATACCGGTAAAATGGTAAATTCTTCAAAAACGATGTCATTTTTTGCAGGTTTTAAAAATAAAAAGTTCGCCCTCGGCGGCGAAGCCAACTACCTAAAAGACTATAAACACATCAAGGCAGTAGATAAATACGGATTTTCGGTGTATGGATTTATTGCTTTAAATAAAAAAATCACAACATTTGCACGCTACGACCATCTTTATCAGGAATTTATATCCGATACCCTGACCAACAATTACTACATTTTAGGCATGCAATACGAGCCGGTAAGGTTTCTCACCACTTCGCTAAATTTCAGGTATTACTCAAAAAACAGCTTCCCATCGGTTAACATTGATGTCGGCTTTAAATTTTAAGCAGGAAGTTGGTTTAAAGATAACCACTCATAATACCCTTACATAACCTCAATTTGTAATCGTTTCAAATAAAATCACAAAACAGTTTTTTGTTACAATTTTTACTACTTTTGGTACACCAAAATAACATTACCACAGCAAACAGCATAAACATTTATAACCTTCTGAGTTCAACAAATTGAACAAGAGCGTATTAGTACGGGTCAGCGCAACTATTATATTGCTTATAATGGTATTAAATATGCATGCCCAGGATTTAACCCATTTTAAAAAAAACAAATCATCGGTTCACGGCAGCGTTGGTGCCACGGGTATTTTTTATAATTCTTCCGGAATTACGCCTCGGAAAACACCATTTTCGTACATCCTCAACGGAAATTTAACCGTAAATCTGAAAGGGTTTGTCCTGCCGTTTTCATTTACTTACAGCGACCGGAGTAAAAGTTTCAGGCAGCCCTTTAACCAATTCGGGCTTTCGCCAAAATACAAATGGATTACGCTCCATTTGGGATACCGGAACATCAACTTTTCCAAATATGTATTGGGAGGCCACACTGTTTTTGGGGCAGGCATCGAGCTTACACCCGGAAAGTTCAGGTTTGGTGCTGTTTACGGCCGCCTGAAAAAAAACACCAATCAGGCTACCAACATTTACAATCCGCTTAACGACACCATAACGGCTTTTACCCGTAAAATGATGAGTTTTAAAATTGGCGTTGGCGACAAAAACACCTTTGTTGACCTGATAGTGATGCGTGCTGCCGACGACTCAACCTCACTGGCATTCGATTCAAGAAGCGACGAAAATTTTCCGGCCACAAACCTTGTTACGGGAATCAACAGCCGATTTACCTTTGTAAAAAACATCCATCTGGAGTTAGAAGGGGCTTACAGTATTTACACTGCCAATCAGGCTTCAAAATACATTGTCCAAACGCCCGATATTATCAGCAAAATAATCCCCATAAATTTATCCAGCAAGGGTTATATGGCCCTGCGCGGATTACTGGAATACCGGAGTCGCCAAGGCTTAAAACTGGCATTGGCCTATCGCCGGATTGACCCGGGATATAAATCGATGGGAACCTATTTTATTAACAACGATGTTGAAAACATGACTTTTAACATGGGTTTCAATGCACTTAAACACAAGTTTAATTTTTCAGGAAGCATCGGGCTGGAACGCAACAACCTGAAAATTGCCCGCAACGCCACCACTAAAAAGGTTATCGGCTCCGCCATGATTTCATACAACCCTTTCCGTGTTTTCGGCATCACCCTTAACTACTCCAATTACAGCATCAACCAGCAGGCGGGAAGAATTCAAATTGCCGATTCGGTAAAATTGTATCAAACCAACGGTACATTAATGATTATGCCTCACTTTCAGTTTATCAACTCAAAAAACACCGTTTCCCAATTTATTTCGTTTGTTTACAGCCGAATGGCACTTAACGACAAAAACCCGTCCTCGCAATACAACAACAGCTTTACCACCAACAACACACTTGTTTCGTACAACATAACTTTTATTCCCCTGACACTTACGGCCATGGCAACCTTTAACTACAACCGGGTTAGCATGAGTGTTGGCAACAGCAAAAACATTGGCGGAACAGTGGGTTTATCAAAAGGGTTTATGAAGAATAGAATTTCGCTGGGACTGGTTGCCAATCTTACCGAAAGCATTAACAGTCAACAAACATTAATGGTATTTACCCCTGCGCTTACTTTTAGGGCAAAAGCAGGAAAGCACCATAGTTTCAGGCTTAAAGCCAACATTATTTCAACAAAAAATTTAACAAATATCAACCAAACATCTAACGAACAAATAGGAGATCTCAGCTATGTATTCTCATTTTAAAAACAAAAGACAAATGCTTAACAAACAATTAATTACCATTGTGTTTTTAGCCCTTTCACTTTTTGTAAAAGCGCAGGAATCGGTAACAGTAACAGCAACGGTTTTTCCACCTTATTCAACCAGTTTTGCTTATTACATCGACAATCCCAACAAAATTCAGGTAACCTTTTTAAACACCACAGCCCAACCGATGGATGTTTACGCCCACGGCAGGCTGACCGGCGATAACGGTGTACAAATTCTAACCGACCCCGCCTTCAGGCCGGCAACACCCATCACACTCTATCCCGGTATCCCGTTCCACATCACACAAGATAATGTTGCCGAAATTTTCTCGCCGAACCATTTGGTTTATGAAGGAACATCACAGTCGGAACTACTTAATTTGGGTGGTCTTCCCGAAGGAAACTACCAATTTTGCTTTTCGGTTTACGACTTTAACACCGGCACACTGCTTTCAAATGAAGACATGGGCTGTTCAAACATGATTATTATTCAATATGTTGATCCGCCCGTTATTTTAAATCCTGTTTGTGGCGATTCCATTGCTGCTACCACCCCTCAGAACCTGTTAATTTCGTGGACACCGGCAGTAGGAGCCGGACCCAACATAAGATACAGGCTTGTTATGACTGAAATGCTACCCGGCAACAGAGACCCCAACGATGCCCTTGCGGCAGCCTCGCCACCTTACTTTTTTGAAAAAGACCTGGCCATCCCGCAAGCTTTACTGGGACCCTCCGACCCTCCGTTAATTAAAGGACGCTCTTATGCTTTTTTTGTTCAGGCCTACGACCCTGACAATCAGGTAATCTTTAACAACAACGGAACCAGCGAAGCGTGCTGGTTTAATTACAAGGACAACAGCTTAACCATAGAGCCCGATACAACTGTTATTGTGCCTGACCTTGATGATTTTACAAACGATCTGGATTTTATTCCAAACACAACCATTAGCGGACAATTGCGTTATAAGCTGGCTTCGGAGGCCGGTATCGCAAACGCTTCTTCCGGAAGCAGCAATGGCGGAAATTCAATGCCGGGCGGAGGAATCAATTTCACAAATTTGAACAACAACACGGGCAACGGCAATGCAAACACAGGCTTTACCGGATTGGGCGGCTTTTCGGGCGTTCATTTTACCCCTCCTTCAGGAACAAACTTTACCATGACCCCTCCTTTTGGAAAAGGAGCAATAAACGATAATATCTTTAGTGTTAATGCCGCAGAACCGTTACGAAATACAAATATAAGACTGGTAGTCAGGTTTTCCACAGTTAATAACGAAGGTAATTATGAAGTTCACAGCTTAACCGACGGTTTTTCGGGAACAAATATAAATGTCAATTCTTTTAAGTTCTACGATTTGAACGGTCAGGAATTAAGCAAAGAAAAAGTGTTGAGCACGGTGGGGAAAGTGTTGGATGTATGCACTACAGATGATCAGGGAAATTTCTCTTTTGATTTTATGACCGACTTTTTTACCGGCCCTGTTTACATGGTAAGCTCGGGGAAAAATTTTGGCAATCAAAATTATTATGGAGTTATAAGCTTACGCATTGAAGTGGAAAATCAAAAATTCTGCAGTCCCGATATTCTGCTCTTTGCCAAGCCCGGAGATATTATAACTACTACCCCTCAACTTGCATTGATAAAAGATTACAACCTCCATCTCAAAGTGGTTTCGGCTTACGATGTTTATAAACATACACACGGCAACGACACCATCCATTTTCAGGATTACGATATTCACCAAAAAGCCATTGCAGGAGGCGAGCCCATTCCCAATGCTATTGTCAGGGTGTTACGTAACAGCCAAAAATTGGGCAACGAACATCCTGCCGTTTTGCTTTCCGAAGGTTCGGGACAGGGAGGTATTGTTCATAACAAATACGGAGAATTTAAGGAGGTGTTTCGAGGATTGTCGGATGTAAATGGTAATATTGACATTTCGCATCTGGTGGAACATTGGGCTGTAACAGATGGTGAAGACCTTAGCCCTTACCTTTTTTATGTTTCCACACGCGAAGAAAATGTGGATAGTGCTTACAGCAACACGTTATATAATTTTGAACCCTTTTTCGGAACGATAACAGGGCTAAGATTAAGTACAGATGCCGGTGGCCCCACTCAACTTGACGATGATGCAGGATTTAACGGCACTCAACCGGTAACCTATAATAGTTTTTATGGCCCACCGCAATCGGCAACCGACAGGGAGGTTAGACTGATGGCTGCAAAGCCCGAAATTCAGGGACGTGTAATGGCTGCCACCAATCTGGAAAATATACCGTTGCAATATGTTAAAGCCACCTTGTATAAACAAATGTGCGAAAGTTGCAATACCGGGTTTTATATTGAAGGCTATGCATTTACCAACAAAGCGGGATTTTTCAGGTTCCCGAACCTTAAGGTGGATTATAACGAAAACGGCGAAGCACGTGGCCCCTGGCGAAGGCTATACATTACTCATAAGCCTTATAAACCGGTTTTTTGGCCGCCACAAGATCAACCTGCTGTTAATGCCAAATACGGAGAGCTTTATTTTCATGAGTTTCAGTTGGAACCGCAGCAAAAGTTAAAAGGAAAAGTGGAGGATGAACAGGGAAATCCGGTTACGGCATATGTAAAGCTATTACCCGACAACCCCTATGTGAAAACAGAAAAACGTTGGGAATACGATGATAATGGAAACATTTATATAAGCGGCGAATATTTTGAAATAGCTGCCGGCAATGGTGTAAACAAGTTTGAAGTTCAACCGCTTTCAAACAATTATTTTGCAGATACCATTACCGTTGCAAGTTTTCAACCCGGACAAACAAAAACGTTTACCGTGTACCGTAAAATGCACAGGTTGAGGGTGCAGTTATATGACAAAACCTCACACGGCGTTATTGCCGGCGCTACGGTTATTGTTGGTGACACCCTTGCCATAGCACAAACCAACAGCGCCGGAATTGCCGAGCTGGTTTTTGCATCGCCGGGACAACAATTTCTGGTACGTGTATTTTCTGATGACTATTCTCCTGTTCAAGCCTCTTATAATATTCCGGTCAGCAAAACATGGCAACAAGAAACCCTCCAAATGCAATATGCACTTCATATTTCGGGAACCGTTACCGAATCCGGCAGCGGTACGCCGGTTGACAGTGCATTGGTTTATACCGAATTACAAAATACCGACGGACATACCCTGTTTTTGGAAGCCTATACCGATGCCAACGGAAATTATGAGTTAAAAGGATTGCCCTGGTACGATAACCCCACGGATATTGAAGTACATGCCGTAAAAAGCGGCAGCAACCCATCATATATCGGGAAAACAAAAACAGTTACCGTAAAATCGTCTATGGTAACCAGCGGGTACAATTTCCGGATTAAAAAAGCCGACGGATGGGACCTTTCCAATATATGGGGATTTCCTGTTAGCGTTGAAAAAATGACCACCCGCGTAAATTTCGGAACACGAATCAGCGGTTATTTTCATAATCTGCCGCACCATCCTGATTTTAATACCATTAACAGTAACGAAAAAATCTATTTTAAAAACGTAAAAATTACCAGAGGACCTAACGGAGAGATTGTGCCTGTTGACAATGCCGTTGTTACCCGAAATTACAGTCTGCCCATAAAAATAAACGGCGGATTTGAAGGCGATTTGTTTGTTTACAGCTACAACGGCCCGTTTTTGAAAATTAAAAAATCGGGGGATTACGGTAAGCTGTCGGGCAATCTTAAAATTGACCTTTCATCATTTAATTTTGCCTACGATTTTACCGGCAACATGTTTTTGGGCGACGATACCACAAAAATGGATATAACACCTTTTAAAAGCCATGGCGGAAACACCATGTTTTACAATACCAAACACTACTTATTTGATGTAGAAAAAATGGTTACCGTTGCTTATCCTAAGCCTATCGACAACTTCAGGGTGTTCGGATTTAACGCATCCTCCAATTTCAAAGGCTCCTACATGCAAAACAGTGTAATACACATTGCCACCATCTTACATACCGATATACCCATGCCGTTGGGTAAACCTTCGATGGATTTAAAAATTGATGCGGGAGAAATTCAAATTACCAAAGACAATATGGATTTGGTTCATAATGCCGGTTCGCAGCTTTCGTTTGAGTTGGAAAAATGGCGTATTAAAAGTACCGATGGTTGGACATTTGACAAAACCAGAGATGCCATTGTTATCCCCAAAGCGATTATTTACACCGGACTGGGTGTTGACCCTGCCATTAAAGGGCTGAACATCAGGCCTGATGCTTTACGCGAAGGGGAGATCGATTTAAGCAAAGGACTTACACTTGGAAACATAGCCACCCTTACCATTAATGATGCGCTGAAACCTGTTTTTAATTATGATGCCGGAGTGGGCCATTACCGTATAAGTATGGTAGGAAGCACCAACGACCCTGTTGCCTGGCTTAAAAATTTGCCTGCCACCCCCGACAGACTGGAGTTTTCGTCCATTGGAATGTTAAGCGATAATTCAACCGTGCTGGTTCTTGATAAAAAAATGCGATTCCATAATCTGATGGATGTTTATGTAAACCAAATTATGTCGGGCGAAGGCTTTTTCCGTTTGGCAGGCATACCCGATTTGGGAATCCCGGGATATGTCCCTTCAAGAGCTGAAGTTACCTACACCAAAGAAAACGGCAAGCTGAAATTTACTTTAGAACCGCTAAGCGGCGGCATCGACTGTAATGCCAACATTGATTATACTTTGGAACAGATACGCAATTCGCAGTCGTTAACCAACAAATTATACACTACTTACGGAACTTTTAACATTAAACCGCCGCCTGACAAAGGAGGTGAAAAGTTACACATTCGCGGTTTCCTTACCAAAACTCCCACAGAATGCTACATTGATGTAGTAACCCCGCAAACCATTAAAATGGGGAAAGAAAAGTTTGACCTGATAGAAGGAAAAATTTCCGTTGATGGCAATACATGGGGCGAGCTTAACTTTACGGCACATACCCATTCTACAGGACTTGATAACTCCAACGTTTTGGCTTTCAATGTGCATGGAGGACTGGAAGCCGGCAGCGACGGAATCAAAGCCGATAATATTAATACCCCGCTCGGAAGTTTGAGCATCGCATACCTGTTTCCCGAAAAAGCGTTGGTGGGCAACCTCACCATTACACAAAAGGTAGAGATGGGATTCGCCTCTATCAACTCGGGAATGATGGATATGCGTTTCGACCCGGCAGGTTTTTATGTAGCCTTTTTCGGCGATGTAACCATGACAGCTCAAAATTACCTCGGTGGTTTTGTGATGGGCATTTATGAAAACGACCTTACAACAACCTGTAATAAAATTCTGTCACCTTTCAGAAAAAATCCGCCGGCACTTACCTCCATTCACGGACTTTACGTTATAGGGCAACGCAACCTGGCCGACTACTCCTACTCCATACCCATAGCACCGCCACTATGGGTAAGTGTTAAAACCGGCATCGGTGCTTACGTGCATCTTGATTACAGCAATCCGACTGTAGTAATTGGTGGTTATGCATTTGCAGATGCCAGCGGAGGTTATTTTGTTCCGCTTTGCTCTTTTGTCGGGGTTGACCTTCATGCCTATTTTGATGTTTCGGGTGGTTATGAAAATGAGGTTTTGTTTTTGAAATCATGCGGACAACTGGATGCAGGGGTAAATGCCTGCGGATTGCAAGGCGGCATAACCCTGACCAATAAATGTAAATTGAGCAGCGACGGCGATAACGAATTCTCACTTGAGTTAGGCGGAAGCTGTGAATAACATAAAAAATATCCTTATGAAAAAACTAATTATATTATCAATATTACTGATTCCTTTTTTAATAAAGGCACAACCCGTATCGGTAAAAAAGGTTGATAACAGTGCTAACTACACCATGATTACCTGGTTTACCGTGGGAAATATTGATACTACGGCTTTTAAAATCTTCAGGGCTACCGTAAAAGACAAAGTTTTTAATCAGATTGAAACAATTCATTCCGGCAATCCTGCACAAAATAAAAATGACACATCTTACTTTTATGTAACGGATACTACACTAACACAAAAAGCAATTTATTTGTATTACATCACGATAAAAAGAAACGGAAAAGAGGTTGTTTCGGAAACCGCCCTGGCACATAACTTTGGCTATATACCTTCGCCACAGGTGGTTGAATTTAAAGCGACACCCGTTACCGACAGAAAAGCAGTTACGCTTAACTGGAAACTGAGTTATCCTCAAACAGTCAGCAGTTTAACACTGTATCGCAGCTTACAATACGATACCGGATACATAAAAGTTGCCGACCTTGCCTCCGATATGTCAACTTTTACGGATGTTGCCCCCATAGCCAACGAACCCATGTTCTATACGTTGGTGGTTCACACTTATTTTGGGGCGGATGTAACGAGCGTACGGATACCCGCCTTTGCAACTTTTGCGGAAAAACCCATTAAACCGGTAAATATCCATGGGGTTTACCGCAATGATTCCATCATCCTCGATTGGACCAATGTAGGTAAAAACATAATCGGGTATCGTGTTTACCGCAGCATCGACAATAAACCCTATTTTTTAATAAATGATATGGGAAACGGCACAACAGAAAAAGTTGTTTTTGCAGATGCAGGCAAAGTTGTTAAAAATAGCGTTAATCTAAGCTACTATATTAAAAATGTCAGCGACGGATTTATGGAAAGCGAAAGCTCCGATACACTTTCTTTCTATTTGGCAAATCACGAACCCGTCCTCCCCCCCACGGTTGTTGACCATATTGCAGATGATAACGGTAACATTAAGCTTTTCTGGGTTCAACCCGAAAAAGGACTTACCACAGGCTATAATGTATATCTTGTAACACCTCAGGGGGACACATCGAAACTTAACAAAAAGGTGCTGACTCAAAACCACTTTGTCGATACGGTTTACAGAAAAGCGGGCAAATACAAATATGAAATTGAAGGTGTTGGTTATAACAACAAGACATCAACGTTACGCACACCGGCAACTGTTTTCAGGTATGCTCCCAAAGTTCATGTAATGATTGATTTGAAAAAAGGGCCCGGCGGTATTGTTGTAAGCTGGAAGCACCCTCAAAACAAAAACATTGATAAACTTATTCTCTATAAACAGGCAGAAACCGAAAAGCCTGTAATATTAAAAACATTTGACCCCGCGCAAGATGTTTCTTTTACCGATAAAAATGTTGAAAAAGGAAAAGTATATCAATACCGTTTATCCGCTAAATTAGCAGATGGGGAAAAGATTGAAGCAAATAACGGCGTTCAGATGAACTATTGAACCATAAAGACATCAGATGAATTTTAACTTTGGAAGAGTATTCATCAGATAACTTTTCCGACTACTTCAATTTACCGTTTCTTTTCCATATTTTACCGACAAGGTGCTGCTATCCACCTTTTTAAACTTTCTATTAGCTCGGTTCCATTATAGTTTTGTGTTAAATAAATTTTCTGCACGTTCATTATATCCTTAAAAAATGAATTTGCTGATATGAAAATGTTAACCCTTAAATATTACTATCATGGAACAGTCATCTACCACCATCAAAAGAAAAATATTTTTTTTACTGATTACCTCATTGATTTTAAGAGCGGCTATTTTGATGTTTGCAAAATACGACCCGCTGTTTATTTTGTCGCCCCGAAATTTTAACGGACGCGGTTTGTTAACGTCACCGTCGTGGCTCGATTTTATGATTCCGCTGGCAGTAATTGTTTTACTACCTTTTAACCATAAAATACGCCACTTCAGATTTTCTCAATTGACAAAGCCCTTTTTGACTGCCTTACTATTAATTGTTACACCCGTAATTGCAGGAACATTACTCAACAACTACCTACAAAAGATTTTTATCGACTTTGCCTTTAACGCTACCTTGTTTTTTAGATACATCTTATTTATAATCACTTACATTGCTATAAACCTGTTTGCCGATGCGCTTTCAGGTTCGATACAAAAAAAATTACACCGAAGAATAATACTAACACTGTTCGTATTGGCAACTGCTGTTACGCAAGACCTTTTTGGCACTGCCGGCACCATGTATATTTTGGTGGGCATCATTAACAGTGTTGGCGTAACAACCGTAATTTTTGCCATAGGTATGCGAAAATTCTACAAAAGCCGCCCTTTGGAAACAACTTTATCCGTATCAATAGCAGGAATAATACCGCTGTTTTTTATTTATAATGTTTTGTCGGTTAGCTTTTTCACCATTTTTATTCCTGCCCTTTCCTTTTTTGTAGTAGCTATGGTTCTGTATAAAAACTATCGCTTTAAAAAGCAGTTAATAATCGGTTCGATTCCATTTATGCTGGCACTGTTTTTAAACTACGGCCTGCCTGCCGTTGTGCCAACAGATTTATCGAAAGAGCTAATTGAAAACAAAACCACAGGAACTTTTTTTACTGCAAAGGTCAACAACATCACGGTAAAATATAAAGATCCCGGGTTGAAAAATATTGCGGTTCAGTTTGCAAAGGTAATTGATGCTGCCAACCGGATAAGCATCAAAGAATTTGGCGTTTCTCCCAACGTTAATGAGTTGGTGATAAACGGTATTGGAATGGGAGGTTTCCATGCAGAATTTCCAAACCGCATTGTAGGAACCATTATAAGCAAAACCTACCTGAAAAACTGCTCCGACAGCGCCTTTCTCAACAACCCTTTGCTACAGGCTGATTTTCCGGACCCTGTAAATGCCATTTTACACGAATACAGTCATCTGTTTGGTGTAGTAACCTATCATAAATGGTGGCCGGGAGCCGAGGAAGAGGGCTGGGCTACCTATTCGGCAACACGGTTATCGAAACTGCTCTATTCTAAAATAAAATACCGTAATCTTTGGGAACCCGTTTATAATTTCGGAAAGCAAGCCGACAAAATCACCTCGCAAAACCTTTCCGGAAAATCGGTAGTATGGTCGCACCCCAATGAGTACGGAGGCTTTAATTTATGGTATCGTCTGGGTGAAGAATATGGGCTAAAAAAGCTCTACCGGTTAAGGTGGCAAAACACAAACCATACGGTTAGAGGTTCCATAATAATTAAAAGTGATCCTGTTAAAGCTAACAAGGTTGCAAAGGCTTTTGGAAAAGAAAAATTTTTAAAGTACGGACAGATGCCGGCAAAACTGTTTGGTGAGATTTACCGGGTGAAAGATTATCTCTATCTGGCAAAAACTACCGGCATTGATACCGGCCGTATTAAAAAGCTATATAACTTTATGAAAGACAAAGTAATTAATCCGGCGATACCGTTACCATGATAACGGATGACAATATGAAAAGTCGAACATTTTGGAACACCAATCTTTTAATTTACGACATCGCTTATTTAATGTTAAAATATTCATATTTATCACTTTATGCCCATTTTTTTATTGCGTGTTGGCAACCGGCATTATTTCGATCGTTTCAGTTTTAGAGGATTTTGTCGAGTATCAAAAACATCGGCAATTTTTATATATCCGTTTTGATTGTCAACAGAATAAATCAGTTTGTAGTTTTTGAAAATTAAATATCGATATTCAGTTTCTCTTTGTTTTAATAATTCTTCTTTTTGTCCAATTAGTGGTGATTCTATTAACTTTTTTGGCTCGTTAATAATCCCTCTCACAAGTTTCGTGGCAACTTTTGTACTTGCTTTCTTTGCGTAATAGTTATAAATTTCGTCAAGTTGAGTTTCGGCAAATTCAGACCAAATAATATTCAAAGCCATTATTCGTATTTGGCTAAAAGTTCAGAACTATTTTTAAATCGGTTGTTCAGGAAATCTGATTCCGATTGGTCAATTCGTTTATTCAATTCATCTTGAGTCATTGTTTCAAATATTCGCTTATCTGTTGCTTTATATTCTTTTCTTAATACTTTTTCAAGTCGAGAAATTATTTCCTCGCTTTGTACTTTAAGAAATTCTTGTATAAATTCTATTTTTCTTGATTGTAAATCCATATTAATTGATTTTTTTCAAAGATACGAAATTTTAAAATTCAGCGTATATTTTTATTTTTAACGCGGCTTTTCATTGCTTGTTGCCAACAACAAGTATGCCGTAGCCGTAGCCACAGCATTGCAAATGCTGTGGTACTTAGTTAAAAAGTCATCAGATATTTTTTGGAGCAGAGAAGAATCAAACGGAGCCCTTGTTTTTCATCAATTCCAACAAACCCGAATTGGAAGGATATTGATAAACTTTCAAGTCAAATTCAGGAATGGCAGCCAAAATATGGTCGAAAATGTCGGCTTGTATGTTTTCATATTCGGCCCAGGCGGTGGTTTTGGTAAAAACATACACTTCTATGGGCAGTCCCTTTTCGGTGGGTTGCAGATGTCGTACCAAAAACGTCATGTTTTGATGAATATCTTCACGCCTTTTAAGATACGCCTTCAGGTAAGCTCTGAAAACTCCGAGGTTGGTTTGCCGTCTGCCGTTTACCAATACTTCGGGATTAATTTTATTCTTTTTATTGTATGCATCTATCTCTTTTTCTTTACTGTCGAGATAAGGTTTTAAGACATCTATTTTTCTGTACTTTTCCAACATTTCGGGGGCACAAAACTTCACACTGTCCATATCAATGTTAATGGAGCGTTTAACACGCCTCCCCCCCGACTCCTCCATGCCCCGCCAGTTCTGAAATGAGTTTGTTACCAGGGCATAGGTAGGTATCATCGAAATGGTTTTATCCCAGTTTTGTACTTTAACAACCGTAAGGGTAATTTCCAAAACAACCCCGTCGGCATCAAACTTAGGAACGCTAACCCAGTCGCCTATACGAACCATTTCGTTAAAGGTAAGTTGCAAGCCGCCGATAAAACCTAAAATAGGATCGCGAAAAATCAACATCAGCACTGCCGACATGGTACCGAGGCTAAACAACAAAGTGGTAATGTCTTTATTTATAAAAACACCTATTACGAACAAAGCACCAAATATATAAGAGATGATTTTCAGAACCTGAACCAAACTGTCGATTGGCCGCTCTTTCGAGATTTCAAATTTTTGATAATAATCGCGTAACGTGGATAAAATACTGTCGATTATTAAAATGGTGATGACCACCAGCCACACATCAATTAGTTTTAAGATAACTACCGGAACCGCATATTTATCGCCCAGAGCATCATCTAAAAAGTAGTACAAAAGAATAGCGGGCACAAAAAAAGCCAGTCGCTTAAAAAACCGGTGTTTTACTAATATATCATCAAAAGTGGTTTTCGATTTTTTTACAATGGGCAATACAATCCGGCGCATAAGCTTCCATGCCAGCACATAGGCAATCCACGAAAAAACCGCTAAAATAATAATGGAAACAACAATACCAATAATGACAGCCCACGAACTGTTTATACCAATATGCTCACCATATTGCTCAATAAAACGAATGATAGCTTTAAACATATAAGTTTATTTGATGCTGTTCAAATATTTATTTCTAATGTGCATCAGTTTATCAATATTGGCATCCAAATCAAAAATCCTGATTAAATCCAGGATACCGGCTGCTGTATAAATGTACACCAATGCGGCATCAAAGTTATTATCTTTCAGATTATATTTTAATTCGACGGTCATTTTTTCAAATAAATCCCAGTTTAATTTTTTCGGGACTTCAAGATAAAACATATGTTCTGATATTAAATCGCTGTATATGCCTTCGGCCACAAGCTTCATTTCAAAAAACTTTCGGATATGAATAATGCTGTCGTAAGGTGAAATATGTTTTTTCTTTTTAAAACCAATGCCTTCTTCCATCAGCAATTTTGCCACATTCGGAATATCTTTATATTTCAACGATTTAAACCGCAGGGCTCCTGTAAGACTGTTTTGCAAATACAACCTTCCGGGAGTAGCGTCAAAATTCAGGTCTGTTCTTTTTTTAATCGCCACGATGGCTCTGACCAACTTTTCGTCAGAATAAATTTCTTTGGTAACAAGAAACAACGATTCGGGGATGTTTTTTTCGGGAAGGTTTTTACCGTGATAACCGGGAAAAGGTTTTGATATTTCCAGAATTAGCGACTTACACTCATCATAATCAACCGATTGCAACGTTTCTCTTTTTGTAATTGTACCCAGCGATGAAAGATTTTTTCCGTTCATATTATTAATTTTTATTAGGTATTTGATTTATCATTTCTAAAACATATCCGTTTCAACCTCGCTAAAATAGTAAGAATTTTTATAAATAATTAATCTTTTAACAGCAAAACAAATAACTCTCTGCCTTTTCGTGGCTTTATAGAGTTGTAAGCAGTGCTAAAATGTAGAAATTTAAACCGGTTTTTAAACAGCTTTGAATACTCCTCTGGCGAGCCGCCGTAAGGTGGATAATCAAAAGGAAACGCATGGTTAAAAAGCAGTCCAGCCAACTTTCCACCGGGAGCCAGTAATTTATATACTTGCCCGGCATAATCGTTTCTTAACGTCCGGGGCAGAGAACTGAAAAAAGTTTGCTCAACAATTAAATCGTACCGCCCCGTGTGCTTAAAGAAATCCTCTTTTATTATTTGCGCTTCGGGAAAATCGGGAAATCGTTTTTTAAAAGAAAGAATGGCTTCCTCCGAAAAATCCAGCAAAAAGGTGTTTACAAACCCTTCCTTATAAAGGTATTCTACCTCCCAGCCGTTACCGGCCCCCGGAACCAAAATTTTAACGGATTTATCATCCAGTTGGTCGAAATATTCCTTTAACGGCGTAGAAACATAACCAATATCCCAGCCGGTTTTTCCGGCTTTATAAAAATTATCCCAATAATCGGGCGGATAACCTGCCATATCTTTTTGCCGGTAAAAGTAATATTTATCGGGTTATGTTTTTTAAATAACAAATTTCCCCATCCGTACAAATACATCGTACCATCAAAACAAAATAGTACAGCATCTGTCATATGCATCAAACCTAAAATTACCGACTGTCAAAAAATTCAACAGTCGGTGTATAAATAATTTACACTTTTCTCGACTGTTAGCCCTTGAAATACATTCTAATCAATTTATACACAGCAGGTTGATTATAATGGCACAACCATTGAATGTGTTATTAGTTGTAACCTACAAATAATATTTTACCGGATGAAAACAAACGAAAACGTTTTTTTAAAACGAAGGGTTATCCCAATAACAGTGGGGCTGCTTATGCTGTTACTGTTCAACCTCCGTACTGAAGCACAAACAGCCTGGAGCTTAACTCATTGTATTAACTATGCTTTAAAAAACAACATCGACCTGACGATTTCGCACAATAACATCGAAACGCAACAGGTAAACCTGCAGCAGAGCAAAGCCGCCCTTTTACCCGACCTGAATCTGGGAAGTCAGGTGAACATGAATTTTGGACGTAACATCGACCCAAACACCAACGACGTTACCTTTAACAAAACCATGCAAAACTACTACTGGGCCAACACTTCGGTCAATATTTTTCAGGGACTTGTAAAGATGAACACCCTTAAACTTAACAGCTATCGGCTGGCTGCCGGCAAAGAAGAGGCTCAGTTTGAAAAAAACAAACTTATTTTTAAGGTGCTAAGCTCCTACTTTACGGTGCTTTATACTTCCGGACTGGTTGATGTAGCCGAAAATCAGGTGCATATCTCGGAAAAACAGATTAAAAGAATGCAAAAATTTGTGGAGGTGGGACGCGAATCGCCATTGACTGTGCAGGAGTTAAAAAGCCAATGGGCCAACGACAAGCTTACGCTTACCCGTGCCGAAAATCTGTATAGCAAAACCTTGCTGGAGCTTAAACAGTTACTCAGACTGGAAGTAAGCAACAGATTTGACATTGACACTACGATGCCGCTGCCGTTAGTAACACCCGATTCGCCTAATGTGGATTCGCTGTTTGCGAGGGCTGTGAACAGTATGCCGCAAATCTTACAGCAAAAACTGTTGTACAATGCCTCGTTAAAAGAGCTGTCGGTAGCAAAAGGATATATATCGCCCCGGCTCTATCTTTCGGCAGGTTACAGCACCAACTTTTTCGACGGTGCCGAACTCACCTTTGCCAAACAGCTTGAAAACAACCAAAATCAATGGGTGAATATGAGTATTTCCATTCCGGTTTTTAACAACGCCTCGGTTCATAGCCGAATAAAACGAAAAAAAATAGCCGTTGATAATCAAAAACTTAAACTGCAAAAAGAACGTGAAACGCTCTACACCGAGATATGGAAAGCCGCCGATGATTTGAAGTCGGCCAAAAACGAGTTTTATTCGGCTGTTGAGTTGAAAAAGTTTAGTGAGCTGTCGCTAAAAAATATAACCGAAAAGATGGAAAAAGGACTCGCCTCCACCACCGATTATGATATTGCCAAACAGCGCTACATTTCGGCCAAAGCCACGCTTTTAAAAGCCAAACTTGTTTATATTTTACGCAGTCAGATGCTGGAATTTTATCGAAGAGGCAACTGGAACCATCTTCTTAATAATTAATTGAAAATCGAAAAACAATATGGATAGGCCTATTGAAAAAAAACGGGGAATCAGAAAGAAACATCTTTATTGGACCGCAGCCGCAATTTTATTTTTGCTGATTGTGTATAAAGCCTTTTTTTCGCTTAATGTCTCCACGTACAGAGTTGACAAAAACAAACTTAACATCGAAACCGTTACCGAGGGCATTTTTAACAATTACATTACCGTTACCGGAACCGTGGAGCCCGGTGCCACCATATACCTTGATGCGCGCGAAGGCGGAAGGGTTGAAGAAAAGGTAACCGAAGAGGGTGCCATGGTTAAAAAGGGCGATGTTATTGTGCGGCTCAGCAACCCCGACTTAAACTTAAGCATTCTTAACAGCGAGGCACAACTGGCCGAAAAAAGCAATTTTTTACGCAATACCATGGTTACCATGGAGCAGGAACGCATTCAGATAAAACGGGAGCTGCTTAATTTGGAATACGACATAAAACGTAAAAAACGAACCTACGAACAAAATAAAACACTTTACAACGACAGTCTGATTCCTCGTGAAGACTACATAAAATCGAAAGAGGACTTTGAGTTTGCAGAGCGCAGCTACGAGCTTTATCTCGAACGGCAAAAGCAGGATTCCGTTTACCGATCGATACAAATAAAACAGATGAACGACAACCTGAAAAATATGGAGATGAACCTGCAACTGGTCAGACAACGCAAAGACAACCTTAACGTTAAAGCTCCGGTTAACGGACAGCTTAGCGCACTGGACGTGGAACTTGGACAATCGGTACCCAAAGGCAGCCGCATCGGGCAAATTAATGTGCTAACAACGTACAAAGTGGTGGCACAAATTGACGAGCACTATATAGATAAGGTAAGAGCCGGACTTACCGCCGATTTGGAGCGTAACGGCAAACAGTTTCATCTGAAAATAAGAAAGGTTTTTCCGGAGGTTCACAACGGAAGATTTAAAGTGGAGATGGTATTTACCGGCACCAGACCCGAAAACATGCGTACCGGCCAGACCTATTATACGCGTTTACAACTGGGCGACCCCCAACAGGCTTTACTGCTGCCGCGCGGTAGTTTTTTTCAGAAAACAGGAGGCCAATGGATTTTTGTAGTTTCTAAAGATGGCAAATCAGCTGTTAAACGATACATCAAAATCGGACGACAGAATCCTAAATATTATGAGTTGCTCGAAGGTTTAAAAGCCGGCGAAAAAGTAGTGGTGTCCGGTTATGATAATTTTGGAGACAATGAACAATTGGAGTTTAAGTAATAAAGTTGTTTAAAACTCAAAAAATGATACTTAACAATATATTTGCAAGTTCACTTTAAACGACTTCATAAAAACTAACAAATGTTTTATAAAAATTTAATAGTAACTTTCAGAACCATAGCAAGAAATAAATTATTCTCTTTAATTAATCTTGCAGGGCTTTCAATAGGACTTGCAGCTTCATTTTTTTTGTTGCTCTATATATTACATGAAACGGGCTACAACAAATGCCACAAAAACCACAACAACATCTACCGGGTTATCGAAACAAAAAAGAAATTAAACATTACCCAACCTTATGCGCCTTATTATTTTTCGAAATACCTGCAAAAGGATTTTCCGGAAGTAAAATCGGCAGTTCGTATGGGATACATATACAGTGTTGCGTTTAAAAAAAGTGATGAATTTATACCGGAACCCGGAGTATTTGCTGCCGACCCTGCACTGTTTGATATTTTTACTTTACCTGTAATAAGCGGAAACAGCAATGATTTTTTAAAAGATCCCTCTTCCATTGTTATTACCAAACGCATTGCCGAAAAATATTTTTCCGGAGGAAATGCACTTGGAAAAAAAATGGAGATGAAATTGAATAACCAAACTTATCTGTTTAGAGTGGACGGGGTTATAAAGGATATTCCCCGAAAGTCAACACTTATCGGAAACATTTTCTGTCACATTGATTTTGAGTGGGAGCGTTCAAAACAATATTATCCTGATGAAAATTTTAAATACAGTTGGAATAACTCGGCTTACCAAACCTATGTGCTGTTATCCAATGGTTCTTCTGTATCTCAACTGGAAAAAAAGATGTCCGAATTTGTAAAAAAGTATATGGGAAAAAACAACACTACCCAATACACTTTTCAATCACTTGATGATGTCTATTTTCACTCGCGCCATTTAATGAATACGTTCAAATGGGGCGACTTGCATAAAATTTACACATTTATGTTAATAGCGCTGTTAATTTTATTTATAGCCATTACCAATTACGTTATTTTGTCAACAGCGCAATCTGTTACGCGGTTTAAAGAAATAGGAGTGCGAAAAACCGTAGGTGCAACAAAAAAATCATTACTTATACAAATATTTTCCGAAAGTGTTGTCTTAAGCCTTTTGGCTGTTCCTTTGGCCATTCTTATAATGTATTTCTCAATATCTTTTGTAAACAACCTGCTCAATACCCGTTTTGTGATTTCATCGCTTTTAAACCTAAAAATGGTGTTTGGCATAATAACCATTGCAATAATTGCAGGAGTTTTATCGGGAATTTACCTCTCCCTGTTTTTATCAAAAGTTAACCCTGTTGAAGCGCTAAAAAGCACAAATCCGGTAAGCAGCTCCAAGTCGTGGTTCAGATTTATTTTAATCACTTTTCAAATAATAGTTTTTGTTGTACTGATCGTTTTTATGCAAATTATTTCGGCACAAATACGCTTTGCCGAAACCGTAAATATTGGATATGATGTTACCAACTTGGTTACTATCAGAATTGATGATGAGGAGGCTGAATCACATTACCATGAAATATTTAACGAGTTAAAAAAGAATCCTGACATTGTCAATGCTTCTGCCGCAAGTTATATTCCTCCTTATCCGGGATGGCAGAAAGTTAGTATGCCACATGCCGTGCTGAAGAACAAATACGTATCGGTAGAACAATTGGATGTTGATTATGATTTTGTTGAAACGATGGGTTTGAAAATAATACAGGGAAGAAGCTTTTCAAGGCAATACGGCTCCGATTCGGTGGATGCCGCAATCATTTCCAAATCGGTTATTGATGCATTGGGATTGCCCGAAAATCCTGTCGGTAAAATATTAAAAAAATCGGGAAAATCAGGTTACAGGATAATCGGAGTTATGGATGATTTGTATATGCGTTCGATAAAAGAGAATAAAGGCCCCCTGATGCTAACCTTGTCAAATAAATATCTTGATGAAATTGCCGTAAGGTATAAACCCGGCACCGATTCATCCTCCATAGCCTACATAAAAAAAATATTCAACGATTTTTTTCCTAACAATCAAACAGACTACACGCTTGGTTCACAGGTAATTAAACAGCTGTACAACAAGGAGGTCGAGTTAAAGCATACCATAACCGCTTTTTCGTTGTTAGTCATTATAATTTCAATGCTCGGACTTTATGCCCTCGCCTTATTTTTAATCAAACAAAAGTCGAAAACCATTGGCATCAGAAAAGTTTTCGGAGCCTCTACAGAAGATATTATTAAATCGGTTACAAAGGAGTTTTTAATAGTCGTACTGGTTGCAAATATAATTGCCTTACCCATTTCTATTTACCTTTCGGTAAAATGGCTTAGCGGTTATACCTGTCACATTAATATCGGCATACAATATTTTATTATTGCGTTGCTTGCCTCTATTGTTTTAGTAATGATGACGATTGTGATAAGCTCCTTTAAAATAGCAAATATAAACCCCTCCGAATCAATTAATTATCAAAATTAAATGACAATACCTACAATGATTTACAAAAATCTGAAAATATTTTTCAAACAGCTTTTAAAGCACAAATTGTACACTTTAGTAACCGTGGCGGGCTTTGCCGTGTCGATGGCGTTTGTGATTTTATTGAGTGTATATGTCAAAAATGAATGGTCGGTAAATGCCGAACAAAAAAACAAAGACAGGATTTATCGCATACGATCCGAAGCTTCTGGCAATATGGCTCCACCGATAGGTGCCTGGCTGCAAAGCGAAATCCCCGAAATTGAAAGTTTTACACGGATTAAGTCAATGGATGCCATCATCAACAGCAAGGGTTCTGAAAAGTTGCAATTACATTATCTGCTTGCCGACTCTACATTTTTTACCATTTTTAATTTTCATTTAATCGAGGGGACTCCGGAAACTGCTTTAAAGACAAGAAATTCAGTCGTGTTAACCAACTCATTTGCCCGTAAAATGTTCGGTGATAAATCTCCTTTAGGAAAAGAAGTTAAGATAAATTCGGATGTGCCGCTGACGGTTACCGCTGTAGTAGATGATATTTCCAAAACCTCGCTTTTTGAGAAAACGGATGCACTGATTAATTTCAGAGCTTTACAGGATATCTGGCACTGGGACGGTATGGAAACCGACTTTGGCAATTGCTCTTTCGATCTTTATTTTCTGGCAAAACCCAATACCGACCTGCCTTCCAAAGCTCCACAAATATTAAAACTATTTAAAAAAGACTTCTGGCTTTACAAACAGGGCAGAACCAAAGAGGTAATCCTTGACCCGCTTGAAAAGGTATATTTCAGCAAAATAAAAGGCACAGGCATCAGGCAAAACAGCAAAATTTTTGTTTCTATGTTGCTGGCGGTAGTTTTTTTGATTTTGAGCCTTGCCGTGGTCAATTACCTCAACCTTACCATCGCCCGCTCGGGATTGCGTGTAAAAGAAATCGCCATTCGCAAATTGCACGGAAGCCTGCGCCGGCAACTTGTTGCTCAGTATCTTTCCGAAACCGTTTTGCTTTGCCTGCTTGCCTTTTTGCTTGCCATTTTACTTGCTTTTTGGATAGAACCATCCTTTGACGAAATACTACAAACACAGCTTCACCTTTCCGATGCTTTCCGTGGACTCAATTTGCTCTATTTTTTGGTTTTTGTTTTAGTAGTTGGTCTTATTTCAGGCATTATTCCTGCACTGATTATCACCCGGATTAATCCGGTGGAAGTCATCAAGGGAGGTTTTACCTTTAAATCAAAAACGCGTTATTCTAAAATCCTGATAGCTTTTCAATATTTGGTGGTGATTGTGCTTATTATTTCTACGGTGGTCATCGTGCGGCAAACCCGCTACTTATTGCATCGCGATTTGGGCTTTAATAAAAATAATATTATCCGGGTTGCCAGTATGATTAACGGCAATAAAAAAGCCGCTTTACGCGATGAGTTTCTAAAAATTCCGGGGGTTAAAAATGTCTCTTTTGTCAAAGGTGACCCTACCGATGGAGGCAACAATCAATCGTTTACATATAAAGACAAACCCGTTAGTTTTCAGGAATTTGTAGTAGATTCGGCTTTCTTCGATATGTTAAAATTAAAAATAACACCTACCGGTGTAGCGTGGTCAAAAAACGGTATTTGGTTGAACCGTACCGCTGTTAAAAAACTTGGTCTCGACTCCCTGCCCCAAAGTTTTAAGTATTATAAGACTACTCTGCCGGTCTTGGGAGTTGTTAATGATTTTCATTTTCGTTCACTGCATGAAAGACTCGGGATGCTTCTTATACGGCAATTGGGTGCCAATGAGTATCCCTGGAGTATTTTAATCCGGATTGACGGTAAAAACATCCCGCAAACAATGAAAAACTTACGTGAGACCTATGCCAAGTTTACCCAAGATATTCCGGTTGATTTTAATTTTATGGACGAAAGCATACAAAAGTGGTATGATACGGAGCAGCGCACCGAAAAAATTGTCGGATATTTTGCCTTGCTCGCCATCATCCTTTCTGTAATGGGCATCTTTGCCATGTCGATATTTTACAATCAACAAAAGACCAAAGAGATTGGTATCAGGAAAGTAAACGGTGCTACGGTTGGTGAAATCATCGTTTTACTCAATAAAGATTTTGTAAAATGGGTACTTATTGCCTTTGTCATTGCCGTCCCGGTGGCATGGTACGCTATGAGCAAGTGGCTGGAAAATTTTATTTATAAAATTTCGCTCGGTTGGTGGATTTTTGCCCTCTCGGGAATGATTGCCCTTTTGGTGGCTTTGCTCACAGTCAGCTGGCATACGTTCAGGGCTGCCCGCCGCAATCCGGTGGAAAGTTTAAGATACGAATGAGGATTTGTGATTGATGATTGAAGATTTAAGATTGAAGATTGAGGATTGAAGATTGGTGATTGAAGATTGAAGATTGAGAATTGAAGATTGAGGATTGAGAATTGAAGATTGAGGATTGATGATTGGTGATTGAAGATTGAGGATTGGTGATTGACGATTGGTGATTGTTGCAAAGTAACAAATGTAGGAGCTTTTCACGAAAAGCTCATG